>NZ_JBEZHK010000041.1:0-65171 GCF_040650555.1 Streptomyces sp. NPDC048664 | reverse complement strand
ATCCACCCCCCCGCCCCCCGGGGCCCCCCCCACCCCCCCCCGGGGCCCGGCCCCCCGGCTCGAGCCGGGGGACAGGCCCCTGTGGTGTGACTGCCGTTACTCGGCGGCCAGGACCGCTTCCGCGTCCAGGGTCACGCCGACCGCCTGGACCACCGAGGCGATCTTGAAGGCTTCCTGGATGACGTCACGCTCCACGCCCGCCTTGCGGAGCACCTGCTCGTGCGAGTCCAGGCACATCCCGCAGCCGTTGATCGCCGACACGGCGAACGACCACAGCTCGAAGTCGACCTTGTCGACCCCGGGGTTGCCGATCACGTTCATCCGCAGGCCCGCGCGCAGCGTGCCGTACTCGTGGTCGGACAGCAGGTGGCGCGTGCGGTAGAAGACGTTGTTCATCGCCATGACGGCGGCCGCCGCCTTCGCCGCGGTGTACGCCTCGGGCGTCAGGTTGGCCTTCGCCTCGGGCTCCAGCTCGCGCAGCACGATCGCCGAGCGCGACGCGATGGCCGTGGCCAGCACGGTGCCCCACAGCTGCTGGGCCGACAGGTCGGAGTTGCCGATGACCGAGCCCAGGTTCAGCTTCAGGTCCTTGGCGTAGTCCGGGACGGCGGACTTGAGGGAGTCGAGGGACATCGCTCACTCACCGGCCAGCAGCTGGACGGCGTCGAGGGTCTCCTCGCCCTTGCTCCAGTTGCACGGGCACAGCTCGTCGGTCTGCAGCGCGTCGAGGACCCGCAGGACCTCCTTGGGGTTACGGCCGACGGAGCCCGCGGTCACCATGGTGAACTGGATCTCGTTGTTCTGGTCCACGATGAAGACGGCGCGCTGCGCGAAGCCGTCCTCGCCCTCGATGCCCAGGGCGCGCATCAGCTCGTGCTTCGAGTCGGCGAGCATCGGGAAGGGCAGCTCGCGCAGGTCCGGGTGGTCCTTGCGCCAGGCGTGGTGCACGAACTCGGAGTCACCGGAGAAGCCGAGGATCTGGGCGTCACGGTCGGCGAACTCGTCGTTCAGCTTGCCGAAGGCGGCGATCTCGGTCGGGCACACGAAGGTGAAGTCCTTGGGCCACGCGAAGACGATCTTCCACTTGCCCTCGTAGGTCTTGTGGTTGATCTCCTCGAACTCCTGCCCCTTCTCCAGCGAGACGCAGGCGGTCAGTTCGAACTCGGGGAACTTGTCACCGACAGTGAGCACACGCTCTCCTTGTTGCACAGAAACATCCTTGGCACAAGGTGTTTCTCATGGGTTGGACGGATCACGATCCTGGCACACGGTGCATTGATTCAGGAAATAGCTACACTCGGTCGCGTTGATCGGTGACGTCTATCAGTGACCGCCGGTGAAGAGACCGCGGGAACGGAAGCGAAGGAGTACGGCCATGGGCGGCCCCAAGCCGAGCGGGCGGCGTCAGCCCACGCTCGCCCAACTGCGTGCCTTCGCCGCCGTCGCCGAGCACCTCCACTTCCGGGACGCGGCCGCCGCGATCGGCATGAGCCAGCCGGCCCTGTCCGGTGCCGTCTCCGCCCTGGAGGAGGTCCTCGGCGTCACGCTGCTGGAGCGCACCACCCGCAAGGTGCTCCTGTCGCCCGCCGGAGCACGCCTCGCCGTGCGGGCCAAGGCGGTACTGGCCGAGGTGGGCGCCCTGCTGGAGGAGGCCGAGGCCGTCCGCGCCCCCTTCACCGGCGCGCTCCGGCTCGGAGTGATCCCGACCGTGGCGCCGTACCTGCTGCCGACGGTCCTGCGCCTGGTCCACGACCGCTACCCGGACCTCGACCTGCAGGTGCACGAGGAGCAGACCGCGAGCCTGCTCGACGGACTGGGCACCGGCCGGCTCGACCTGCTGCTGCTCGCCGTTCCGCTGCAGGTCCCCGGCGTGAGCGAACTGCCCCTCTTCGACGAGGACTTCGTGCTGGTCACCCCGCTCGACCACTGGCTCGGCGGGCGGGACGGGATCCCCCGCGAGGCACTGCGCGAACTCAACCTGCTGCTGCTGGACGAGGGGCACTGCCTGCGCGACCAGGCCCTCGACATCTGCCGCGAGGCGGGACGCGAGATCAACCGGGTGGGGCGGGGCCCCTCGACCGAGGGCGCCGGCGGGCGCCGGGAGGGCGCGCCGGTGGCCACGACGGCCGCCGGTCTGTCCACCCTCGTCCAGCTGGTGGCCGGCGGGATGGGCGTCACCCTGCTGCCGCGTACGGCGCTCAAGGTGGAGACCAGCCGCAGCAGCCAGCTTCTGACCGGCTACTTCGCCGACCCCGCCCCGACCCGGCGCATCGCCTTCGCCATGCGGACGGGCACCGCGCGCGGCGCCGAGTACGAGGAACTGGCCGACGCGCTGCGCGAGGCGCTGCGTCCGCTGCCCGTGCGGGTGACGGGGCCCGGCACCTGACGCGGTGTCCGCCGTACGACGCCCTGCGGCGCCTCCCCGTAGGGATGCGCCGCAGGGCGTTCACGGGGTGCGGGGGCCTCACTCCGTGCGCAGCCCCTCCGGCCGCATCATCCGCAGCAGCGGCGGCAGGCTGATCAGCGTCACCAGGAGGACCACGCCGGCGCCGACGCCCGTCATCGACAGCACGCTCGTCCAGTCGATCCGCACGGGTTGTCCGGTCATGCCCAACAGGACCGCGCCGAGGCCCACCCCGACCGCGGACGCCAGCACCAGCCCGAGGGTGATCGGGATCGCTGTCTGCCACAGCACCGACAGGCTCAGCGTGCGGCGCCGGGTGCCGAACGCGACCAGCGAGGACAGCAGCTTCCTGCGCTCCCGCAACTGCTCCAGCTGCGACACCAGCAGGCTCGCCCCGATCAGCGCCAGCACGCAGGCGGCGCCGACGAACAGCCCCCTGCGCAGCGAGACGAACTTCTTGTCCGTCTCCGTGGCCGCCCACATCATCGGGTAGGTCTGGAAGTCGATCCGCGCGGCCGTGTTGCGGACGTGGTCGGCCGCGTCCGGCACGGAGTGGTCCAGCGACACGTAGACCTGTCCGGTCGTCAGCGCCGCGATGTTCCCCGGCACCGCGCGCGGGGTCATCAGGACACCGGACTGCTTCTGGCCCGTCGGGTCCTCGATCGCCCGGGCGGGCCGCACGGTGCCGGGCACCGTCCAGGCCACCGCGTCGCCGTCGTGGGCATCGCCGTCCACGCTCCTGCCGGACGGCGTGAGGTACAGCGTCCGGCCCGGCTTCGCCAGCTTCTGCGTCTCGGTGTCCCACCCCGCCCCCTCAAGGGCGAAGACATCGCCGTCGTGGCAGGAGGGCAGGGCCGCGATCTCGCGCAGGGAGGCGCAGTCGCCGACGCTCAGACCGGTGGACGTGCCCGGGTCCTTCGGCTTGTCGACCAGGGTGCCGCTGGCCAGCGCCGTCGCCTTCAGCACGCCCTTGGTGCGGGCGAGCTCGTCGGCGGACGACGTCAGCGGCACACCGCGCGGCAGGTTCACCTGCATCTGGGCCCGGGTGAGGTCGTTCCTGGTGTGCTTGGTGTAGCTGTCGTCGACCCCGGCGAACAGCATCTGCAGGGCGATGGCGCCGGCCACCGCCACCGCCACACCGTTGACCATGCGGGCCGCGGTGCCACTGCTCAGCTGCAGCCTGCGCACGGCGAGCTGCCAGGAGACGCCGCTGCCGCCCAGACGGCCCACCACGGCCTCGACGACCCAGGGCAGCAGTGCGGTCACCCCGACGAGCAGCAGGACGACACCCCCGATGACCAGGTACTGGTTGAAGTCGCCCCCGTCGCTTCCCTGGCCGATCATCGGGGCGAGCATCCCGAGGCCGCCCAGCGGCAGCAGCAGCCGCCACCACAGCCGGCGCCGCCTCGGCTTGGCCGTGCGGACCACGCCGAGCGGCTCGATGACGACCTGGCGCAGCGCGAACAGCGTCACCGCGACCGCGGCCGCCGGGACCGCGACGGCGACGAGCGCGGCGAGCGCCGGCGAGGGGTTGAGATAGCTGGGGAACACGCTGACGCCGAGGACCTCCGCGCCGCCCGCCAACTCGCGGCCGATCAGGAAGAACACGGTGCCGAGCACCAGCCCGAGCAGCGCGCCCGCGAGCGCCTCGCCCGCGGCGGTGCGCCGGGTCATCGCGCTGTCCGAGCCGACCAGCCGCAGTGCCGCGAGCCTGCGGTCGCGCCGCTCGCCACCGAAGCGCACGGCCGTGGCGATGAACACCATGACCGGCATCAGCAGCGCGATGAAGACGACCAGGGTCAGCAGGACCAGGATCGGGTCCGTGCGCTGCTGCATCGGTTCGGAGCCCCCGAAGTGGTCGATGCGGGCCGTCGTGGAGCCGTCCATCCGGGGCGCCAGGTTCCGGGCGCCCGCGTAGTAGGCGAGTTCGTGCGAGCCGACGAGGCCGCTCTCACCGATGGTCCCGACGACCTTGTAGGGCAGCCTCTCCCGCAGCAGCCTGCCCTCGTCGGAGGCCAGGAGCCGCTTCAGCGCGGGGGAGGCGACCATCTCGCCCACCGCCGGGAAGCCGGCCACGCCCGGTGGCAGCGGGGCCCGGGCGCCCTCGGGCTCCATCAGGCGACCGCGGACGTCCTTGTCGTGGAAGGTCGTGTCGACGTCGGAGATCACCAGGGTGTCGTCGGCCTTGCGCGCGTGCTCCTGGCCGTAGGTGTGGTCCTGGCGCGCGTTCTCCCGCTCGTGCCGTACGTTCAGGACGCTCGGCAGGGCGGTGGTGAGCAGGAGCAGCGCCACGCCGAGCCCCACGCCGACCGCCGTCAGCAGGAGCCGTACCCACCCCTCGCTGCCGCCGGTGACGGCGAACCGGATGCCCATGGCCAGGTCCCTGGCGCGGCCGAAGGACCTCGATCCGGCGCGAGCCGGCAGCGGCTCGTGCGTGCTCATACGGCGCGCTCCATGTCCCGGGACCTGCCGTCGCGCACCACGATCTCGCGGTCGGAGTAGGCGGCCACCCGGGCCTCGTGCGTCACCAGCACGACCGCCGTGTTCGCCGAGCGGGCGGCCTCGGTGAGCAGTTCCATCACCCGCTCGCCGTTGAGCGAGTCGAGGGCGCCGGTGGGCTCGTCGGCGAAGATCACGCGGGGGTCGGTGACCAGGGCGCGGGCGACGGCGACGCGCTGGCCCTGACCGCCGGAGATCTCACCGGGCCGCTTCTTGGCGAGGGTGTCGACCTCCAGCCGCTCCATCCGGGCCAGGGCGCTGCGCTCGGCCTCCTTGCGGTTCATGCCGGTCAGCCGCAGTGGGAGGGCCACGTTCTCGACGCAGGTCAGTTCGGGCACCAGCTGTCCGAACTGGAACACGAACCCGAACTCGGAGCGCCTGAGCAGGCTGCGCTCGGCGTCGCTCATGCCGGCCATCTCGCGGCCGTTGTAGAGGATCGAGCCCGAGTCCGGGGGCACGATGCCGGCGAGGCAGTGCAGCAGGGTCGACTTGCCGGAGCCGGAGGGGCCCATCACCGCGACGACCTCGCCGGGGTGGATGGAGAACCCGGCGCCGTCCAGGGCGAGGGTCGGGCCGTACGCCTTGCGCAGCTCCCGCGCGGCGAGCAGGGAACCGGAGGGAGTCACGGGGCCACCGCCTCGGCGAGTCGGTCCAGCCGTGCGGCGGTCAGCTCCAGCCAGCGCAGGTCGGCTTCGAGATGGAACAGGGCGTGGTCGCAGATCAGCTGGTCGGCCAGATCGCCCTTGCGCTTGCGGTCGGTCAGTATCCGCATCATCCGCAGGTGCTCCGAGCGCTGGGTGTCCAGGATGTCGGCGGCGTCGCGGTGCGTCAGCAGCGCGAGGACGACCTTGGTGTAGAGGGTCGACTGGAGGTACGGCTCGGGCTTCTCCGGGGTGGCGAGCCATGCCTGTACGTCGGTGACACCCGCCTCGGTGATGGCGTACCGCTTGCGCTCGGGCCCGTCGCCCGCCTCGATGCCGTCGACCTCCACGAGCCCGTTCTTCAGCAGACGGGACATCGTCGAGTAGACCTGGCCGTAGTGCAGCGGCCGGTCGTGACCGAATTTTTCGTCGAAGGCCCGCTTCAGGTCGTAACCGTGGCGGGGCCCGGACTCCAGGAGTCCGAGAAGTGTGTGACCGATGGACATGGTGAGCACTGTACATGCGGCGTATACACCCGACGTATACATGCTGCGTATAGATCATGGAACGAGCTTCACTGCGGTATGTTTTCGCAGGTGGGAGGCCATTGTCACGGTTCTGCCACACGAGGGGGAGGGGGGTCGCTGTCTGCTCGCTCCCGAGCGCCGGATCTAGCGAACTGATAACACCTGTCCGGACATGACAACCTTCTGCGTCTTTCCGACGTCGGTTCCGGTGGGAGCAGGTGCTGATTGTCACGTCCGCAAAAGGCGGGATCGGCGGGCCTTTGTCATACCGCACGGTGTTAGCTTTCTGAGCTGACCTGGGCCACGTACCTGTGTGACACACGACGACGGAGCGGAGCGGATCGAGTCATGGGACGAGCGGAAGAGAGACGAGCGCGGCAGCGCAGCGGCCGCCGCGCGGTGCCCGCGCGCTCGACCGGGACGACTGCCTCCGCATCGACCGGCACGGCCGACTCCCCCTCGCTCGGGCCGCGGGCCGCGGCGCGCGCCCAGGCGAACGCCAGGAGCGGCAAGGGGAAGGGCAAGGGCGCGAAGGGCGGCATACGCAGGTTCTTCACCTGGAAGAAGGTCGTCGGAGCGCTGTTCACCTTCGTGCTGCTGATCATGGGCGCGTTCGTGGTGCTGTACATGGAGACCCCCATACCGGACGAGGCGAACGCCGCGGCCCAGCTGCAGAGCAACGTCTACAAGTACAGCGACGGCACCATGCTCGCCCGCACCGGCGAGCTGAACCGTGAGAACGTCGCGCTCGCCGAGGTGCCCAAGGAGGTCCAGCACACCTTCGTCGCCGCGGAGAACAAGACCTTCTACCAGGACGCCGGCGTCGACCTGAAGGGCACGACCCGAGGCATCCTCAACACCCTCTCCGGCAAGGGCGCGCAGGGCGGCTCGACGATCACCCAGCAGTACGTCAAGAACTACTACCTGACGCAGAACCAGACCGTCACGCGCAAGCTGAAGGAACTGGTCATCTCCCTCAAGCTGGACCGCCAGAAGTCCAAGGACTACATCCTCGCGGGCTACATCAACACCAGCTACTACGGTCGCGGCGCCTACGGCATCCAGGCCGCCGCGCAGGCGTACTACCGCAAGGACGCCAAGAACCTGACGGTCGAGCAGGGTGCGTACCTGGCGGCGCTGCTCCAGGCGCCGAACCAGTACGACTGGGCCATCGCCACCGACACCGGCAAGAAACTGGCGCAGGCCCGCTGGAACTACGTCCTGGACAACATGGTCGGCCAGCACTGGCTGGACGCCGGCAAGCGCGCCGCCATGAAGTTCCCCAAGCCCATGACCCCGAAGCCCGCGCCCGAGCTGAAGGGCCAGACCGGCTATCTGGTGGACGCGGCCAACCAGTCCCTGGAGAAGCAGCTCGTGGCCGAGGGGTCGGCCGGCAGCATGGGCGACGCCGAGGCGCTGCTGAGGCGGGGCGGCTGGACCATCACGCTGAACATCGACAAGAAGAAGCAGTCCCAGCTGGAGCAGGCCGTCAAGGAGCAGCTGACCAGCAAGCTGGACGCGAAGAAGCGTTCCGTCGACGGAAACGTCCAGCCCGGCGCGGTGTCCGTGGAACCGAAGACGGGCCGGGTGCTCGCCCTGTACGGCGGCGCCGACTACTTCAAGCACTACACGAACAACGCGACCCGCCGCGACTACCAGCCGGCCTCCACCTTCAAACCGCTGATCCTCGCCGCGGCGCTGGACGAGCAGGCCAAGACGCAGGACGGCCGCCCGATCGACGCCAACACGATCTACGACGGCACCAGCCGCCGCCCGGTCAAGGGCAGCTCGATCGGCTTCGCACCGCCGAACGAGGACAACACGAACTACGGGCCCATCACCGTCCAGAAGGCGATGAACCAGTCCGTCAACTCGGTCTTCGCGCAGATGGGCGTCGACGTCGGCATGGACAACGTGCTGAAGGTCGCGAACTCCCTCGGCCTGGACACCAAGGGCCTGGCGGTCGTGCCCGCCCAGACCCTGGGCACCATGGGCGCGAGCCCGCTGGAGATGGCCGGCGTCTACGCGACCCTGGACAACCACGGCCGGAAGGTCACTCCGGCGGTCATCAAGTCGGCGGTGCACCAGGGCAACCCCTTCACCCTGCCGGACCCGGTCGGTAGCCAGGTGGTCAGCCCCCAGGCCGCCGACACGGTGACCTCGGTCCTGACCGGTGTGGTCGACGACGGCACCGCCTCGCGGTCGGTGGCGGCCAACGAGGCGCGCGACGGACAGCAGGTGGCGGGCAAGACCGGTACCTCCGACAACAACAAGTCGGCCTGGTTCACCGGCTACACGCCGAACCTGGTCACCTCGGTCGGCCTGTTCGGTGAGGACGCCAAGAAGCACACGCAGGTCCCGCTCACGGGCGCCACGGGCCTCATCGCCACCAGCGGCGGCCGTATCAACGGCGGTGGCTACCCCGCGCAGATCTGGGCCCAGTACACCTTCTCGGCGATGGGCTCGGTCAGCGAGTTCGACCTGGACACCACGCAGGGCGCGGCCGTCCAGCCGCCCCCGTCGCCGAGCCTGAGCCAGGCGCCGAGCAGCTCGCCCCCGTCCTCGCCGAGCAGCAGCCCGCCGCCGAGCAGCAGCAAGCCGGCGACGAGCAAGCCGCCGACGGCCTCGACCGGGCCCACGGGCAGCAGCAAGCCGCCGACCAGCCCGCCCCCGTCGACACCGGCCACCTCGGGGTCGCCGCCGGCGGACCCGCTCGACCCGAACGCCCCCGGCCAGCAGAACTAGAACTGACGGGGAAGGGCGCCCGGCGGACATCCGCCGGGCGCCCTTCGCGCGTTCCGCCTCGCGTGGGCCGTACGTCAGCCGCCGTCGACCTCGTGCGCGATACGGTCTCCACGGGGATGCCGGCGTTACTGGTCGTGTACGGGACCTGCTGGGGTGCCTGAGACACGAGCGTCCTCCCGTCGTGCCGAGGGTGTCCGTCAGGTCGCTTCGCTCCTTTTGCTCCTCAGCAGAAGTCAACCCCGCGAACCGGACCCCGGCAACCCTGGACCGGCGCCGCTCCCGGACCGGGCCCCCGGCGGACCGGGGGCCGGCGTCACCCCCGGTTCAGCTCGAACCAGACCACCTTCCCGGTGCTCAGCCGGGTCGCACCCCAGCGCCGCGCCAGCCGGTTCACCAGGTAGAGCCCCCGGCCGCCCTCGTCCGTGGCGCGCGCCTGCCGCAGCCGTGGCAGCTGGGGCACGTCGTCCCCGACCTCGCAGCGCAGCACGTCCGTACGCAGCAGGCGCAGCGTGATGGGCCGTGACGCGTAGCGCACCGCGTTGGTGACGACCTCGCTGACCAGCAGCTCCACCGAGTCCGTCAGCTCCTCCATGCCCCAGCGGGCGAGCGCTCTGCGGGCCAGGCGGCGCGCCCGGCCCGGCGCGGCGTCCTCGGGCTCCAGGAACCAGTACGCGACATCGCTCGGCGCGATCCCGTCGAAGCGGGCGGCGAGCAGCGCGATGTCGTCGTCCCGGTCGCCGGGGCCCAGCATGTCGAGGACCTCGTCGCACAGCGCCTCCAGCGGCGGCGGATGGTCCGCGCCGGTGAGCTGGGCGGTCGCGGCCAGCTTCTCCCTCAGCTGCTCTATCCCGGTCCACACGTCCCGCAGCCGCGACTCCACCAGGCCGTCCGTGTACAGCAGGAGGGTGGCGCCGGCCGGAGCGTCCAGCTCGACCGCCTCGAAGTCCACCCCGCCCACACCGATGGGCGCGCCCGCGGGCACCCGCAGCACCTCGGCCCGGCCGCCCAGATGCAGCAGGACCGGCGGGGGATGGCCGGCGTTGGCCACGGTGATCCGGTGCGCGACCGGGTCGTAGACCGCGTACAGGCAGGTCGCCATGCGATCCGTGCCGAGCCGCTGGGCCTGCTCGTCCAGGTGGTGCAGCACCTCCTGCGGGGGCAGATCGAGCCCGGCGAGTGTCTGGGCCGTCGTCCGCAGCTGCCCCATGATCGCCGCGGAGGTCATGGAGTGGCCCATGACGTCGCCCACGACCAGGGCCACCCGGCTGCCGGGCAGCGGAATGGCGTCGTACCAGTCCCCGCCCACCCGGGCGGTCTCGGCGGCGGGCAGGTAGCGGGAGGCGAGGCGCACGCCCGTCGGGTTCGGCAGCGTCTCCGGCAGCATGGTGCGCTGCAGCTCGTCGGCGATGTACGCCTCACGCCCGTACAGCACCGCCTTGTCGATGCCGAGGGCGCTGTGCGTGGCGAGCTGCGCCGCGACCAGGAGGTCGTCGGCCTCGAACGCGAGGCGCTCGGGCCGGCGCAGGAACAGCACCGCGCCGATCACCCGGCGGCGCCCGCGCAGCGGCGCGAGGATCGCGCGCTGCCCCGCGGGCATGGCGAGGTCCTCGCCGAGGAGTTCCACGAGGGCGGCCCGGGCGCCGGGCGCGTCGGCGAAGACCGGCCGCACCCCGCGCAGCACCTCGGCGAGCGCGCCCCCCGGACGCACCTCGCAGATCTCGTTGCTCAGCGCCGTGGCACCGGTGTTCTCGGTCACGGGGACCGCGAGGCCGCCGTCCTCCGGATCCCGCTCCTGCGGAATGCGGTCGGTGCGCCGCAGCCGGAGCACCAGCGGCCCTGTCGGCCGCTCGTCGCCGACGGGCAGCGGGTCGCGCAGATAGACGAGGATCGCGTCGGAGAAGGTCGGCACGGTGGCCCGGCACAGGCCCATCACGATCTCTTCGAGGTCGATGCCGCGCGCGATCCGCCGGGTCGCGGCGCCCACGAAGCGCAGCCGGTCCCCGTCGCGCCGCATCGGCATCGGGCCGTGCGGCGGGGCCTGGCCGGTGCGCCGGTCCGTGCCCGCGGGCGGGGCCGGGACCCGTTCCCCCTCCGCGCCCGGCTGGACCGGAATGCCCTCCGGGGCGGGCCGCGGACGGTGCGTGCCGGGCTCGTCGGCCACGGGCTGGGAGTGCTCGCCGCCCAGGGCCGGGAGCGGGGCGGACGCGCCGGGCGTGCCGCCCGACGGGCCGTGCTGGGCGCAGGAGAACGGCGCGTCGGGGGTGGCCGTGCCACCCGGCCCGGTCTGTGCCGGTAAGGCGCTGGGCGGCGGCGGGGGCAGCGGCTCCGGGGCACGCAGGAGCGCCCCGCGGCCGTCCGCGGGGCCGACGCCCGGCTGCGGGCGCTCGTGGGAGGTCGGGTGCTCCGTCACGCGTGTCGAGTCCATCCGTCCGGGGCTGCGCGCCGTGCGTGCAGTGGGTCCCGCAGAAGTTCCGATACCCGGAATACGTGTCCCGGGAACGGGATTCCGGCGCGGTCCCCCACCCTCCATGGCCCACGGGCCGGGCCGACCGCCCTGGTGTGGCCCTCGTACCCCTCGCTCACGTCCTGCCGCCCCTCGGTGACGTTAGGTCAAGCCCAGTGAATATTGCGGGAGTTGCTGTTGCATGCCCTCGCGGAGGACGATCCTACGGTTGCACCGCCGGGGCGCAACAAGGGTCTCATGAGGTCACATCCGCGGGCGTGCGGTCCCAGTCTTCGGGGAGAGGGGGCACTGACCAGGCGGGATCCGGCCGCCAGTGCTGCCAGTCGCCCGAGAACGGTGCTCCCCAGGCGCGGATGACCTCCACCGCCGAGCGCCCAGCCTCCCGCACCCGCTCGGCGAGCGGGGCGCCCATCAGCCCGTCGCGCTGTGCCTGTGCGAACTCGTCCTCGTCGCGCCAGTCCCAACTGTGGTCGGGGTACACGCAGATGTCCAGGAAGTGATCCTCGGAGTCGACCCCGCCGTCCCATCTGACCAGCGGCTTCTCCAGGTTCACATACCAGTTCTTGAACTCCCAGCCCGGATCCCAGAACAGCCAGACCGACCACGGCTCACCCGGACGGGCGAGCTTGAGCACCCCGGTGCCGGCCCAGCGGTCGAGCCGTATGGTGCGCGGCGTGGTGTACCGCGACTCCAGCGGTTCGGTGTGCACGGGCCGGCCGTCGGCCAGCACGGGCTTGACGCACTCGGTACCGGGCGCCATCCACACGGCCAGCAGTTCGTCGTCGTCCCGCACCACGGTGACCGGGCGGGCGATGTGGAAGTGCGCCTTGCCGTTCTCCCGGTAGCGCCACAGGATCTGGTCTCCCGGCGCCCAGTGTCCGCTCGACCCGCCCGCTTCCATCCGTCTCACCGCTCCGTCGTCTGCCATGCACAGATATTAGGTGCCTCAGGCATCAGACGCGGCAGTGCCTTTCACGGTTCGTCCACAGGCGGGTCGTCCGGGGGAAGCGGCTACGGGCGCGTCATCCGCAGCACGTCGAGCGCCTCGTCCAACTGCTCCAGGGTGAGGTCGCCGCGCTCCACGTACCCCGAGTCCAGGACGACCTCGCGGATGGTCCTGCGCTCGGCGAGCGCCTTCTTGGCGACCTTCGCCGCCTCCTCGTACCCGATGTACTTGTTGAGGGGGGTGACGACGGAGGGCGAGGACTCGGCGTACTCGCGGGCGCGTTCGCGGTGCGCGACGATCCCGTCCACCGTCCGGTCGGCGAGCAGCCGCGACACCTGGGTGAGGAGCCGGACGGACTCCAGCACGTTCTTCGCCATCACCGGCATCATGACGTTGAGCTCGAAGGCTCCGGAGGCGCCCGCGAAGGTGATCGCGGTGTCGTTGCCGATGACCTGCGCGGCGACCATGAGGACGGCCTCCGGGATCACCGGGTTGACCTTGCCGGGCATGATCGAGGACCCCGGCTGGAGGTCGGGGAGCGCGATCTCGGAGAGACCGGTGCGCGGCCCCGAGGCCATCCACCGCAGATCGTTGGAGATCTTGGTCAGCCCGACGGCGATCGTCCTGAGCTGTCCGCTCGTCTCCACGACGCCGTCCCGGGCGCCCTGGGCCTCGAAGTGGTCGCGGGCCTCGGTCAGCGGCAGTCCGGTGGCCCGGGCGACCTCGGCGATGACGGCGGCGGAGAAGCCGGGCGGGGTGTTGATCCCGGTGCCGACCGCAGTGCCGCCCAGCGGCAGTTCCGCGAGCCGGGGCAGCGAGGCGTTCAGCCGCTCGACGCCGTGGCGCACCTGGGCCGCGTAGCCGCCGAACTCCTGGCCGAGCGTCACGGGGGTGGCGTCCATGAGGTGGGTGCGCCCGGCCTTCACGACATCCGCGAACTCGTCGGCCTTGCGTTCGAGAGAGGCCGCCAGGTGTTCGAGGGCCGGGACGAGGTCGCGGGTGATGGCGGCGGTGGCGGCGATGTGGAGGGAGGAGGGGAAGACGTCGTTGGACGACTGGGAGGCGTTCACATGGTCGTTGGGGTGGACCTCCCTGCCGAGCCGCTCGGCGGCGAGCGTGGCGATGACCTCGTTGGCGTTCATGTTGGACGAGGTCCCGGAGCCGGTCTGGAAGACGTCCACGGGGAACTGCTCGTCCCAGCGCCCCTCGGCCACCTCGGCGGCCGCGTCCTGGATGGCCTCGGCCATGTCCTTGTCGAGCACGCCCAGCTCCGCGTTGACCTTGGCGGCGGCGGCCTTGACGCGGGCCAGGGCCTCGATGTGCGCACGCTCGATCCGCTGCCCGGAGACGGGGAAGTTCTCCACGGCCCGCTGGGTCTGCGCCCGCCACTTGGCCTGCGCGGGAACCCGTACCTCACCCATGGAGTCGTGCTCGATGCGGTATTCGCTCATGGTGGGTACAGCGTGGGAAGCCCGGAGGATGTTCCGGACCGGACCCCGGATTAGCCCGTCCGGACCGCACACCCGGCGGGGCGAGGCGGCGGGGGCGGAACCCGTCCCCGCCGCGCTCCGACGGCGCTACGCCAGCCCGGGCCCCCGCACCGGAATCGAGGTGAACGTCGGCGCGGGCGCGGGGTCCTGGAAGAAGTCGTTCCCCTTGTCGTCCACCACGACGAACGCCGGGAAGTCCTCGACCTCGATCCTCCACACCGCTTCCATGCCGAGCTCCTCGTACTCGACGACCTCGACCTTCTTGATGCAGTCCTGCGCGAGCCGCGCGGCCGGCCCCCCGATCGAGCCCAGGTAGAAGCCGCCGTGCGAGGCGCACGCGTCCGTGACCTGCCTGCTCCGGTTCCCCTTCGCGAGCATCACCTTGGAACCGCCCGCCGCCTGGAACTGCTCGACGTAGGAGTCCATGCGCCCGGCCGTGGTCGGACCGAACGACCCCGACGCGTACCCCTCGGGCGTCTTGGCCGGACCGGCGTAGTACACCGGGTGGTCCTTCAGGTACTGCGGCATCTCCTCACCCGCGTCCAGCCGCTCCTTGATCTTGGCGTGCGCGATGTCGCGCGCCACGACCAGCGGCCCGGACAGCGACAGCCGCGTCTTGACGGGGTGCTTGGACAGCTCGGCGAGGATGTCGTCCATGGGCTGGTTCAGGTCGACGCGCACCACGTCGCCCTCCTGCTCCAGGTGCTCGTCGGTCGTCTCCGGCAGGAACCGCGCCGGGTCCGTCTCCAGCTGCTCCAGGAACACGCCCTCGGCCGTGATCTTCGCGACCGCCTGGCGGTCGGCCGAGCAGGAGACCGCGATGGCGACCGGACAGGAGGCGCCGTGCCGCGGCAGCCGCACCACGCGCACGTCGTGGCAGAAGTACTTGCCGCCGAACTGCGCCCCGATGCCGATCCTCTGGGTCAGTTCGAAGACCTTCTCCTCCAGCTCCTGGTCCCGGAAGCCGTGACCGAGCGGGGACCCCTCGGACGGCAGCTCGTCCAGGTAGTGCGCGGAGGCGTACTTGGCGGTCTTGAGGGCGTACTCGGCGCTGGTGCCGCCGACGACGATCGCCAGGTGGTAGGGCGGGCACGCGGCCGTCCCCAGCGAACGGATCTTCTCCTCCAGGAACTTCATCATGGAGGCCTCGTTCAGGACGGCCTTGGTCTCCTGGTAGAGGAAGCTCTTGTTGGCGCTGCCGCCGCCCTTGGCCATGAACAGGAACTTGTAGGCGCCGCCGTCCGTCGCGTACAGCTCGATCTGCGCCGGCAGGTTGGAGCCGGTGTTCCTCTCCTCCCACATGGTGACCGGGGCCATCTGCGAGTACCGCAGGTTCAGCCGGGTGTAGGCGTCGTAGATGCCGCGGGAGAGGGCCTTCTCGTCCTCGCCCCCGGTGAGGACGTTCTGCCCGCGCTTGCCCATGACGATCGCCGTGCCGGTGTCCTGGCACATCGGGAGCACGCCCGCCGCCGCGATGTTCGCGTTCTTCAGCAGGTCCAGCGCGACGAACTTGTCGTTCCCCGAGGCCTCGGGGTCGTCGATGATGCGGCGCAGCTGGGCCAGGTGCGCCGGGCGCAGATAGTGCTGGATGTCGTGGATGGCCTCTTCGGCGAGCTTGCGCAGCGCCTCCGGCTCGACCTTGAGGAACGTACGCCCGTCGGCCTCGACGGTGGAGACGCCCTCGGAGGTCACCAGCCGGTAGGGCGTGGTGTCCTCTCCTGTCGGCAGCAGATCGGTGTACGCGAACTCAGGCATCTCGCCCATTCCTCACTAGACAGACAGCGGCTGGCCTCCGTTGGCAGCGTCCACCAGCGTAGAACCTGCCGTCGGCGGCCGACTTGTGAGGTAAGGCTCAGTCGGGCTCGGCGGTGGACTCTCCGCAGGTGCGGACCGAGGGGTAGTCGCGATCTATCGCGTTTGGGTACGCTGCTTCCGTGGACCTTCACAAGAGCCCCGCTCCCGTGGCCGCCCGGCCCGTGCCCCCGGCCGACCTGCGCTGCTCCGACGCCGACCGCGACCGCGTCGCAGACCTTCTGCGCGACGCGCTCGCCGAGGGCCGCCTCACGGCCGAGGAGCACGCCGAGCGGGTGGAAGGCGTGCTGAGTGCCAGGACGGCCGGCGAGCTGGACCGGTTCGTCCAGGACCTGCCCGCGGCCCACCCGCACCACCCCGCCGCGGGGGCGTACGCCCCGCCCCCGAACCGCCCGGCCCCCGCTCCGATACCCGTCGAGCCCGACGACCACGTGGTGGCGGTCTTCAGCAGCGCCGTGCGCAGGGGCCGCTGGCGCCCCGGCCGCCGTATGCACGCCTACGCGATCTTCGGCAGCGTCGAGATCGACCTCAGCGAGGCGATGTTCGAGTACCGGCAGGTCGTGATCAGGGCGATCTCGGTCTTCGGCAGCGTCGACATCCGCGTCCCGGAGAACGTCTCCCTGCGCGGCACCGGCGGGGGCGTCCTCGGCAGCTTCGAGGTCAGTCCGCTGGACTCCGCCGACCAGGACGCGCCGGTCGTCCACGTGGACGGTCTCGCCCTGCTCGGGAGCGTCGATGCGCGGCCGAAGCGGGGCAAGCTCGTCGCGGACATCCTCGACCGGGTCTCGGACAAGGTGTCGGGCAAGGTCGACAAGGCTTTGCGCAGGCATCTGGACCGTTGACGGGTGTGAATCCGGACACCTCGAAGCAGGGTGGTCCGGCACCCGGAGGGGCGCGAACACCCTCTGGGGGACCAGCGGTTGGGAACTCAGTGCATAGGCGCGCGCACAGCGGGTAGGCCTTGTTGCATCGTCTCTCGCTCGCGAAGCCGTCGTCAGGAGTGGACCGTGCTGCAACCGCCGCTTTCGTCCCTGCAGGTCGCCGACGTCCCGCAACAGCGGGTGCCGGTGCACGACAGGGACCAGGACGCCCCATGGCACACGGAGGCGGTGTGCCGGCGCGACGAGGCCGGCCTGTTCTTCGCCCCCTCCAAGGAGCCCACCGCGGCCCGGCTGTCGCGCGAGGAGGCGGCCAAGCGGGTCTGCGGGCGCTGCCCGGTGATGGTCGAGTGCCGGGAGCACGCGCTGCTCCAGCCCGAGCCCTACGGGGTGTGGGGCGGTCTGACGGCCGCCGAGCGCCGTGTGGTGCTCGCCCGGCGCCGCCGCCGCGACATGGAGCTGAAGAAGGCCGCGCGGGGAACGATAGCCGCGGCCGGCTGACGGCAGGCCATCGCGCGCTCGCACCGTCCATATGAGGGCGCCCTTTCCGCACCGAGGGCGCCCCACGGCACGGGGTGGGCCGCCGGACCGGGGTCCGGCGGCCCGTGCCCGGCTACTTCGCCCGGTCGAAGTCGATGTCGCTGTAGGCGCGCAGCTTGCTCAGCCGGTGCACCGAGTCGATCCGGCGGACGGTGCCGGACTTCGAGCGCATCACGATCGAGTCGGTGGTGGCGGTCTCGGAGCGGTAGCGCACCCCGCGCAGCAGTTCGCCGTCGGTGATGCCGGTCGCGACGAAGAACACGTTGTCACCGGAGACGAGGTCGTCCGTGGTCAGCACGCGGTCCAGGTCGTGGCCGGCGTCGATGGCCCGCTGGCGCTCCTCGTCGTCCTTGGGCCACAGCTTGCCCTGGATGGTGCCGCCCAGGCACTTCACCGCGCACGCGGAGATGATGCCCTCGGGCGTCCCCCCGATGCCCAGCAGCAGGTCGATGCCCGTGCCCTCGCGCAGCGCGAGGATCGAACCGGCGACATCGCCGTCCGAGATCAGCTTGATACGGGCACCGGTCTCCCGCACCTCCTTGATGAGGCCCTCATGGCGCGGCCGGTCCAGGATGACGACCGTGACGTCCTCGGGGGCGGACCGCTTCGCCTTCGCGACCCGGCGGATGTTCACCGACGCGGGCGCGTCGATGTCCACGTAGTCGGCCGCCTCGGGCCCGGTGACCAGCTTGTCCATGTAGAAGACGGCGGACGGGTCGAACATCGTGCCGCGGTCGGCGGCGGCGAGCACGGCGATGGCGTTGGGCATGCCCTTGGCCGTGAGCGTGGTCCCGTCGATCGGGTCCACGGCGATGTCGCACTCCGGACCGGTGCCGTCACCGATCCGCTCCCCGTTGAAGAGCATCGGGGCCTCGTCCTTCTCGCCCTCACCGATGACGACGACGCCGTTCATCGAGACGGTGTGGACGAGGTTCCGCATGGCGCGCACGGCCGCGCCGTCCGCCCCGTTCTTGTCGCCGCGGCCGACCCAGCGGCCCGCGGCCATGGCGGCGGCCTCGGTGACCCGGACGAGTTCGAGGGCGAGGTTGCGGTCCGGTGCCTCGGAAGGAACTTCGAGCTCGGACGGCAGGTGGTGATGATTCTCGGTCATCGGAGCGCACCTTTCTGACTGATACGACGACGGCCGGATGAGGGTGTGCCCCAGACTCTATCGTTAGGCAGACAAAATGAGCAGGGGGCCCCACGGATGAGCAGACCCCTGCACCTGCGACGATGGGGGCGTGGCAGGCACGAATGGCAAGCAGAAGACGGTCCGGGACATGATTCTCTCCCTGGGCCTGATCGGGCTGATGGCAGGCGTCATCTACCTCTTCTTCATTCCCCACGACGAGCGCGCCCCCGACGCCAAGCGGGTCGACTACCGCGTCGAACTGCTCACGGCCCGCCGGTCGGCGCCCTACCCGGTGGCGGCGCCCGAGGGCCTGCCCGCCACCTGGAAGGCCACCTCGGTGACCTACCAGGGCGCGCGCTTCGATGCCTGGCACCTCGGCTTCCAGGACCCCACCGGTCAGTACGTGGCGATTGAGCAGTCGACTCAGCGGCCCGCCGACTTCATCGACGACGCGAGCCAGGGCGGCAAGGAGTCGACGACCAGGCAGACCATCGACGGCCAGGTCTGGCAGCGCTACACCGGGGGCCGCTACGACGCGCTCGTGCTCCGCGACAAGGGCTCCACGACCGCCGTCGTCGGCACGGCGTCCTTCGAACAGCTGACGAAGATGGCGCAGGCGCTCACGGCGAAGTGACGCCGCCGTCGGTCGCCGCCGCGTCCTCGCCCTCCTCCTCGGCGAGCGCGGCGTCCAGGCGCCTGCGCGCGCCTTCGAGCCAGGTCCGGCACACCTTGGCCAGCGCCTCGCCCCGCTCCCACAGCGCCAGGGACTCCTCAAGCGTCGTGCCCCCGGCCTCCAGGCGCCGTACGACCTCGATCAGCTCGTCCCGCGCCTGCTCGTACCCGAGTGTCTCGTCCGTCTCGCTGGTCATACGCCCACCCTAGATGTCGCCCTCGTCCAGGCCCGACCCGGTCGAAGGGCCCCCGCTCTCGACCCGGACCGTGAACTCGCCCTCGGCCACCCGTGCGCGCAGGGTCTCGCCGGACGAGACCTCCCGGGCGCCCCGCACGACCTGCCCCTGCGGCTTCTGCAGCACCGCGTAGCCGCGCCGCAGCGTCGCGGCCGGCGACAGCGCGACCACGCGCGCGTGCGTGTGCGTGAGCTCCGACTCGGCCCGGTCCAGCAGATGCCGCAGGGTGCGGCGGCCCCGGTCGGCCAGGGAGGTGATCTGCTCGGCCCGCTCGTCGACCATGCGGTGCGGGTCCTCCATCGAGGGCCGCGCCAGCGCGTGCGCGAGCCCCCGCTCCTCCCGCTCCACCAGCCCCCGCACACAGCGCCGCGCCCGGTCCCGCAGCCCCTGTACGCGCACGAGCTCCTCACCCACGTCCGGCACGACCTTCTTGGCGGCGTCGGTCGGGGTGGAGGCCCGCAGGTCGGCGACATGGTCGAGCAGCGGATTGTCCGGCTCGTGGCCGATGGCCGACACCACCGGCGTACGGCAGCCCGCCACCGTACGGACGAGCTGCTCGTCGGAGAAGGGCAGCAGATCCTCCACGCTGCCGCCGCCCCGCGCCACGATGATCACGTCCACCGCCTCCAGCGCGTCCAGCTCCCGCACGGCCCGCACGACCTGGGGCACCGCGTGCACACCCTGCACGGCGACGTTGCGGACCTCGAAGCGGACGGCGGGCCAGCGGTGCCGCGCGTTCTCCAGCACATCGCGTTCCGCCGCCGAGGCGCGGCCGCAGACGAGACCGACGAGCTGCGGCAGAAAGGGCAGCGGCTTCTTGCGCTCGACGGCGAACAGCCCCTCGGCCGCCAGGGCCTTCTTCAGCTGTTCGAGCCGGGCGAGCAGCTCCCCGACGCCCACGGGCCGTATCTCGGCCGCGCGCAGCGACAGCTGCCCGCGCGGGGCGTACCACTCCGGCTTCGCGTGGACGATCACGCGGGCGCCCTCGCTCACCACGTCGGCGACCGCGTCGAACACCTGTCGGTAGCAGGTGACGGAGATCGAGATGTCGTGCGACGGATCGCGCAGCGTCAGGAAGACGACACCGGCCCCGGGCCGCCGCGACAGCTGGGTGATCTGCCCCTCGACCCACACGGCCCCGAGCCGGTCGATCCATCCACCGATGAGCCGCGACACCTCGCCGACGGGCAGCGGCGCCTGCGCGGACGTGTTGAGAGCCATGCGCCGAGCGTAGCCGCCGCCACTGACGACACCGGGCCGTCACCCGGCCTTTCCCGGCCCTCCACACCCCCCGCCCACCTGCCGCCCGCCGCCCCGGGAGGCGATCCGCACCCGGCCGGACACGGCCTTACGATGGTCCGCATGACCGCTTCGCCTGGCCGCCGTGTCCTGCTCGCCGCCCCCCGGGGCTACTGCGCGGGCGTCGACCGTGCCGTGATCGCCGTCGAGAAGGCCCTGGAGCAGTACGGGGCCCCGATCTACGTCCGCCACGAAATCGTCCACAACAAGTACGTCGTGCAGACCCTGGAGAAGAAGGGCGCGATCTTCGTCGAGCAGACGGAGGAGGTGCCGGCGGGGAACATCGTGATGTTCTCCGCGCACGGCGTCGCCCCCGCGGTCCACGAGGAGGCCGAGCGGGGCCGGCTCGCCACCATCGACGCCACCTGCCCGCTGGTCACGAAGGTCCACAAGGAGGCCGTCCGGTTCGCCGACGACGACTTCGACATCCTCCTGATCGGGCACGAGGGCCACGAGGAGGTCATCGGCACCTCCGGCGAGGCCCCCGAGCACATCCAGCTCGTGGACGGCCCCGGGGACGTCGCGAAGGTCGAGGTGCGCGACCCGTCCAGGGTCGTCTGGCTGTCCCAGACCACCCTGTCCGTGGACGAGACCATGGAGACGGTCGACGCCCTCAAGGAGAAGTTCCCGCAGCTGATCTCCCCGCCCAGCGACGACATCTGCTACGCCACGCAGAACCGCCAGCTCGCGGTGAAGCAGATGGGCGCCGAGGCGGACCTGGTCATCGTCGTCGGCTCCCGCAACTCCTCGAACTCCAAGCGGCTGGTCGAGGTCGCCAAGCTCGCGGGCGCGCGCGAGGCGTACCTGGTGGACTTCGCCGACGAGATCGACGAGGCCTGGCTCGAGGGCGTGTCGACGGTCGGCGTGACCTCGGGCGCCTCCGTGCCGGAGGTCCTGGTCGAGCAGGTGCTGGAGTGGCTCGCGCCGCACGGCTTCGAGGACGTCGAGCTCGTCAAGGCGGCGGAGGAGTCCATCACCTTCTCGCTGCCGAAGGAACTGCGCCGTGACCTGCGTGCGGAGGCCGCGCGGCGACTCGCGGGCGGCACGGCACAGGACTGAGCGCCAGGAGCGCGTCCGCCCCACGACGTACCGTGGTGCCCATGCAGATCTTCGGTGTGGACATCGGCGGTTCCGGAATCAAGGGCGCACCCGTGGACCTGGAAAGGGGCGAGCTGGCGCAGGAGCGCCACAAAGTGCTCACCCCCCACCCGGCGACACCCGACGGCGTGGCCGACGCTGTGAAGGAGGTCGTCGGCCACTTCGGCTGGACCGGGCCGGTCGGCATCACCTTCCCCGGCGTCGTCACGGGCGGATCCATGATCCGCACGGCGGCGAACGTCGACAAGAGCTGGATCGACACGGACGCCCGTACGCTCTTCGGCAGCCGTCTGAACGGGCTGCCGGTGACCGTGCTGAACGACGCGGACGCGGCGGGCGTGGCGGAGATGAAGTTCGGCGCCGGCCGTGACCGCAAGGGCACGGTCATCGTGCTCACCCTCGGCACCGGCATCGGCAGCGCCCTGTTCGTGGACGGCGCGCTGGTGCCGAACACGGAGCTGGGCCATCTGGAGCTCGGCGGCCACGAGGCCGAGAAGCGCGCCTCCACCAAGGCCAAGGAGGACCACGACCTGACGTGGGAGCACTGGGCCCGCCGGGTGCGGAAGTACCTGGCCCACGTGGAGATGCTGTTCTCGCCCGAGCTGTTCGTCATCGGCGGCGGCGTCAGCCGCAAGTCCGAGAAGTTCCTGCCGCTGATCGAGGGCGTCACGGCGGAGATCGTGCCGGCGCAGCTGCAGAACAACGCGGGCATCGTGGGGGCGGCGATGCGGGCCGCCACGACGGCGTAGCGCACCCGGGCACCGCCGTACGTGCTGCTCAGGCCCTACGGCGCCACCGTGCGGGTCAGGCCGGGCGGCGGCGCTGCGCCGCCCGCCGCCGCACGTCCCGCACCCGGCGCACGGTCGCGATGACACCCGCCACGAGCGTGCCGCCGTACAGCCAGCCCGCCTGGGTGGCGAGAGCCGTCACCAGCCCCACCGTGAGCTCCCCGAGCCCGCTGTCACCGTCGGCCACCGTCAGCAGCCCCGCGGCGAAGGCGATCGGCACCACCACGGGCGCCGCCACCAGGTCGCCGGGCCGCACCCACAGCGCGGTCAGCACGCACACGGGCAGGAACAGCGCGCCGTAGACGGTGAGCGACGAATCGAACACCAGTTGGTCGAAGCAGCCGATCACGAGCATCACGGCGGCGCAGAACAGGCCGCCGCCGAGGCCGGTGAGTCGCGGGCCCGGCAGGCGTCGTACCGCCTGCTCATGCGGCGCGGCGTCCCGTCGGAGGACAGGTCGCCGCGTCGGCGGGCGCCGCTGGGCGCCGCCGCCGGATTCGGGCCGGCCTGCGGAGGGGGGCCGCAGGGCCGTGCCGGACCGTGCGCCGACGGCTGCCGACCTCCGGCCCTGCGGGGGGAGGGGGGCGCCACGTCGCGGTCCGGAGTGCGGGGGTCGTGTCCTGTGTTGCTCCACTGCACCAACTTAGGTCGGTTTATGTGTGGAATGGCCTCTGGGACACGCCGTTGACACGACCTTGTCCAAGCGTTCGATACGTCGCCGGGGTGGTACCGGGCACCCCGTAGACTGGTGGACTGGCCCGCTCACTCTCCTGACGGACCCGGGCCCACCGCCCCAGTCCTCCACCCCCACCTCACGTACGGGAAGTCGCAACGTGTCGCTCACGATCGGAATCGTCGGCCTGCCCAATGTCGGCAAGTCGACCCTGTTCAACGCCCTGACCAAGAACGACGTGCTGGCGGCCAACTACCCGTTCGCCACGATCGAGCCGAACGTCGGCGTCGTGGGTGTCCCCGACGCCCGTCTGGGCAAGCTGGCGGAGATCTTCAAGTCGGAGCGGGTGCTGCCGGCCACCGTCGACTTCGTCGACATCGCCGGAATCGTGCGCGGCGCCAGCGAGGGCGAGGGCCTGGGCAACAAGTTCCTCGCGAACATCCGCGAGTCGGACGCCATCTGCCAGGTCATCCGCGCCTTCAAGGACGAGAACGTCGTGCACGTCGACGGCAAGGTCTCGCCGAAGGACGACATCGAGACGATCAACACCGAGCTGATCCTCGCGGACCTCCAGACGATCGAGAAGGTCCTGCCGCGCCTCCAGAAGGAGTCGCGCATCAAGAAGGACATCGCCCCGAAGGTGAAGGCCGTCGAGGAGGCGAAGGAGATCCTGGAGAAGGGCGACACGCTCTTCGCGCACGGCATCCTGCAGGGCAGCGAGCGTGCCGAGCTGCTCCACGACCTGCATCTGCTCACCACAAAGCCGTTCCTCTACGTCTTCAACGTCGACGAGGACGAGCTGACGGACGACACCTTCAAGGACGCCCAGCGCTCCCTGGTCGCCCCCGCCGAGGCGATCTTCCTGAACGCCAAGCTGGAGGCGGACCTCGCCGAGCTGGACGAGGACGAGGCCCTGGAGCTGCTCCAGTCCGTGGGCCAGGACGAGCCGGGACTCGCGACCCTGGCCCGCGTCGGCTTCAACACCCTGGGCCTGCAGACCTACCTCACGGCGGGCCCGAAGGAGTCCCGCGCCTGGACGATCAAGAAGGGCGCCACGGCCCCCGAGGCGGCCGGCGTGATCCACACCGACTTCCAGAAGGGCTTCATCAAGGCGGAGGTCGTCTCCTTCGACGCCCTGGTCGAAACCGGCTCGGTCACCGAGGCCCGCGCGAAGGGCAAGGCCCGCATGGAGGGCAAGGACTACGTGATGCAGGACGGGGACGTGGTGGAGTTCCGGTTCAACGTTTAGTTGAAATTTGAACCACTCTCGTTCTCGGGAACGAGAGCATGAAGGGCCCGCCTATAGAGGCGGGCCCTTCTGCGTGGCTCTCAATCTGTGCAAGCAATGAGGTCAGATGGCTCCGCGCCACAGACTCGGCTCTGCTTTTGCGAACTGGCGCTCCAGAGTGTCAAGGTCCTCAAGCGTCATACGCATTCTGCGCCGGAATGCGGCACCGTGAGCAGGTACTTTCAGGTGTGTGAGCTCATGGACGAGAACCAGATCCACAAGGCTCGGCGGTAGCTGCATGAGTGCCCAGTGCAGCCTGATGGAGCCGTCAGGCTCGCAGGCTCCCCAGCGTTCTCCAAGTTCTTGGACCGTCACGCTCCGTGGAGTGACACCCGTGCGCTCAGCCAGAGGTGCAGCGCGGGCGGATGCCCATCGTGTACCTCGCGCTGTGTACCACTGGGCAATCAGGCGAGCACCTTGTTGCGGCGACTCAGTCTCTGGAAGCTCCAGCCAGCCCTGGTTCAGTCGCACCCGCTTATCCGAACCGGCCTGCACTACTTTCAGCCGGTGGCGGCGCCCGAGGTACGCGAAGCTCGTCCCGCCCACCAGCTCCTTGACGGGTTCCCCTCCGCCATGCCTGCGTCGCTCTACCTCGCCGGCAAGCCGGGGCAGCCGAGAGCGTACAGCTTCGGCGACGGCCTGTGGATCGGCGTCCGCCGGCACAGCGAAGAGCACACCGCCGTCCTCCCGGATCTCAATCCCCAGCGTCCGGCGCCGTGGCCGCACGACGACCTGCCACGTCCACTCCCTTGGCATGGGGAGTGACGCGAGAGCGGACTGGACGGTGAGGCTCACCAGTCATTCGTACCATCTGGCGCTGAGAGGGGCCGTGAGCGCCGCCGACGCTGCATCTGTTAACGGGACCGTCTCCCGTAGCGCAGGAAGTCGTCACGGCGCTCCACGGCGAGCTCCAAGAGCCCGGCCGCCAGGTCAGCGGTCGCCTCCCACTCGATGTGGAGGTGGTCTGCCACTCTGAACCGGAGTTCCCTGCGTACATCGTCACGCGCATCGGGCTGTGCCGGAAAGTGTGGTTGTCTTACCAGCACGGCTATGTCCACGGAGATGCCGCACGCTGCCTCGTAGAGATCTACGTCTCCAGGAACGGACACAGAGTCGACCTGCTCCAGCTCCCTAGCCAGCGCTCGGTACACCGGCCCTTCAGTCAGCGGATCGAGGCTCGGACCCGTCTCCTCGACGTCCTCCGTGACATCTCCGACGAGCCGGGTGAGGTCGGCGGCGGCCTGCTCGAAGTCCTGACGCATCCGCTGGACGATCTCCTCCAGGCGACTGCTGAAGAGCTCGTAGCGCGCACGGTCTGTGCCGATATTCGCTGTGATGTGCGTACGCAGTCGACTGATCATGTAGCGGGTCCTGGCACGTACGTCTTGATTTGCTTCGACACGTTCCATGAAGTCGGGCGCGGTCAGCTCGACGGGAGGAATCCGCAACTCGACACCGGTGACCCGAATGTGGTTGGCGATGAGCTTGCGCACCTTGGCGCCGTATCGGCGCGGGCTGAACTCGTCGCGACCGTCCAGGTAGCTCTGCCTCGCCAGGTACTGGACCTCGCCGAGGTGGCCGGCCAGCCGCTCATAGGTGAGTGCGTACGGACGGGGAAGGACAGCGCCGAGGGCGGTAAGGAAGGCGCGCACCAGCTCGTCGAACTCACCACGTGCCAGCGGGTCGGCGAGCTCTTCCAGGAGCGCCTCACGGCGCTGCTCGTCGGCCAGAGAAATGGTTCCGTAGACGTCGTACGAGGCTAGGTTTCGTGCTTCTAGGAAGCGGGAGACAGAGCCGTGCAGGTCCTTCAGGAGCTTATCGGCAGCAGCGTCTGCCTGAAGGAGCAGTCCGTCCCCGGTGGGCTGATCTCCCGCAAAGTCCCGTGCGAGGTGGTCTACGCTCACGTTCTGGTAGCCGTAGACCTGGCGCAGGTGATGCTGTTCGTAGTCGCGCAACGAGCGGGCCAATTCGTCCCCGATGCCCACGAAGTCGACGACCAATCCCCACTTCTTGCGCGGGTATGGGCGGTTAGTGCGCGCTACGGCTTGGAGAAGTCCCACACCGGAGAGGGCACAGTCCAAGTAGAGGACTTGCTCAACGGGTGCGTCGAAGCCTGTCAGGAGCATCGACTGGACGACGAGGAAGGCCAGCGGCTCGGCGGCTTCCTGATCGTCGTCCGTGGTATCCCAACGATCCTCGTCCGTCACTTCGCTGGATTCTTCCCCAGCTGTCCAGACATCGGTCACAGGTGCCTCGGGTGAGAACAGTCCCTGGCCTGGCATGCCGTGCGGATCAACATCCCAAGACGGGTCGACCGCGGAACCGAGCGGATCGCCAAGTCCCGCTTTGAAACGCTCGATGTGCGAGTCTTGGCGGGACTTCAATGTCCAGTCCCGCCAATCCGCGGGATCCTTCTGCCGATCACCGTGGATCACCACTGCGGCGTCGATGGAAGCGAGGACGTCCCGGTGAGGGAGCATGGCCAGGAGCTCTCGTGTCTCCCTGCTGGCGCCGAGCACTGCTGCCGGATCGTGGCGTAGGGCTGGGTCCAGTTCATCGAGTTGCCGGACCAGTCGGTCACGGGCGATGAGCAGAGCACTCCGGTACCGGACAGCCGCACGCCGGGACACTGCGACCAACTGGGCACCGAATCGGTCGGGCAGAGCAAAGACCGCCCAGTGCCGCAGCATGTAGTCGGCCTTGTCAGCAATCACGGACGGGGCTTCGAGCACCTCTTTCCGACGTGCAAACTTCCGCAGCACGCGTTCACGCTGCTCCGGATCAGCAGGCACCTGTGTGTCGAATTTGGCGTCCAACGCGGCCTTCTCAACGACCTCCAAAGGCACGTCGTAAGCCTCGTAGCGCACTGGCACGACAGACCGGTCCTGCTCGGCGTCACGCAGCGTGTACGTGTCGACGATCGAACCAAAGATCTCCTCGGTCTTCTTGCGCGCTTCGCTGATAATGGGCGTCCCGGTGAAGCCGACAAGCACGGCGTTCGGCAGCAGCGCTCGAAGCCGGGCATGCAGCCAGCGGTCCTGGCCTCTGTGAGCCTCGTCGATGAGGACCACGATGCGTGAACTGGGATTGGCGACGTTGACTTGGACGTGTGTCTTCTCTTGGCCGTCCTCGGTGCCCAGCTTCTCCTCGCGCCCGTCGTAGGCGGTGTCGTCGCGTTGTGCCTTCTGGAGCATGACCAGGACGACGTCGGGCACTCGGACGGCGAGGTGTGCACGTGCGTCCGCCACCCCGTCCGCCCGGTGGACGGTCTCCTCAGCCGCAGCCATCGACTCCAGAATCTGCTTCTCAAGATCGATGCGGTCGGTGACGACGACGACTTTGTGCCCCTTGAGCTCCTGGCTGCTCCTGAGATGACGTACCAGGAAGGCCATGGTGAGGCTTTTGCCAGAGCCCTGGGTGTGCCAAATGACCCCACCCCGCTGGCTGGCCTCGTGTCCTGCCGCGATCGCTGTAGTGCGCTCCCTGAGCGCTCGGGCGAGCCGGCGGACGGCCCGGAACTGCTGGTAGCGACCGACCACCTTGAGCGTGCGGCCGCCCTGACCGCGCTCGGTGGTGAAGTCCCGCACTAGCGTCAGAAGGTGGCCTGGGGTAAGCACACCCGCGACCAGCACGGCCATGTCGGTGTCGCAGCCATTGGCGGGCGCGGGCTCAGTTGTGCGCCACGGCGTGAAGTACTCGGGGGTCGAGGTGACGGTGCCGAGTTCGGCGTACTTCCTGTCGGTGCCAATCAGGACCTGAGCGTATCGAGTGAACTCCGGCACAGGCGCAGGAGACTCAAGGCTTGCGTACCGGCAGACCTGGCCGACAGCATCGTCCAAGGCAGCCCTGCTGTCGCTTCCAGAGGTGAGTGGGGCCTTGCATTCGATGACAACCCAGGGCAGCCCGTTGACGAACAGTACGAGGTCCGGGGTGACGTGGGACAGCCCCTCGCGGTCCACGCGGAACTGGCTCACTGCCAGGAAATCATTACGCCCGCCGTTTTCCCCGTCCCAGTCGACAAGCTGGACATGCTCGGGGTCGCCCTTCCGCCAGCCAGGCAGGGTCCGGGCATTGACGCCATCACGTAGCAACTTCGTGACCGCGAGGTTGGCGGCTACCCCTCGTTCGGCCGGCCCCTGGCCCGGGGCAGTGCCCAGGACGAGGGAGAGGAGACGGCCAAGCTGGGCGGGAGTCAGCCACGTTCCGCCGCCTCCGGGGGCAGGGTTGATCTTGGCTACGGCGTCCCGGAAGCGATCCTCGTAGAGGACATCTTTGTACGTGGCTCGTTGAGACAGTGCGGCGCTGCTGACCGGCTTTCCAGGAGTGGCACCTTCCAGGTGCTCCCACCCGAGTCCGACCAGCTGCGTGATCAGCGGCTTCTCGGTCTTCAGATACTCCGGTCCCGCTTGCTCGAGTCCGGCGTCTTCTGGTAGCCCCTGCTGCCCACCCACTGCTGAACTCCCTGCCTCTCACAAGTACGTACCAGTGCCATCCTGGGATGTAGGGCAACCCTACGTCTGGACAGTGATCCAGCCAGAGGCGTTTCGGCCTTTGACCAAGCCGCGAGGTGGGGCAGCAAGAGACTTGGGACAGTGCCGAATCGAAGCCTCTGGTCGCGTATCGCCGGGTACGTATGCTTCCTCGTCTGCGGCGCCTCGTCCCATCGGGGCGCCCGCCGCGGCAAGTATCACCAAGCTTGCGGGAATGCCCGTCCGCGACGAAGTGGCGGATCCGTTCAGGTCTCGGACATCTTCGAGTGACCGGTGAGCAGGTCTTCGATCACGCCTCGCTGAACCGTGCGCAGTTTGGCGATCTGTTTCTCCAGCTCCCCGGCCCGCTTCCGAGCGGCCCGGATCGGCCCCAGAAGCCGTTCCTGCTCGTCCAGCGGCGGCACAGGGACCGGCATCTTTTTAACCTGCGTCGAGTTGATCGATGCGAGGTTCGTCGTCTGCTTGCCGACTCGCTGGAAATACGCACGTCCGACGGGCGAGGCGGTGTATAGCGCGAGGAAGTCGGGCGTCATGCGTTCACCGCATCGGACCCGGAAGACGTGGTTCTGGTGCAGGCAGCGCTCGATCTGGCCATCCCAGACCGCGCCCCGGCCAAGCTTGTCGAGGTCTCCACCTTCTGTGAGCAGCAGATCTCCCGGTTTGAGAGCGTACCGCTCGAACTGTGCACTGAGAATCCGGACTCGCTTCACGTCAGTCGTATCGATGCGACCATCCAGAACGTTGGCGACGCGCAGATATGGCAGCTCAACCGTTCCATCCCCCACGGGCTCTGAGCCGAGCGTTACGCCAGCCGCCACTGTTGCAACGGTCTCTAGAGGGACCTGATCCCACTCATCCCACTGTGCGGGGGCCAGTGCTTGCTCTGTAACTCGGAGCTTTTCGAGCACTCCGTCCAGCGCCACGATCCACCGCTCAAATGCCGAGTGTGCGGCGACGATCCGGCGCTGCTCCTGCAGCGGAGGGACACCGATCGCAAGTTTCTGGAGACGGTCGGTATCCAGTCTCCCAGTGCCGTGGCTCGTATCTTCCACCAGGCGCAGGATCTGATCGGTATGCGCCCGCATGGCATGGGCGAGGAAGTAGGCGTCGATTCCGTCGGCAGGGATGAGCGCCTTGACGTCCTGTCCGAATGCCACATCTCGTGCTGCGACACCGATGCGGAACTCGGACTTGAGGCTCATTCCTCGAACCACGAACAGAGTTGTGCCCTTGGCGACAAGTCGCGAACCGGTCTTCGCCCCCAGGGGGGTTAGACGACGCTCAGAATCAGAAATCCGAAATGACTTGAGGCTTGCGCCACTAATCCACGGGATATCACCATCCCAGTAGGCGGGGTTAGAGGTGCTGGGTGTCCCTCCTGACAGCCATGTTCCAGCTTCTCCCAGTGGCACAGATCGCCAACTGCAAGAGCTCGCTGTCTTGACCGTGTGCTTACCGCCCATAACCCAGCTCCTCAAGCCACTTCCCTAGCTCCCCCTTTGCCAGGTCGCTTTCTCCTTCCAACTCGCTCAACGACACCGCATACTTTTCCACCCACCGCCGAAACGCTGCGACCAGTTCCAGGCGTCCTACTGCGACTGCCGCGTCGAGCCGTCCCGTCAGATCCTCGTTGAGGAGAGTCAGGACAACTTCCTGAGTCCGCTCCTTGTCTGCGAGGACGACGTCCGCGGCTGCAATCAGCTCTGTCAGGAACCGGTCGTCGAGCGCCTTGCGCTTCTTCATGGCTGCCGTACGAGCCTTCCTGCACCTTGCCCACTCAGCCTCAAGACGGGCTAGCTCATCCGACGAGACCGGCTCGGCAGCGTTCTCCTCAGGAGAAGTACCCTCGTCCTCGCCCTCCTCCGGCGTCGGCTTAGCCGCCGATACCGCTTCCGCCGCTTCCTTGAACGCTGCGTCGGCTGTTGCGACCTCCGCTTCTACGACTGCGTACTGCGTGAGGAATTCCGGGATGAGGTGACGTACGACCATCTGGTCCATCGCGCGGCGGCGATCGGCAGCCGAGATCGTTACCTTCGGCTTCTTTGCAGAGCCGGTGCTGCTGACAGCACCCTCTGCCGGCCTCACGATTGCCTCTGTCGAGTCGACCCAGCCTTCGAGTACGCGGGCAAAACCGCCAGCGGCCAGAGCCTTCATGTCATAACGCGCGTGCGTCCACCAATCGGCAATGATGCCCGACGTGCGGTACTCGTCGAGAACCTTCACGCCCCCGATGGACTCCGTGAAGCCAGCGATTAGCCCGGCTCGCAGATCCATCAACTTTCCATCTTCAGTCAGCTGAGAGAAGAGGAGTGCCCCCTTCTTCCACCAGTCGGCGTACGCCGCCCGCAGCGAGGCTTCCTTCGTGGCGGCCTGTTCCGCAATGCGGCTTACAGTGGCATCAGGGTCTTCGGGCAGGAAGTCGTAGTAGTCGGGGTCGCCGACGCGTGCGGCGAACAACGTGGACGTGTCGACTCCGTATGCCCCGAACAGGTCTGACTGCGCTGCTACTTCCTTGACCGGGACGCCGCCGTACAGATGAGCCCGCACATCCTGCGGTTCTGCAGGCGGTGAATTGTCTACCCAGCGGCGGATGTTGAGGTTGGCTCCCTCGGCGAGGAGGTCCTTCACCTCTACCCATCGCGAGTAGCCCGGCAGGGACCGTCCCCGCTGGAACACCGTGACGATCTTCTCGACGTGCTCGGGGCCCAGCTCGTTCTGGTTGCGGCCAACCGTGAATTCCCGATCGGCGTTGATGAAGAGGACCTTCTTGCTCCGATCGGGGTGCTTGCGGCGTGGCCGGCGCAGGATAAGGACGCAGGCGGGGATGCCGACGCCGTAGAAGAGGTTCGGGCCGAGGCCGATCACCGCCTCTACGCAGTCGTCGCGCAGCAGCTCCTCGCGGATCTCCCTCTCCTTGCCCCCGCGGAAAAGGACCCCGTGTGGCATTACCACGGCTACCACACCCCGCTCCTCCAGCACCGAAATCATGTGCTGGACGAACATTAGGTCGGCCTTCTTACCCTTCTCGGGTGCCCACCCCCACTGCATGCGCGTGCCGTGCAGAGCGTCGGCGGCGGCCACCTGCGCCTGGTCGTACGGCTGGGAAAAGGGTGGGTTAGAGAGGACCTTGGTGAAGGTGCGCAGGCGTCTGTTCTCGTCGAGGTGGAGCGGCTCGGTGAGCGTGTCGCCGTGCTGGAGGTCGAACTTCCGGATCCCGTGCAGCACCATGTTCATGCTCGCCATCGACCAGGACGCGGGGTTGCGGTCTTGGCCGTTGATGCCGAGCTCGTCAGGGTTGCCGCCGTGCTCTTCGACGTACTCCCGGGCAGCGATGAGCATGCCGCCGGAGCCCATGCAGGGGTCGTAGACGCTTTCCATCGGCTGCGGGTCGAGCAGGCGTACCAGCATCCTCACCACCGAGCGCGGGGTGTAGAATTCGCCACCGCTCTGCCCGGCGGAGTCCGCGAACCGGCCCAGCAGGTACTCATATGCAGCCCCCAACATGTCGGGGAACTCGAAGTCCTCGTTGCGGAGCCGATAGAGACTGAAGTGCCGGATCAGGGCGAGCAGTTCGTTCGGTGTAAAGCGGGATTTGTTGCCGGCTACTGCGTTGAATTCGATATGCGAGGCGACGCCGGACAGTCTGCTGTTGCCTTCCTGGAGTGCGACGAGCGCCTTGTCCAGGTATTCCCCCACCTTCATCAGGTTTCCGTCCGGGCCCCTGGTCTCGGCGGTGAGACCCTCGATGCCTGGGACGGTCTGTTCCGGATGGTCGGGGTCGAGCGCATGCGGCCCGGTCCACCAGCGAGCACGCGGCGGGACGTAAAAGACGTGGCGGTAGAAGTCGGGGTTGTCGGCCCGCTTCAGGGCCAGCTCCACACTGCCGGTCTCCTTCTTCCGCTCCTCGTAGACACGCTTCCACTCAGGCTCAAATTCGTCCGAGGCGCGCTTCAGGAACAGCATCCCGAAGATGTAGTCCCGGTAGTCGGAGGGTTCCATGCGTCCGCGCAGGATGTCGGCGGCCGCGAAGAGGTGCCGCTCCAACTGGGGAAGGGTGATGCGGGCCACGCGCCGGTCCTTCGTGGGGTCGGAAGTGAGGAGAGTGCCAGGGCAGCGTAGTGGCCCCGAGGCTCCGGGCGGAAACCGCTCGAAGTGGTCGATCTTAGGAGGCTGTGTCAATCGTCACCGTCGTGCTCGATGCCGAGGCTGATGAGGAGACGCCACACATCGGTGGATGGGTCCCGGTCCAAGATCTTGCAGTCCAGGGCATGGCCGGAGCGTGCAGCCCACTTGCGGGGGGACTGAGGCAGGTGGTCGGGGTTGTCCAGGCTGGTGCGGTCGACAGGAGTGGCCTTGTGCTGGCTTGCTTTGCACGCGCCGTGTTCGCACTGAGAGACGAGACTCTTGGCATGCGCAATGGCTGCCTTGGTTCTCCCCTCAAGAGCTTTTCGACGCGACCCCTGGATACTCTTGTCATTCTTCTTGTCGAAACGCATAAATGCCGGATCGGACGCGCGGAGCTTGTTCACTACGTCCGTGCTCTTGCCGCTCTGCCGCCCGCCGTATGCCTGGAAATGAAGAAGCAGCCACAGGTCGAAGGATGGGTGTGAGAAGCAAATCTCCGTACTATCGGCCGCGCCGTATTCGAACGCCTGTGGAATCTGAGTGTGCTCGTCCCGATCGAACAGTGCCCAGGTCTCGTCCGTCGCGGCATGCTCGCGCACGGCCTCAACAACCTGCTCCGGCAGTAGGCCGTTCGCCTTGTAAACGGGGACGATTCGGAACGGCTGCCCCGTCCGCTCGCCAGATCCGAAGCGTTTGGCCAGGTAATCTAGGTAATCGGGCTCCGTCGACTCGCCCTCGCATCCCACATAGAGGACCCGCTCCTGCTTATGCTCCGCTACCTGAACGGGCTCCAGCGACCGCACTTTGTCGTCGCTTCCCGTGCGCCTCTTCCGTTTCTTCGGCACCGCCTCGGACTCATCAAGGCCCGATGCTTTCTCTTGCCCGCCCCACCCGCTCACGCCGACGCCTTCGCCTCCTGCTCGCGTTCCCGTTCTTTCTCTCGCCAGGCCAGAGCGCGGGCAATCTCGCCCACGCTGACACGGGGCGAACCTCCGTATCGACCACGTAGGTATCCGCGTTCCAGGTCCTCGTCATCGCTAGGTCCGGCTGCTGCGAGCGGATACAGGTCGGTCGCGCCGGAAGTCTTCTTTGAAGTGATCCACACTTGTTCGCGGGCGAGCGGGCGATCCAGAACTGCGGTGCCGAGGAGCGTTGCGTCGTGTGTGGTGAAGATCAGTTGCGCACCGCGTGGGTTGGACTTGGGGTCCTGGAAGAGTCGTACGACCTCGGCGGCCAATGTGGGGTGGAGGCTGGAATCGAGCTCATCCACTAGGAGCACTGTGCCGGCATCGAGGACGGAGAGCATCGGGCCGAGGAAAGCGAACCAAGAGTGTGTCCCGAGTGATTCTTCACCGAGAAAGTCGAGGCCGACGTCGCTACCGTCTGAGCTGCGATGGCGCAGGGTGATCTCGCCGGTCTTGCGGTCGATGTCGATGCCGCTGATGCCTAGGTCGGCAACGGAAAGCAGTTCGACTAGCCACTCTCGGTAGTCCTTGCCGCGCTTCGGGTCGGCCAATAGGCGCCGTGTCCAGTCACTTCTGGCTTTGACGTCCCGGCCGGGAGTCATAAGCCACAAATTGTTCATGAACCATCTGTGGAGGGCTGCAAGCTGTGGGTCGTTCAGAGTGGCACCAGTGGACAAGAAGAGAGCGTCGGAGCGGGTGACGGGCACGAGTACGTCCTGCTTCCCGAGAAATCCGATACCAGAGTCGGAATCGGAGCTGGGAAAGAGAAACTCTCCGCCTTCTGCTTCTGGGCGGTCAGCCTCTCGATCGAACCATACGACGCGTCTACCTTCCGGGTAGGCGTGCAGCCATTCGGCTTCCACCCGCTCGTCCGAGAGTTCGAAGCCGTAGGTGTAGCGGACAGGGTTCACGCCCAGCATGAGGTCGACTTCATAGAGCGTCGTCTCGTCCGCGGCTTCCGCGTCTAGCTTGAATGGCTGACGCGGCACGCCCGGCTTGGCAGCCCATTCGGCGAATGATGTCCGTACTGCGTCCCGCATGTCGAACAACGCCCGAAGAAGGTTCGTCTTGCCTGAAGCGTTCGCACCGAAGATGCCGACCACGGGGAGGACTGACACAGCCTTGCCCTGGTCGCGGAGCGTGGTCACTCGCGCTGCACTGTCACCAGCTGCGGTGCTGACCAACGACAGCTCGCACTCATCGCGGATCGAGCGGTGATTGGCCACCCGAAAGCGGAGGAGCACCCTCGACCTCCCCTGGGACGGGTTGGAGCCCCGTCTGCTGCTACGTGAACCTCTGCGGACTATCCGCAAGCGCAGCCTATGCCGGTGGACTGACAGCGGCCAGTCCCACCCTGCTAACAGGCGAGAGGGTCTACGTGCTGCAACGTCGTGGTGGTGGCTCCTCCGAAGCCGAAGCAGCCTCGATGATCGTTCAGGGTGGGGGGCGACGCGTCTCAGCGGATGATCTTGAGGCTAGCGGGCGTCGGCGCGGGTATGAGCGTGGTTGGTCAGGCCGCGGCGACGTTAGGTGTCCCAGCAGGCTTGACCCCCGGGTGCCTGCCGCTTATTCGGGCTACCTCGACAGGGCCGGCGCGCGTCCTCAGTGACGATCTTCCTTGTGGATCTGCTCGGATGTGCATGGCGTCGGCGGTTGCGCCACTTTCGCAGATCGAAGCGGTGTGATGTCCACTCGCGCGGACGGTTGTATTCCCGTGCCCTCGACAGGACGTCGCTGGGCATGTTCGCCGAAACGGGCGGATTAGCGGCGAGCTCCTTGCTCACGAATGAGGTGATGGTGACGATTTCAAGGACAGCGGGTCTAACGGATCGGGGTGGCGGGTGGCGAGCGTCTTTCAGAGGTGCAGGCGGGACGCCCGGGATCGGAACTATCCATGCGTGCGTCCACGCTGCGGTCACGCGTGGACCGTGCGGTATCGGGAGTCAGGCGGCAGGCGAGGGCGGCAGCGAGAGAAGTCGTTTCGACGAAGGATCGGCTTGGACGGTGCGGACGCTTTCGCTGCCGTCGTGGAGAAGGATAAGAAGGCCCGCGTCGGCATCGATCCTGCGCGCGGCGCCATGTCCTTGTCGGTCTGGGCTGAGGAGTGGTTGGAGCGACGAGCCATCGGAGAGGCGACTCGCTGCAACTACGAAGGGTTCATCCGCAACCATCTCGTGCCGAGCCTTGGTCGTAAGCCCCTGGCTGGGCTGGCGCGCCGGGATTTTGAGAAGTTCGTCAAGGACATCTATCGAGGCGGTGCAGGGCTGGCTGCATCGACAGTGAACGACCGCATGGTGATGGTGGCCGCCATCATGGAGGCGGCCGTCGTGGACAAGCGCATCACGGAGAACCCGGCCCGGGGTATCCGGATCTCCCGCAGGGTGGCGCTGGCGGTGGACGAGGTCGAAGTTCCGACGTCAGCCGAGGTCGATCTGATCGCTGCGCACATCGCGCCACGCTTCCGCCTCACCGTCTATCTTCAGTCCGGCACAGGCCAGCGCCCCAGCGAAGCCCTGGCCTTCTCCACCGAGTGCAGGCGGCCTGGCTACGTCAGGATTCGATGGCAGGTCAGTGCCAAGGCGCACCGTGAGGACTGCCAGACACCCTTCGTGCCGCTCAAGCATCGGCTGGAGAAGGAGTGCCGAGACGTCCCAACCGCCCTGTTCGTTGAGCAGGAGATCGACGCGCACCTTCTGAAGTGGAAGTCGGTGCCCGTCGTCTTCACTGGGCAGAAGGGGAAACGGATTCGGCTTGAGACCTTCTTTGCTCCACGTCAGCCTGGCGCTGGCGTGATGCCGTCCATCGCGTCCTACGGCTACCAGTTCAAGAAGGCATGCCTCTCGGCCGGCCTTGTCGATCTGGACGGCAATGCCAGGTACACGCCTCGTAGCCTGCGGCACTTCTTCGCATCCACGGCCCTGGCCAACGGTGTGCCAATCCACGAGGTCTCGCGCTGGCTGGGGCACCGTTCGGTCAAGACGACAGTCGACATCTATGGGCATCTGCTGCCCAGCGCCTGGGATCGCTGCCGGGATGTTCTGCAGCGCGCCATGCGGCCTGCCTCCCCAGACGCGACGTCCCGCCCGAGAGGGGAGGCGAGCTCGAGCGGCAGCGCCCGAGCCGCTTAGGTGTACGAGGGGGCACCTGGCCTGCATGGTGCTGGGATAGAACGCCCGTGCTGGGATGGTGCTGGGATGACCCCTGCAAAACCCGCGTTTTCGCAGGTGGGAGCTCTGCGCTACGGATTCCGCTTCAACGTGTGGTCGATTCGGTGCAGGCCGGAAGCGGGCGGACTCCCGCGAGTCCGCCCCCTTCCGCATGCCCGTGCCGGCGTGGCGCTGACCTTTCAGTCACCCCGCGGCGGTGTGAGCTTGTCGAGGTCCAGGCTGATCTCGAACGGCACCGGGCGCTGGAGGGTGCCCCGGAAGATGCCGGCCGGCGCGTAGACGCCGGTCGGTTCGTCGAGCTCGTACACGTGGACGACAGGTGCGCCGTCCTCGTCCTCGACGCACCAGTAGTGCGGGATGCCGGCCTCTGCGTACTTGCGGAGCTTCACCGTGCGATCGCGATGGGCGGACTCGGGGGAGACGACCTCGATGACGAGCTTCACGTCTTCAGGGGCGTACCAGGTGCGGTCGGGGTCGTAAGGCAGGCTTGTCAGCAAGAGGTCCGGCTCGGGGCGGTTGCGGGCATCGAGGCGGATCGTCATCTCCCGCTCGACCTCGAAGCCGGTCGGCGCCTGCGCCATGAGCGTGGTGGTCAGGGCGGTGACGAGGCGGCCGTGCCAGGACCGCTGCGGCGACATCATGAAGACGAGGGCTCCGTCGATCAGCTCGGTGTGGCGAGGCGCCTCGGGGAGGCGGTCGAGATCCTCCGCGAACCAGCCTTCCGCGCGCGGCGGGCGCATCCAGTCGGGCAGTGCGGTCATGACCTCACGGTAGCGCCTGCGCCCAGGTCGAGGGGCGAGAGCGGACTGCCTGTTCGCCCCCGCGTGAGCAGGTAGCCGCAGCAGTGAATCCCTGCCGTTCCGGCGGTGTCGAGGCCGACGGGTTCGACCTGGCGCCCGGCGAGAAGAGTGCTGAGCCTGACCTGGCGGCGGTAGTCCCGCCATGCTTGACCGACGAGGACGGACGGGTGGGGGATGCTCACGCGGCTGAGGTGCTCGGCGGCCTGGCCGAGTGCTGACGCCCTGCGGCAGAGCACGAGCGGGGCCGCCCCGCCCCGGCGAAGTCCGGCCGCCACGCTCAGCCTGGAGGCCCGCAACCGCTCCGAGTCGAGCCCCTTCGCGTGATGGGTGTCAGGCCGCCTCCGGCCGTCGCGAGCAGTGAGCGAGTCATGACCTTGAGTGGTGGGTCGTGCTTGAGGGTGATCGGTTGTGCACAAACATGCAGCCGTCGGGGCTGGCCCCTCCCCGCGTGACGCATGCATCGTTCTTGGGTGCTGTCTGGTGGTCCCGTCGGGCTGACTCGTGTGCGATGCCCGAGGGGTGGTGGCTTGCGTACCTATCTCGACATGACGGGGGAGTTGGCGGGGCATGGTGGCGGTCGGGCGGGTCCAGGATCTTGTTGCCGGACGGGTGAGACTCAGTCCGGCGAGTTGTGCCGTACGCGTTCCGGCCACCGGCGAGTCGCTGTCCTATCGAGAACTGTGGGACGTCGCGCAGCGGTTGGCTGACGATCTCGTCGCCGCCGGCGTGGGCCCCGGAGACGCCGTACCGGTCGCCGTGGACAGGTCGCTGGAGCTTGTTCCGGCGTTCCTCGGAGTTCTCCTCGCAGGCGCGGCCTACGTGCCGCTGGACGCGATGGCCCCGGAGGCCCGCCTGCGCGGGATCCTCGACGAGGTGGGCGCCGAGCTGGTCGTCACCTACGGCCCCGACTCGCGCCGCGAGCAGTGGGCGAACCTCCCGGACGGCCTCCGCCGCATGCCGGTGCCCACGTCGGCCTCGCCGGGCGGCGACATCGCGGATCCGGTCGCCTCCGACGGGCAGGAGCCCGCCTACATCACCTACACCTCCGGATCGACGGGTCGGCCCAAGGGGGTGATCGTGCCGCACCGGGGCGTCGTCCGGCTGGTGACCGACCCGGTCTTCTGCACCATCGGTCCCGGCGACCAGGTCGCCAACACCTGCAACCCCGCGTTCGACGTCACGACGTTCGAGATCTGGAACACCCTCACCGCGGGCGCCACGCTCGTCGTGCTGCCCTCGGTGGTCACCGACCTGTCACTCGAGGCGTGGGCACGGATGGTGCGGTCGGAGGGCATCGACACGATGTTCCTGACCACCTCGCTGTTCCACACCGTCGGGCGGGAGCGGCCGGAGGCGTTCGGCAAGCTGCGCACCCTGATCACGGCGGGTGAGCAGCTCGAGTCGGGCATCGTGCGCGACGTCCTGCAGGCGGCCGCGCCCGAGCGTCTGGTCAACGCCTACGGTCCGACGGAGGCCACGACATTCGCCTCCTTCTTCGACTGCACGCTCGACACCCTGGCGGGCCGTGACCGGGTGCCCATCGGGCGCCCCATCCAGGGGACGACGCTGCGCGTCGTCGCCGAGGACCTGAGCGAGGTGGCGCAGGGCGAGGTCGGTGAGCTGTGCATCGGCGGTCCCGGCGTCGCCCTCGGCTACCTCGGCCGCCCGGAACTCACAGCCGAGCGCTTCGTCGCCGACGGCGCCACCGGCGAGACGCACTACCGGTCCGGCGACCTGTGCCGCGTGCTGCCCGACGGCGCGATCGAGTACCTGGGGCGTGCCGACCGGCAGGTGAAGCTGCGCGGCTTCCGGGTCGAACTGCCCGAGATCGAGCGCGCGGCGGCGGCCACCGGCCTGGTGAGCGCCGCCTTCGTGGAAAAGGTGGGTGAGGGTCCGTCCGCGATGCTGGTCGGCTTCGCTCTGCCGTCCGCCACGGGACCGACCGAGCCGGAGGACCTGCTGAGGGCCGTCGGGGGTGCGCTGGCCGACCGGCTGCCGTCCTACATGATTCCGGCCCGGTGGGTCATGGTGGAGCGTCTGCCGGTGGGCTCGGCCGGCAAGGTCGACCGCGCCGCGCTGCTGCGGCTGCTGGACGTCGACCCCGCTCCCGACGCCGAGCCCGCGCTCGTGGCCGGCGAGCAGGCCGGCGACGACACGCTGCTGGACGAGCTGGCTCAGCTCTGGCGTGAGGTGCTGGGCACCGACGAGGTCGGGGCGGGCGACAACTTCCTGGAGCTGGGAGGCGACTCGGTGCGGGCCATGCAGCTCGTCTCCCGGATCGACCAGAGGTACGGCGTGCCGGTGGAGCCGGGCACGGTGCTGCTGCTCGACTCCCTCGCCGAACTGACCGAGCACGTCCGGCAGCTGGGAGCCGTGACCGCATGAGCGCCGAACTGCGGCGGCGGGGGGAGCGGACGGCCCCCGCCTCAGCCGGTCAGGAACGACTGTGGCTGATCGAGGAGACGTCCGGGGGCAGCGCCACCTACAACGTGCCCGTTTTCCTGGCCTGGCGGGAGCGCATCGACGTGGCGGCGCTGGCCTCGGCGCTGGAGTTCGTGGTCGAGCGGCACGAGGCGCTGCGGACGGCCTACGAACTGCGCGACGGGCGGCTTCTCCAGACCGTTCTCGATCCGCGGACTCCGCCGATCGAGGTCATCGACGCGGATTCCGCGGAGGCGGTCCGTGCGGAGGCCGAGCGGCGCGGACGCGAACCGTTCGACCTGGCCAAGGGCACAGTGCTGCGCTGTGTCGTCTGGCGCGGCTCGCCCGGCTGTGACGCCCTCCTGCTGGTGGTGCACCACATCGCGGTGGACGGCTGGTCGCTCCAGCCGCTGCTCGACGACCTCGCCGTCGCCTACGACGCGGCGCTGGAAGGGAAGCGGCCGCCGGCCGACGAGTTGCCGCTGCAGTACGCGGACTTCGCCGTCTGGGACCGCGCCATGGCCCAGGCGCCCGAGATCCGGCGCGCGGTCGAGGAGCGCGCCGACCACCTGGTGGAGTTCTCCCGCGCACTCGTCCTCGACGGATGCACCCGGAATCCGGCCGCGGACGAGGGCAGCCGTCCGGGGAGGCAGCGGGACTTCCCGATTCCTCCCGAGGTGTCGGCCCGGGTGGGGCACCTGTCCCTGTCGTTACGGGCGACGCCGTTCGTCCTGTGGTTCGCCGCCGTGCAGGCCGCGCTGTACCGCTGGTCGGGGCGGCGCGAGTTCCTGGTGGGCGCGGTGACCGCCAACCGGAACCACCCCGAGCTGGAACCGCTCATCGGGTTCTTCGTCAACACCGTCCCCCTGCGTTGCGCGGTGGACCCCGACTGGTCGTTCGCCGAGCTGTGCCGCAAGGCGCGGACGGAGGCCTACCGTTCGCTCAGTCATCAAAAGCTCCCCTTCGACCAGCTCACCACCGCGGTGAACGCGCGACGCGGCACCGGCCGGTCGTCGCTGGTCGACGTCGGCTTCGTGCACCAGGCCCCGCCCACCGGGCACACGCGCTGGGCGCCTCCGGTCGAACTGCCCACCGAAACAGCCAAGTTCGATCTGATGGTGATCGTCAACGAGGTCGGGGACGACCTGACCGTCACCGTCGAGTACGACACCGACCGCTATTCCGACGAGGCCTGCGGCCGCCTCGGCGAGACCCTCGTCGCACTGCTCACGGCCGCCGTCGGCGACCCGGACCGTCCGCTGACCGAGTTCCTGGGCGAGCCGCCCGCCGTGCAGGGGCGGGAGGCCACCTCGACTCCGGCTCCCCGGAAGAGGGAGAGCGCTCCGCTCACGCGGGAGCAGAGGCGGGCGGCGGAGCTGTTCGTCGCCGTGCTGAGCGACGGCGGCCGCCGCGTCGGGGTAGGAGCGGCGGACGAACTGACCGCCGACGCCGACTTCTTCGTCCTCGGTGGGCACTCGCTGCTGGCCGTCAGCATGCTGGCGGAGGCCGAGCGGCGGTACGGCGTCGAGCTGTCGCCCCGGGTCTTCCTGACCGACCCCACGGTGGCGGGACTCGCCGAGGCTCTGACGTCGGCGGAGGCCAGGCGCGACGCCCCGATGCCCGCGGTCGACGACGGCCCGCTCCCCGCCACCTCCGCGCAGCAGCGCTTCTGGTTGCTGGACCGGATGCCGTGGCTGCGACCGGCCTATCTCTCGCCCACCGTGGTCGAGTTGGCCGGCGACACCGACCGCGAGGCGCTGCGGCGCGCCGTGGACACGGTGCTCGCACGGCACCCGGCGCTGCGGTCGCGGTTCAGCCTCGACCGGAAGGAACGGCGGGTCCACTACCGGACGGACGGCCCGCCCGCCGTCACCACGGTCACCGCGGCACCGGCCGATCCGCGCGCGCACCTCGCCGAGATCTGCACCACGCCGTTCGACCTGGCCAAGGAGGCGCCGGTACGCGCCGACATCATGTGCCTGGACGGCCGGACGGTGCTGGCCCTGGTTCCGCACCACATCGTCGTGGACGGCTGGTCGGCGCAGGTCCTCCTGGACCAGATCGCGGCCGCCTACCGGCGGGACGGCGACCTCGCCGAGCCCGTCCACCCGGCGGCGGTCGCCGAGCCGGTCGACGCCGACCGCGTCGGGGCCGTCGTGGAACGCCTGCGCGGCGCCCCCCTCGACCCCTCGCTGCCGCACGACCGTCCCCGGGGCGAACTCCAGTCCACCTCGGCGGCCACCGTCAGCGTGTTCCTCGGGGAGGAGCGGCTGCGGCGGCTGCGCGAGGTCGCCGTGGGCGAGCTGGGCTGCAGCACGTTCGTGATCGCGGCCGCGCTCATGGGCGCGGCGCTCGCACGCGGCGGAGGCGGGCGCGACTTCCTGCTCGCCTTCCCCTGGTCCGGGCGCGACTCCACCGGTGCGGCCGACGCCGTGGGCATGTTCGTCAACACCCTGGTGGTGCGGGTGGACCTGACCGGCGAACCCACCTGGCGTGAGCTGCTGGCCCGGGTGCGTGACGACGCGAAGGCGGCCTACCGGGATGCGACAGCTCCCTACGACGCGGTGGTCGAGACCCTGCATCCGACCCGGGACCTCGGCCGGCCTCCGCTCACCCCGCTCTACGTGACCTCCGCGAAGGAGCCGGACCTGTCCGTGCCCTTCGCCCGCCATCTGGCGCCCGACCCGCTGTTCATCAAGTACGAACTCGAACTGACCGCCCTCGAACGCGGCGACGACCTGGAGCTGGAACTGGCCTACGCGACGGCGCTCTTCGACGAGCGCACGGCGCACGGCCTGCTGGACGCCATGGTCGCCGCGGCGGCGGACCTCTCCGACGATCCCGATTCCCAGCCTTGACGGCACCCAGCAAGGAGACACCAGTGGACGATCAACTCCTCGACCGTGTGCGTGATGCGTGGGCCTTGGTCCTTGGCGCCGACGACCCGGCGGGCGTGCCGCTCGACACGAATTTCCTGGAGGCCGGGGGCACGTCACTGCTGCTGATCATGCTCTGGGAGGAGCTGTCCGAGCAGACCGACCGCGACCTGCGCGTCTCGGACCTCTTCCAGCACTCCACGGTGCGCGCGCAGGCCGCGCTGCTGGCCGGTGAGGCCGAACCCGTGGCCGCCGAGGCCGCTCCCCAGGGCCCGGGCCGGGGCGACCTGCTCGGGCTGCGGGGTGCCGGCCGATGACCCGGCCCACCGACATCGCGGTGGTCGGCGTCGGGCTGCGATACCCCGACGCCGGCACGCCCCAGCAGTTCTGGAGCAACATCGACCAGGGCCGGGTCGCCATACGTGAGCTGACCGAGGAACAGCTCGCGAGCGCCGCCCTGCCCGACCGCGTCCTCGCCGCTCCCGGCTTCGTGAGAATGGGCACCACCCTGCCCGGCGTCACGGACTGGGCCGCGGACTTCTTCGGCTACACGCCCAAGGAGGCCGAGACCATCGATCCGCAGCAGCGGATCTTCATGGAGGCCGCCTGGGAGGCGCTGGAGGCCGCCGGCCACCCACCGCAGGACGGCGGCCCCCGGACCGGGGTGTTCGCGGCCAGCTACGCCGGGCACTACTCGGCGGCCGTGTTCCACGACAAGGCGCGGCGGCGGGGGCTGCGTGCGGCGATCGACGACCTCGACCTGACCGTGGGCGGTCAGCCGGACTTCCTGACCTCCCGCGCCGCCTACAAACTCGGCCTGCGGGGTCCCGCCGTCAGCATCCAGACCGGGTGCTCGGCATCGCTGTACGCGCTGCACTACGCGACGCTCAGCCTGCTGTCCGGCGAGGTCGACATCGCGCTCGCGGGTGGGGCGACGGTCATCGAACCGTTCCTCGGATATCTCCACGCGCCGGGCGGGGTGTTGTCGCAGGACGGATACTGCCGCTCCTACGACGCGTCCTCCACCGGCACGATCTACAGCTCCGGAGTCGGCGTGGTGGCGCTGCGCAGGCTGTCGGACGCACTGGCCGACGGCGACCCCGTCCTCGCCGTCGTCCGTGGCAGTGCGGTGGGCAACGACGGCGGCGACCGGCTCGGGTACGTCGCGCCGAGCCCGGTCGGGGTGTCGGACGTCGTCGGCTCCGCGCTGCGGGTGTCGGACGTCGCGGCCGAGTCGTTCGTCTATGTCGAGGGCCACGGCACGGGAACGGCCGTGGGCGACGAGATCGAGCTGATCGCGCTGCGCCGCGCGTTCCGTGCGTTCACCCGTGAGAGCGGCTACTGCGCGCTCGGGTCGACCATGACCAACATCGGGCACAGCGGTCCGGCGGCCGGGATCGCCGGATTCATCAAGGCCGTCAACATCGCCCGGACGGGCGTCCTTCCGCCGCACCCGATGTTCGACAAGCCGCGTACGCCCGACGTGATGGAGGACAGCCCGTTCTTCGTGACGACGCAGGCTCGGGAGGCCACCAGGCCCGACCGGCATGTGCTGGTCAACTCCATGGGCGTGGGCGGCACGAACGCCTCCGTGGTGCTGGGCGCGCCCCCGGCCCCGACCCGGGCTCCGGCGGCCGAGCGGCCCACCGTCCGGCTGACCGTCTCGGCGCGGACCCGTTCCGAGCTGGACGAGCAGTGTCGCCGTCTCGCCGACGCGCTGGAGGCCGGGGAACTGCCGGTGGCCGACGTCGCGCACACACTGCGTGTCGGACGCGCCGACTTCACCGAGCGGCGCGTCGTCACCGCGGCCGCGGACAAGCTCGCCGCCGCCCTGCGCCTTCCCCGGCCGCCCGCCGTCCGCACCCAGCGGACCGAGGCGCGGCGTGCCGTCGTGGTGCCCGCCGACGCCCCCCAGGCACTGGTGGCCGCGCTGCCCGGACACACCGGTGCCGCCGCGGGGGCGTACGAGATCTCCCTGGACGGCACCGGCGACGACGCGGTGGACAAGGCACTGACCGCCGCGTGGCTGAACGGCGTCGAGGTCGACTGGACGGCCTTCTACGGCGACACGGGACGGCGCGTGGAACTGCCGACGTACCCGTTCACGCGCAAACGCCACTGGCTGCTCGACCGGATCGACGTTCTGCGCCCGGACGCCCCCGCCGCTCCTGCCGAGACGGCGCCCGCTTCCGGCTCGGCCGACCCCCTGGAGCACGAGCTCACCGCGATATGGCAGGAGCTGTTCGGGGCGGAGGCCATCACGCTCGACGACGAGTTCGGCGCCCTGGGCGGCACCTCGCTGATGTCGGTGCAGATGGCCCTGGAGGTTCAGCAGCGGTACGGCGTACTGGTCAACCTGCACCGGGCCGGCGGCAGCAAGGCGACGATCCGCAAGGTCGCCCTCATCGTCCGCGGCCTGTTGGAGGGATCCGGGATCCAGGCGGACGGTGTGGACGCCGCCGACGGCGACGGAGCGCTGGTCGACCAGGACCTCCAGATCCCCCTCGGCGAGCTGGCGGCCGAGGAGGCACCCGGCACCGACGTACTGCTGACCGGCGCGACCGGATACCTGGGCGCGTTCCTGCTGGCCGACCTGCAGCGCCACTCCCGTGGGCGGGTGTACTGCGTGGTGCGAGCGCAGGACGAGGCTGCCGGGATGGCACGGCTGCGTGCGAACGCCGAGAAGTTCGGCCTCCCCGAGCTCGACTCCGACCGGGTGCACGTGGTGCCGGCCGACCTGAAGGACATCGGCGTGGCCTGCCGTCTCTACCGGGACGGCGAACTGGCCGAGCGGATCGGGCACATCGTCCACTGCGCCGCGCAGGTCGTCTTCACCGAGCCCTACCGGGTGCTGCGCGACAGCAACGTACTGCCCCTGGTGGATCTTCTGACCTGGGCCCGGTCCAAGGGGATCCGCGACTTCAGCTACGTCTCCACGCTCGCCGCTGCCGCACCGCCCGACGAGAACTCGTCCACGCTGCTGGAGACGCGCGAGCAGCCGCTCAACCCGATGCTCGGCGGCTACGGGGTCAGCAAGTGGGTGGGTGAGCGCCTGCTGGAGCGCGCGGACGAGGACGGCATGCGCTGCAGGGTCTTCCGACCGGGCATGATCATGGCCTCGTCGGAGAGCGGGGCCTGCAACGACCGCGACCTCATCTGGTTCGTGCTGGCCAGTGGCCTGGCCGTGGGCGCGCACCCGCTGGACGACCAGGCCATTCCGGTCTCGCCTGTGAACGTCCTGTCGCGCGGCCTGGTCGAGCTGGCGCTGTCGCCCGCCTCGGCGGGGCGGGCCTTCCACCTGGTGCACGAGAAGTCGATCAGCCTGCCCAGGATGTTCGATCTGCTCGGTGAGGTCGGCTGGCCGACCCGCCCGATGCCGCTGGCCGACTGGCAGAAGCTCGTCGGCGACGAGGCGATCAAGCGCGGCAACCAGGTCATGTCCACCACCGCGCTCTGGGAGCAGGAGGACGCCTTCCATCTGGACGAGGACGGTGTCCAGGCGCGCAACTGGCGGACCTGGCTGCGCCGCAACAAGGTCGCCCCGGACGTCACCGGCGAGCAGCTGTTGGCCGGGCTGCGCTACCTCGCCGGCCGGCTCCCCGAGATCGCCGAGCTGCTGCCCGAACTGGTTGAGAAGACGGAGGAGCGATGACCACCACGACCCAGCACCGACTCGCGGTGATCGGTGCCGGCAGCATGGGCACCGGGATCGCCACGCTCGCGACCGGCCGGGGCGTCCCGGTCGTGCTCGTGGACGTGTCGGCCGAGGCCCTCACCCAGGCCGAGCGGGCCGTGCCGACCCAGCGGCGACTCGCCCAGATGATGGGCTCGCTGCCCCGTGGCGCCGAGCCCGGCACCCTGACGACCACCACCTCGATGGCCGACATCGCCGACTGCACGGCAGTCGTGGAGGCGGTGACCGAGATTCCCGAGACCAAGGCGAAGGTGCTCGCCGAGGCACACCGGACCACGCCGGACGCGGTGCTCATCTCCAACACCTCGGCCATCCCGATCGACGAGCAGGCCGACGCGGTGGCTCGGCCGGAACTGCTGCTGGGCGTCCACTTCATGAACCCGCCGTACCTCATCGGCACGGCCGAGGTCATCCGGGGGCCGCGCACCGGCCAATCCGCCATGGACAGCGCCGGCGCGCTGCTGGACGCGCTGGGCATCACGCAGGTGGTGGTCGGTGACGGCCCCGGCTTCGTCATCAACCGGATCCTGCAGCGCTCGATCAACGAGGCGTCCCGCATCGTCGCCGAGGGGATCGCGACGCCGCAGGCGGTGGACGCCGCCTTCCAGGGCTGCCTCGGCCACGCCACCGGCCCGCTGGCCACCGCCGACCTGATCGGTCTGGACAACGTCGTGGACACCCTGCGCGTGTTGCACGAACGGACCGGCGACGCCGGATACCTCCCGAGTGAACTGCTGCTGGCCAAGGTCGAGGCGGGCGATCTCGGCCGCAAGACCGGCCGCGGCTTCTTCGACCACGCCACCGCAGGAAGGTGACCATGAACACCACGACCACTCCGCTGACCGACGAGGCGATCCGCGCGAACCTGACCGAGTTCCTCGCGGCGCGCACGAAGCAGGAGATCACCCACGATCTCGACCTGTTCGCCACCGGTCTGGTCTCCTCGCTGTTCGCGATGGAGCTGCTGACGCACATCGAGGGCGCCTTCAAGGTCGTCGTGCCGCCCGAGGAGCTGAGGCTGGACACCTTCCGCACGGTGGACACGATGACGGCGCTCGTCCTGAGGATCACCGGTGACTGACGCGGCCGACTGGGTGGACGAGCTGATCGGCGAGCAGGCCGGAGCCTGGGACCTGAGCGGCGAACTGCCCCGGAACCTGGTCCGCGAGCTCGGCGTCAAGGGCCTGCTGTGCGCCCAGGTGCCCGCCGAGTTCGGAGGAGCCGGCTGGACGAGCCTGGAGAACGGCGAGTTCACCGCGCACGTCGGCAGCCGCTGCTCCTCCCTGCGCAGTCTGATGACCTCCCAGGGCATGGCCGCCTGGGCGGTGCAGCGGTTCGGCGACACCGGCCAGAAGGTGGAACACCTGTCGGCACTGACGTCGGGCTCGGTCGCCGGGGTCGCGTTCAGCGAGTCCGGCGCGGGCAGCGACCTGTCGGCGATGCGGACCCGTGTCGAACTGGACGGCGACGACGTGCTCGTCACCGGTTCCAAGGTCTGGGTCACCGGGGCGGCGTATGCCGACCGGCTGGTGGTCTTCGGCCGGTACGGCGACGGCGCCGCCGCGGTGGTGGTCCCCACCGACGCGCCCGGTGTCACCGTCGGGCGCGTCCCCGATCCGCTCGGCTGCCGCGCGGCCGGGCACTCCGACGTGACGCTGGACGCGGTGCGGCTGCCCCGCCACCACCTGCTCGGTGGCGCCGGACTGCCACTGGACTGGCTGGTCACCTCGGTCCTGACCTACGGGCGGCTCTCGGTGGCCTGGGGGTGCGTGGGCATGCTGCGCTGCTGTCTGGCCGAGACCACGGGGCACACGGCACGCCGCGAGCAGTTCGGCGGCCCGCTGGTCGAACACCAGCTCGTCGCCGGCCATGTGGCCGACCTGTTGACGGCCGAGCAGGCCGCCACGCGCTGCTGCGAGCACGCCAGCCGCTGCTGGGACGAGGGGAGCTCGCAGCTGCCCACCGCCGCGGTGGTCGCCAAACAGGTCGCCGCCGAGAGCGCGGCCCGGGGCGCGGCCACGGCGGTGCAGTTGCTCGGCTCGGCGGGCAGCCGCGACGGGACGCCGGTGGCCCGGGTGTACCGGGACGCCAAACTCATGGAGATCATCGAGGGGAGCAGTGAGATATGCCGGCTGCTGCTGGCGCGCCACGCGGTGGCGGTGTGGGCGTGAGTACGGACGTGAGCATCGGGCTGGGCCGTACCCGCATCGCGCTGCCGGACCAGCGGGTCCCGGTCGAGGAACTGCCGGAGTTCGAGGAACTGGGCCACGAAGAGGCCGAGTTCGTCGCCACCAGCGGTATCGAGACGGTCGGCGTGTTCGAGGACGTGACCTCGGGTGAGCTGGCCGCGCGAGTCGCCCGTGAGCTGCACGAGGAGGAACGGTGCGAGGGCGGCCCGGACGCGGACGTGCTGCTGCTCGTCGGACCGCGCGCCCCCGACGTGCTGCTCGGCTCGGACGCCTGCCGGGTCCAGCAGGAAGCGGGTCTGTCCTCGGCGTTCGCGTTCACCGTGGACGGCGTCGGCTGTGTCGGCTCCAGCGCCGCGTGGGCGCTCGGCCGCGACCTGCTGCTGGCCGACCCGTCCCGGCGGAGCGTGACGATCGCGCATGCCAGCCGCCCCACGGGCGCCGACCGGGTCCGGTACCCGGTGACGATCATCGGCGACGGGGCGTACGCCACCACACTGGTGCGCGGTGGCCGCCCGGTGCTGCGCGCGCACCGGATGGAGACCGACGGGTCCTTCCACGACCTGTTCAGCGTCGACTACAAGCAGGTGCCCTGGTACGAGTGGCGCGAGGAGTGCGCCTCGCCCGACCGCTACCGCTTCGAACTGGCCATGCACAGCAGGCAGCGGATCGCACGACTGGTGGACGAGACGCTGGCCGACGCCGGTGTCACCCGGGCGGACGTGGCGACCACGCTGATGCAGAACGTCACGGCCGGGGCCTTCACCTTCTACGAAACCCTGCTCGGCCTGCCCATCCACCAGGTCTGCCGAGACCAGCTCGCCACGCTGGGGCACCTGGGGGCCATGGACGTGGTGCTCAACTTCGACCGGCTGCTGGCCACGGGCGAGCTGGCCGAGGGCGATCTGGTGATGGTGCTCAACAACAGCCCGGTCGCCGCCTGGGCGGTGACCCTGTGGGAGGTTTGATGAAGACCGTCAAGTGTCTCGTGTGGGACCTGGACAACACACTCTGGCAGGGGACCGTTCTGGAGGACGGCCAGGTCACCCTCGACCCGCGTGTCCGTGACGTGATCGCCGCGTTGGACGAGCGGGGCATCCTCCAGTCGATCGCCAGCAAGAACGACCACGACCTGGCCTGGAAGCGGCTCGAGGAGTTCGGGATCACCGAGTACTTCGTCCTGCCGGAGATCGGCTGGCATCCCAAGTCGCACTCGATCCGCCGTATCGCCGACAAGCTCAACTTCGCCGACGCCGTCATGGCGTTCGTCGACGACCAGCCGGCGGAGCGTGCCGAGGTCACCCACCACCTGCCCGAGGTGCGCTGCTACGACGCGGCCCGGGTCCTGGAGCTGCTGGACCTGCCGGAGTTCAATCCGGCGACCGTGACCGACGAGTCCAAGCAGCGCCGCCTGATCTATCAGTCGGGCTTCGCCCGCGAATCCGCCCGCGAGGACTTCCAGGGTCCCGACGAGGACTTCCTGCGCACGCTCGCCCTGGAGCTGGTCGTCCGCCACGCGAGTGCGACCGATCTGGCGCGCGTCGAGGAACTGACCCTGCGCACCAGCCAGATGAACGCCACCGGCGTGCACTACTCGGACGAGACGCTGCGCGGCCTGCTCGCCGACCCCGGCCACGACGTGCTCGTGGCCGGCATGGCGGACCGCTTCGGGTCGCACGGCTCGATCGGCATCGTCCTGCTCGAACGGCACCCCTCGGTGTGGCACCTGAAGCTGCTGGCCACGTCATGTCGGGTCGTCTCGTTCGGCGCGGGCTCGGTCCTGCTGCGCTGGCTCATGAGCCAGGCCGCGCTCGCGGGCGCGCATCTGGCCGGAGACTTCCGGCGTACCGAGCGCAACCGGATGATGGAGGTCGCCTACCGCTTCGCGGGTCTGACCCCCCAGGACTGCGCCTGCCTGGGTGAGCTGTCCATCGAGCGAGGGATGCCCGAACTCCAGGTGCTCCACGTCGAGCCCGAGGTGTCCGAGCCGCCCACGACCATGCGTCTGGTCGTTCCGGAACTGCAGGGGGCACGGTGACCGAGCACGGAACGCTGTACGAGTGGTTCGCGGCCTCGGTGGAGCGGTGTCCCGACCAGAGCGCGGTGGAGGCGGGCGGGATCACGTTGACCTACCGCGAGCTGCGGGACTGCGCGCACGCGGTGGCCGAGCGCATTCTCCGGGCGACCGGCGAACCGCCACGTCGGGTCGCGCTGCTGACCGCGCGCGGTGTCACCGCCGCCGCCGGCTACCTGGCCGCGTTGCGGCTCGGCGCCACGGTCGTGCCGCTGAACCCGGGCTACCCCGCCGAGCGCAACCGTCGCAGCCGGTCGCTCGCCGAGCCGGACGTGCTGATCGCCGACGCCGCCGGAGCGGCGCAGCTCACCGACGAGGACACCGGTCCCATCCTCCGGTTCACCGACGAGGAGGTCGCGGGGCTCACGAGCGAGGCCGAGCTGCCGCCGCTCACCACCTCGCCGGACGACGTCGCCTACATCCTGTTCACCTCCGGCTCCACCGGCCGGCCCAAGGGCGTGCCGATCCGGCATCGCAATGTGGCTCCCTTCCTGAAGCACAACGTCGCCCGGTTCGAGGTCGGCATCGGATGCCGGATGTCGCACACCTTCGACCTGACCTTCGACCCGTCGGTGTACGACCTGTTCGTCACCTGGTCGGCAGGCGCGACACTGGTGGTGCCGGGCGGGCAGGACATGCTCACACCGGTCGACTACGTGACACGCGACGGCCTCACGCACTGGTTCTCGGTGCCGTCGGTGGTCTCGGTCGCCGCCGGGCTGGGCAACCTCCCTGCCGGTGGCGCGAGCACACTGCGGCACAGCGTGTTCATCGGTGAGCAGCTCACCCGTGAGCAGGCGGCGGCCTGGCACGCGGCGGCCCCGCAGGCGAAGCTCACCAACGTGTACGGGCCGACCGAACTGACCATCCAGTGCACGGAGTTCACCCTGCCCGGCGATCCGGCCGCCTGGCCCGTCACCTCCAACGGGACCATCCCGATCGGCGATGTCTACGGCTTCCTGGACTTCCTGGTGCTGGACGAGGTGGGCCGGCCCGCCAAGGAAGGGGAGCTGTTCGTCCGCGGCGCGCAGCGGTTCGACGGCTATCTCGACCCGTCCGACGACGACGGGCGCTTCATCGGCTTCGACCAGGGCCGCGCGGTCCCGGCGGCCGAGCACCTGACGCCCGATCACTACTACCGGACCGGTGACCGCGTCCGGTACGAGGACGGCCTGCTCGTCCATCTCGGACGGTCCGACAACCAGGTCAAGGTGCGCGGCTACCGGATCGAACTCGGCGAGATAGAGGCCGCGCTGCGCAAACACCCCGAGGTCGGGCAGGCCGTCGTGGTCGCGATCCGCGAGGACGGCGAGACCCGGCTGTCCGGCTGCTACACCGGCACCCCGCTGGAGCGGGGAGCGCTGGTGCGGTGGCTGCGCACCCGCGTGCCCGTCCACATGGTCCCCCGGCGGCTGCACCATCTGGAGGAGATTCCGTTGAACGCCAACGGCAAGATCGATCGGGGCCGGGTGCGGGAGCTGGTGGCCGAACGCGAGAGCGCCGTCCCGTCGCCGCGTTGAAGGACCAACAGCGAACGGAGAGTCTGTCGCGCATGCCGTTTCTCACCGAGTTCCTCCGCGAGACCATCCCACCGGCGGGAATCGTCCGGCTGCTCAGCCTGAGCAATCTGGCCAAGACCGCCGGACACGGGATTCTCATGGCGGTCAGCGTCCTGTACTTCACGCGGACCGTGGGCATCCCCGTCAACCAGGTCGGCCTGGCGCTCAGCCTGGGCGCGGCCGTCGGGATGCTCGGCAGCATCCCGGCCGGTCACCTCGCCGACCGGTTCGGGCCGCGCGCGGTCACCATCGCCTGCCTGCTCCTGCTGGGCGTGTTCGCCTCCGGGTACGCACTGGTGACCGGGTTCGCCGGGCTGGTCGTGGCGGTCAGCCTGGCACTGATGGCCGAGAGCGCCACCGACGCGGCGCGGGGCGCACTGGTCGCGGGGCTGATCCCGCCGGCCGAACGGGTCCGCACGTTCTCCTACATGCGGTCGGTGGCCAACATCGGTATCGCCGCGGGAGCCACGGCGGGTGGCATCGCGCTCTACTTCGACACGAGGGCCGTCTACCTCGGCGTGCTCGTCCTCGGGGGAGTGCTGTTCCTCGTCTCGGGGGCCGCCTACTTCGCCCTGCCGTCGGTGCCGGCGACGGCGACGAAGGGGGAGAGGCGCACGGCGGTGCTGCGCGACCGCCCGTACGTGGTGCTGGCGCTGCTCAACACCGTGCTGGTCATGCACATCACGATCCTCACCGTCGCGCTGCCGATCTGGATCACCACGCGCACCTCCAGCCCGGCCTGGACCTACTCGGTGGCGCTGATCATCAACACCGCGATGGTGGTGCTGCTCCAGGTCCGGGTGGGCAAGGGCAGCGAGCACGCGGCGGGCGGGGGCCGGGCCCTGCGCCGTACCGGGCTGGCGCTCGCGGCGTGCTGCGCGCTGTTCGCCCTGGCGCAGGGCCGGCCGGTGTGGCTGGCCCTGCTGCTGCTGGTCGCCGGGGTGGTGGTGCACACGCTGGGCGAGATGCTCCAGGGCGTCGGGCAGTGGTCGGTGTCCTTCTCGCTCGCGCCCGAGCACACGCAGGGGCAGTACCAAGGGTTGTTCGCCATGTCCGTGCAGCTCGGCACCGTCGCGACCCCGGCCCTCGCCACGTATCTGCTGACGCACTTCGCCTGGGCGGGGTGGGTGCTGCTGGCCGTGCCGCTGGCCCTGGCGGGACTGGCCGCGCCGCTCGCCGTCCGCTGGGCCGAGGGAACCAGGGACCGGTTCGCCCCGCGACAGGCGGTTCCCGAAACAACCAGCTAGGAGCCACTGTGGACTTCAGCCTGTTCTACTTCGCCAACGACAGCGGCGAGTTCGACGGCAATCGCTATCGACTGCTCCTGGAGGGAGCCAAGTTCGCCGACCGGAACGGCTTCTCCGCCGTGTGGACCCCGGAACGGCACTTCCACTCCTTCGGCGGTCTCTACCCCAATCCGGCCGTGACAGGTGCGGCCGTGGCCGCGGTGACCGAGCGGGTCCAGATCCGGGCCGGCAGCGTGGTGTCCCCGCTGCACCACCCGCTGCGGATCGCCGAGGAGTGGTCGGTGGTGGACAACCTCTCCGGGGGCCGCGCCGGGGTCTCGTTCGCCTCGGGCTGGAACGCGGCCGACTTCGTGCTCGCCCCCGGTGCCTACGAGGACCGCCACCGGCTCGTCCGCGAGCACGTGGAGCAGGTCCGGGCACTGTGGCGTGGCGAGACGATGTCGTTGACGGACGGAGTCGGAACGCGGCGTGACGTGGCCGTCTACCCGCAGCCGGTGCAGCGGGAGCTGCCGGTGTGGGTCACCAGCGCGGGCAGTGTCGAGACGTTCCGCGCCGCCGGGCGGCTCGGTGCCGGCGTGCTCACCCACCTGCTGGGCCAGGAACCGGAGGAACTGGCGGTGAAGATCACCGCCTACCGCGAGGCGCTCGCCGAACGGCCCGACCACGACGGCTGGAACGGACACGTCGCACTGATGGTGCACACCTTCCTCGGCGACGACGAGGCGGAAGTGAAGGAGCAGGTCCGCAAGCCGCTCTCGGACTACCTGGGAAGCTCACTCCGGATGCTGCTGGGCGCCCGGTACGACGGCGCGCGGATGGTCGATCCGACCAAGCTGTCCGCGGCGGACACCGCGTTCATCGTCGGTCGCGCCTTCGACCGCTACTTCGAGAGCGGCGGCCTCCTGGGCACCGCGGACAAGGCGGCGCGGAACGCCGCCGGCTTCGCGGCGCTCGGCGTGGACGAGATCGCCTGCCTGATCGACTTCGGGCTGCCGCACAAGGCGGTACTGGCGGGACTGGAGCTGCTGGACGACGTCAGGAAGCAGATCGCCACCGGATCGACGGAAGGAGAGCGACCGTGAGCGGCATCGTCGACCTCGCGTACGTACTGCCGAGCGGCACGGCCCGGGTGGAGGACCTGGCCCGGTCCTCGGGCCTGCCGGCGGACCGGATCCAGCAGATCACCGTCACACCGCAATGGCCCGTGCTCGCTCCCCGCGAGCAGCCGTGGGACCTGGCCATCCAGGCGGCACGCACGGTGCTGGACCGGACAGGGGTCGACCCGGCCGCGATCGGCAAGGTCGTCTACGCCGGCTCGGGCGAGTGGGAGCCCGCGTTCTGGTCGCCGGCGGCCAAGGCCGCCGACGTGCTCGACATCCGCGAGGCGCACTGCATGGAAGTGGTCAACTTCTGCAACTCCGCCACGCCCGCCCTGCAACTGGCCTGCGACGAGACGGCTTTGGCCCGCAGCGAGTACGTGCTCGTCCTGCTGGGCGACCGGCTCAGTCAGCTTGTCGACCACGAGGACCCCGAGTCCAAGGCCCTGTTCAACTTCGCCGACGCGGCAGCCGCGGTGCTGGTGGGACGGCAGGGGGGCGAGTTCGAGATCCTGCGCTCGCAGCTGCGCACCGACGCCTCCTGGGCCGACTACTACTCCGCCGACCGCGAGGACTTCACCACCCTGGTGCGGCGGCGGGGACGCCGCTCGGGCCTGCGCCAGGCATATCTGAAGAACCTCGCCGAGCTGGTGGGCCTGACGCTCGAATCCCTCGGCCGAAGCCGAGAGGACGTGGCGCACCTGCTCATCAACCAGACCGACAGGACGATGCACGAGGAACTGCTGTCCAACCTGGGCATCGCACCCGAACGCAGTGTCTTCAACTACCACCGCTACGCGCACCAGGGCCCCGCGGACACCTTCATCGCCCTCGCCGACCTGAGGGCCGACGGCCGACTGAACGCGGGCGATCTGATCCTGCTCTGCACGAGTGGAGTGGGGTTCAGCTGGGGTGTCACGGCCGTCGAGTACCGGCCGGGCCTCACCGCGCCGCGAGCGGCCTGAGCGGAGACTGGGCGACATGGTCTTCGAACCAGGAGTGAAGGACCTGCGGCTGCGGCCGCCGACCGTGGCGTCCGCGGATCGGTCGGGTGCGGACCCGGCCCCGTTCAGCCTGGTGTTCGCGCATCACGCCGGGGGATCGGCCGCCGCCTTCGCCCCCTTCGTCCGGTGCCTTCCCGCCGAGTGGAACCTGCTGTCCGTCGACCTGCCCGGCCGAATGATGACCACGGGGCAGCGGGCGTGCCGCACGTCGACCGAGGCCCTCGACTTCGTGCTGCCCAGACTGCGGCCCCTGCTGAACGGTCCCTTCGCCGTGTTCGGGCACAGCATGGGCGCACTGCTCGCGTTCGAGGCGGCCCGGGCGCTGTCCCAGGAGGGCATGCCTCCTGTCTGGGTGGGGCTCTCCGGGGCCGCGCCGCCACAGAGCCGCGGCGACCGGGCCCAGCGCCATGAGTGGCCGCGGGAGCAGCTGACCGCCTTCATGCGGAGACTGGGCGGCACCCCTGAACCGGTCTTCGAGATGCCGGACGTGCTGGACGAGATGATCCAGGTGCTCCGCGGCGACCTCGCGATCGTGGACACGTACCGGGCACACCCCGGCCCGCCCCTCCGCGTCCCGGTCTCGGTGTTCACCGGACAGGACGATCCGGCGGTTCCCGCGGAGGCGGCCGCCCGGTGGAGCGAGCACACGACGGCCCGGACCACGACGCGTTCGTGGCCGGGCGGCCACTTCTACCTGTTCGACCGGGTGGAAGCGGTGGGCTCCGCCATCCGGGAGGAGATCCACGCCGTCCGCCGTGCGGTGCGCTGAGGGGGCGGGCTGCCGCCCTCTCAGGAGTGCCGGTGATACGCCTTGTTGGCGATGCGCCAGCTGCCGTCGACATGGACCAGCAGGAAGATGTCGGTGAAGGTGTCCGCACCGTGCCAGAGCGACATGGTCGCGGTCGCGACCGTGCCGTGGACGTCGACGGTGTCGACACGGCGCGAGCGGGCCGGTTCGTCCGGAGCCGGCCGGCCGTGGAAGAGGGTGCAGTACTCCTCCAGGGGCCAGGAGACGAACGCGCCGTCCCGGATCCCCTCGATGTGGGCGGTGGGCAGGAACGCGTCGCGGAAGTGGGCGGGATCGCCGGTGGAGTGTCCGCGGACGTAGGCGCGCAGCGGCTCGAGTACGGCGTCGTCGACCGCGGGCACCGTGGCGGCGACGGCGATGTCGGCCTCGGGTCCGGCCGGGGTGTCGGCCAGGCCGGCGGTGCCGCCCAGGGGCGTGTCGGACGCGGCAGCCAGCAGAGCCAGGTCCTTGGCCAGCGCACCGACGGTGAACTCCGCCACGACGGGGGTCGGTTCGCCGGTGAGGAAGGGGCGCTTGCGCGCCACGAGCCCGCCGAGCTGACCGAGTGCGAGGACGTCCAGCACAGGGGCACGGGGCAGGCCGAGCGCGTCGGCCTGCCGGAGCGTGTCGCGCAGCGCGACGACGGCACCGGCGAGGCTGTTGTTGGCGACCAGCTTGAGCGCGGCGGCGGTGGCGGCGTCGTCGACACGGTGCACGGTGCCCAGCGCTTCCAGGACCGGTCGAACCCGGTCGTGGTCGGCGGCGGCGAGAATCCGCAGGGCGCCGGCGGCCACAGCCGACACGGAGCCCAGCACGGGCGCGTGGACGTAGGACGCGCCGAGATCGCGGGCCAGCCCCGCGGCCTCGGAGGGGGCGATGGTGCTGATGTTCACGACGACGGCGTCCGAGCGCAGCGCGCCGCGGACCTGGTCGACGACCTCCAGGCACGCCGGGCCGTCGAACAGCGCCAGAAGCACGATGTCGGCCTTCGCCACGGCGTCGTTCGGGTCGCCGGTCGTCTCGACGGCGCCTGCCGGGCGCCCGGAGCGTGTCCAGCCGACGACGTCCCAGCCCTGGTCGGCAAGTCGTGTCGCCACGGCGGTGCCCATGCGCCCGAGCCCGAGGACTGCGATTCTCTGCGGTGCGGTCATGCGGTCCAGCCTGGGGTACCAGGAGACCCGCGACAAGCGCAGATCCCGCAGGGCAGTGATGCGCGACGCGCATACCGGACCGGCATACTCGTGCCATGGCACTGACTGCGTGGCGGACGTTCGTGACGGTGTGCCGGCTCGGTTCGCTGTCGGCGGCGGCTGCCGAACTCGGTTACACGCAGTCGGCCGTCTCCCGCCAGATCGCCGGTCTGGAGCGCCAGGCCGGGGTACCCCTGGTGCAACGGCACGTGCGCGGCGTGCGCCCGACGCCCGCCGGCGAGGTGTTCCGTCACCACGCCCTGGCCACGCTCAACGAGGCCGACCGCGCCCTGCGTGCCGTCCGGGACGTTCGTCACGGCGCGCTCGCACGGCCGCTGGCCGTCGGCGCGACCCCGTCGCTGGCCGCCGGGATCGTGCCCGCCGCGATGCGCCGCGTGCTGGACGCGACCGAGCCCCTCCGGTGGAGCCTGCTGACCGGACTGAGCCCCGAACTGCACGAGCGCGTGATCGCCGGAAGCCTCGACGTCGCCGTCGTCACCGACGCGCCACCGGGGCTGCCCAACGACACACGTGTCGAGCGGCGGTTCCTGGGGATGGACGAGATGGTCGTCGTGCTGCCCGTCGGCCATCCCCGCGCGGGCCGGGACCGGGTACCCATGCGGGTCCTGGCCGACGAGACCTGGGTCGAGGACAACGACGGCTCCGCCGCCCTGCTGCGCCAGCACGCCGCCCGTGCCGGAGTCACCGCCCGCATCGACCTCACCGCGGCCGATCTGCTCGGCAAGATGGCCCTGGTCGCGACCGGGCACGCCATCGCACTGATACCCGGAGTGCTGACGGGCGCGCTGCGGACCGACGTCACCGCGGTGGCCCTCGTCGATCCCCCGACCCGCGGCATCTACACCATCATGTCGAGCCGTGATCCGCACCCCTCCGCGGCCCCCCTTTTCAGCCAACTCACCGCTGCTTTCAGCTCAGTTCGACCTTCCCGAGCCACGCGCCGGTCGCCTGGTCCGTGACGCCTCGTGGCCGGCTGCCTATGCTGTGCGCGTGCCAGCCATGTCCCTCGTGACCGTGCCCAGCGCGTTGTCCCTGACCGAGCCGCCGGTGCGGCCGCGGACGCCCTCGGTGTGGACGGCCGACGCCGAGCGGGAAGGAGATCGGGCCGCTCGGCTCGCACCCGCCGTGCTGAGCGAGGGCGAACTCACCCGCGCGGCCGCTCTCCGGCGTGAGGAGGACCGACTCACCTATCTGCTCGCTCATGTGGCCCTGCGTCAGCTCCTGGCGGCGGCCACGGGACGGACTCCTCGGGCGGTGCGCCTGGTGCGCGATCCCTGTCCGTGTTGCGGAGGGCCGCACGGGCGCCCCTCCCTGGACGACGGCTCCGTGCACTTCTCCCTCTCCCACAGCGGTCCGATGGTGCTGCTGGCGCTGTCGTCCACGCCGGTCGGCGCGGATATCGAACGCCTGCCCGATCCGCAGACCGTCGCCGACGTGGTTCGGATGCTGCACCCGAAGGAGATCGCCGAACTGCGGGCCCTGGACACCGCCGAGGGTCCCCTCGCGTTCGCCCGTGTCTGGACGCGCAAGGAGGCCTATCTCAAGGGCCTGGGAACCGGGTTGGCCGGGGGCCTGTCACGCGACTACCTGGGTACCGGGGTGTACCCCGCGCTCTCCCCCGCCGGCTGGAGCGTCGCGGACGTCGCCGCGCCCGACGGCTTCGCCGCCGCGGTGGCCGTGCGAAGCACCCCCTGATCCCGGCCGACTCGCTCCGCGGTCGCGGGGCGAAATGTCATCCCCGAGACACCACCAGTCCAATCTCGGCCAGCAGTATGGTCTTTCCCTTGGCTGCACCGGCCCTATAGCGTGGCCTTGCATCTCGCTTCTCGGCTCCCTCCGGCGAGCGTTGCGAGCTGTGCGTAAAGGGCTGACGTCAGCCGTTGCGAGGCCGCTGAAAGGGCTGGCCCGCTTGGCAGTTGGCCTGTTAATCTCATACGGGGGTGTGACGTGGGGTACTTGTATCACTTATTCACTCAAGAGGCTGGCCTCAGCACAGGATTGACTGTCGTCGACAGCGATCCCGTATGGATGAGGAATGCCCAGCTCCTGGAGCGGAACCAGCGCATCGACGCACAGTTCGTGCATACCGAGGAGCTGTCCACCGCAGACGACTGACAGCGCCCGTGCCGTGACCGTCAGAGCTCCGTGAGTCATTTGTCCGGAGCGAAGAGGCTCGGGTCGGCGGCATTGGCTCCCATTTCCTGCTGTCGCGCGGGTTTTTCGCGTCTCCGAGGCCCCGTGGCGCCGGTCTTGTGCACGTCGTGGTGTCGTCCTGACCTGCGCCGAACCGTGGGCGCACGGCCGGCGTCGTGGTCATCCGCAGCGGCCGTCACTCCTCACCGAAGGGCGCCGGCACCGCACCGCGCCTTCCGTCGGCCATTCCCTGAAATACGGCAGCAACCCTGAGCAAGCGAAGGATTGATAACTGTCATGCGCGTGGAACAGCTTGTCGCCCTGTCGGGGGCGAAACCGTTCACCAGGATCTTAGAAGATCGTCTGCCGTCCGCTCATCGGGCGCTCATCGCGGTGGCGGACCGCGACGAGGCCTGTTTAGAGATCGTCCAGCACGCGTTGCGCGCCACCGGGGAGGACGTCGACGCTCCCCCTCGAGTCCTCGTTCTGTGCGATCGCATTCCGCGAAGAGCCGTCGCGCCCCCCGAAACGGCTTCACGGAGCACGGTGCGGATACGCCTTGTCGACGAAGTCCCCATTCAGTGCGCCGTGTTCGACCGGGAGGTCGCCTTCACTCTTGTCGGCGGCGCACCGGTCGAGGCGCGAGAGGCCGCCGCCGTCGAGTCGTTGGCGAACTACTTCGATTCGCTGTGGCGACGCGGTCGGCCACCTGCCGGACCGCCCGACGTGGACACCGAAGGAATCACCTGGGCCGGCGACGTGCAGATCGCGATCATGGAGCGGCTGGTGATGGGTGACACGGAGGACAAGATCGGCCGGAGCCTGGGAATGAGCCGCCGGACAGTGGCCGCCCACGTGGCAAGGATCTCTCGCCGGCTGGGCAGCACCAGCCGGACCCAGCTCGGCTATCTCATCGCCAAAGGAAACCTCCTGGACTCGCTGGACCTCACCGACTGAGCGGCTCCGTCCTCCTGCTCGGCCGAGGCCGGCCGCGAGTCGACCGGCCTCGGGCAGGGGTCCTCGGCGCTCCTCTCGCCCAGCTCCCGCTCAGCGGAGGTGGTGGTCGCCGACCCGTGCGCCACTCCACTCCATGCCGAGGTAGGCGGCCGACCTGCTGAGCATGTCGAGCATGGGACGTGTGTCGTCGAGGTCCCTGCCCTCGGAGAGTGTGCACATGGCCCAGAGCCGCTTGCCTCTCATACGCTCCCTGAAACCGACACCGTCCAGTTCCAGCCAGCGCCCCCAGTAGTCGAGATAGAGCTTGGCCGACGCCGAGACGCTGTACCAGTAGAGCGGCGACACGATGACCAGGTCGCTCGCTTCCAGCGTGGCCTCGAGCAGCACCGACTCGCTCTCTCCCGGGGCCGCCCCGGTCCCGTCGCCGCGGTGGTCGACGAAGTCCGGCAGCGCGAGGACGGCCAGCCGGAGCCACCGCTGAGCGTCCGCGGACGGGAGGTCGGCGGCGAACTTCCGGGCCAGCTCCTCCGTTCGGCCGCCGGTGCGGTGACTGGCCAGGACGAACAGGAAGCTGCGGGTGTCCGTCCGCGTCGTCACCGGCTCCCCGCCTGCCGTCGGGCGGCCGCGTGCAACTCGGCGCCGTAGTCGATCGCCCCTCCGAGCTTGGCGTACCGCCGCTTGGCACGGCTGGACGTCCGGGAGAGGACGGTGATGCTGTTCTGCATCAGCTTCTGCGACTCCAGAAGGTTCAGCACCTCCAGCTCGCCGGGGTGCTTGCGCTGGTACTCGGCGATGTAGCGCAGCACGGCCTCGCCCTCGGGGTAGGTCATGAGGTAGTGCATGACCACCACGCCACCGTCAGGGTTCACCAGGTCCATCAGGTGGTCGAAGAAGTACAGGCACTCCCAGGCGTCCACCCAGGCGAAGTCGATGGGGCGGAAGTCGGCGGGCAGGTGGTCGGCCAACTCCTTCAGATCGGCGTTCACCACCGTGATCGAGTCTTCGAGGCCCAGCTCCTTGAGCACCTCTGTCACCCGGCCGGCGGAGGAGTCGGGGTCCCGAAGGTTGTCGACGACCGCCAGACGCGGCTCGTACGGCTCGGCGTGGGCGGTGGGCGTGACCAGAGGGGGGTCGGCGAGCAACCAGGAGTCGTCGAGCTGCTCCGCGCCCGAGAGGTGACGGCGGGTCTTCTCGGCGAGCGACTCCGCCTCGACCCGGACATGGTCCCGCAGCTCGGCCAGTTCGGCTGCCAGGAACGGCGTGGTGTAGCCCATGCCGACCTCCAGCACCCGACGCGGGCGCAGCAGCCGCACCAGGTGAGCGAGGAGGGGAGCCACCACGTCGGTCCCCATCTCCGGCACACGCAACCGCGCGGCGGCCGACTGGAAGTCGGGCTGAAAGATCCGTGGGATCGTCATGCCGCTCCTCCGACCGGAGTCGGCGCGTGGGAAGGCGTCTCAAGGGTGGACTTCACAGCGATGCCTCTCGTGATCGGCGAAGGTGTGGGATGACGGCGCTGGGGTTCGCCTCGGACATGTCGGCCGCGGCCGCGGGGGAGTGCCGCGCGGGTGGCGGCGCCGCTCGCATCGTTCGGGACGCCGTCTTCGACCCGTGCGCACGATGACCGCGATGTCCGACCGACCTCCGGACCACCGAAGGGACCCGGCGCCCGGGGGCCCGCTTCCTCACCACGATGAACGCGAGTCTCGTCATGGAGCGAGATCCTTGCAGCGGCCTTATTGCGGTACAACAGATCGCTGACGACACAAACGTGCGAGTTTCACCCCCCGGGAAGTCGGGGCCTGGGCGTGGCGCTCCCTCCGGGGGAGGTTCGTCGAGAAGAGCTGGTTGAGCACTCCCGGAACGAGCGCGCGGGGGCCCGCCGGACCCCGCACGGTCGGTGGGAGGATGCGGGAAGGCGAGTGAGGGGCGGGCGCGTGGGGCGTGGTGAGCGGGGCGTGGTCGCGAGGGGGGCGCGCCTGCGTGAGGCGGCGCGGAACGTGGTCGACGACCACGACCGGGCCGTCGAGGCGGTGCGCGCGGCGCTGGCGCCGATGCACGACGCGGCGGCGCGGCGGGAGCTCGGCGCCATCCCCGTCGCCCGGTTGCAGGACGTCACCGAGGGACGGCTGCGCCTCGGGAGCGTCGAGCGGAGCGGGCTGCGCACCGTGGGCGAGGTGCTCGACGCGGGCCCCTACCGGCTGCGGCAGATCCCCGGTGTCGGGCAGCGCACCGTCGACCAGATGCTGGCCGCGGCGCGCAGACTCTCCGAGGCCGTGCACGAGAGCGTGGCCGTCCACATCGACGTGGACCACCCCGAACCGGCCACCACCGCGCTCGTGACGGCCCTGCACGTCCTGGTGGAGGCCGGACCGGACGCCCGGCGCGCCACGGAGCAGGCCACCGAGCTGCTGCGACGGCTCGATCCGCTGCTGGCCGACGCCAAGCCCGCCGCCGGGCGGCTGCGGATGCTGTTCGCGGGCCGTGAGAAGAGGGCCTGCGCGCTGGAGGCGGTGAGCCGGACGCGTGCCCTGGTGGACGAGGCGGAACGAGCGGCCCTGCCCCCGCTGTTCGCGCAGTCCTCGGTGGACCTGCTGCGGCGGCCCTCGTCCGACCTCGCCGCCTGGGTGGACTTCGAACTCCGCTCCGCCGACTACTACAGCCTGCTCGCCGAGGTCTCCGGGCGGCTGCCCGACGCCGCCGCGGCCGAGGGGTTCCTGCCGGACGAGATCGCCGAGCGGGTGCGCACCCAGCGACTCGACGACTCGCACCGCCGGGTGTCCCTACGCGGCTACCAGGCCTTCGGCGCGCGGTTCGTGCTCAGCCGGCGCAAGGTGATCCTCGGTGACGAGATGGGCCTCGGGAAGACCATCCAGGCGATCGCCGTGCTGGCCCACCTGGCCGCCGAGGGGCAGAGCCGCTTCATGGTCGTGTGCCCGGCGAGCGTGCTCGTGAACTGGACGAGGGAGATCGAGGCGCGCAGCACGCTCGGGGTCACGGTGCTGCACGGCCCCGACCGGCACGACGCGTTCGCCGACTGGCAGGGGCGGGGCGGGGTCGGGGTGACCACGTTCGACGCGCTGCGGGGGTTCGCCGTGCCGGACGCAGGCGAGGTCGGTGTGCTCGTCGTCGACGAGGCGCACTCGGTGAAGAACCCGCAGGCCAAGCGCTCCGAGGCGGTCGCCCTGTGGGCGGAGCGCTGTGAGCGTGCCCTGTTCATGACCGGAACCCCGATGGAGAACAGGGTCGCGGAGTTCCGCAACCTGGTCGGGATGCTCGACCGTGAGGTCGCCCGCTCGCTGGGCGACCGGGACGCGCTGGCCGGATCGGTCGCCTTCCGCAAGGCCGTCGCGCCGGTCTACCTGCGACGCAACCAGGAGGACGTCCTCACGGAGCTCCCGAGTCTGCAGCGGACCGACGAGTGGGAGGAACTGAGCGCGTCGGACGAGGAGGCCTACCGCGAGGCCGTGCGGGCCGGCAACTTCATGGCGATGCGCAGGGCCGCGTACGCGCGCCCCGAGGGCTCGGCCAAGCTGCACCGGCTCCGGGAGATCGTCCAGGAGGCCGGTGAGAACGGGCAGAAGACGGTGGTCTTCTCCCACTTCAAGGACGTCCTGGGCGCGGTCGGGGCGGCGCTCGCCGACGGTGCCCGGGTGTGCGGCCCGCTGGACGGGAGTGTCCCCGCCGGGCGCCGGCAGCGAATCGTGGACGACTTCTCGGCCGTCCAGGGGCCCGCGGTGCTCCTCGCGCAGATCCAGGCGGCGGGCATCGGCCTGAACCTGCAGGCCGCCTCCGTCGTCGTCCTGTGCGAACCCCAGGTCAAGCCGACCATCGAGCACCAGGCGGTGGCGCGGGCCCATCGCATGGGCCAGGTCAGACCGGTGCGCGTGCACCGCCTTCTGGCCACTCCGGGTGTGGACGAGCGCCTGGTGAGGATGCTGGAGGAGAAGACCCGCCTGTTCGACGCCTACGCCCGTCGCAGTGCCGTCGCCGAGGCCGCCCCGGACGCGGTCGACGTGTCGGACCCCGACCTGGCCCGGCGCATCGTGGAGGAGGAGCAGGAGCGCCTGGGCGTCCTGGGCCTGTCCGGGCAGCCGTCCTAGGCGTGGTCGGACTGGCCCTGGGGCGCCGGGGGCCGGTAGTCGAGGGGGAGGGGTTGTTCGGTCCAGATGGTCTTGCCGGTGGGGGTGTAGCGGGTGCCCCAGTGTTGGGTCATCTGGGCGATGATGAAGAGTCCGCGGCCGCC
>NZ_JBEZHK010000040.1:0-69069 GCF_040650555.1 Streptomyces sp. NPDC048664 | reverse complement strand
CTGAACCCCCACCCACCCCCCGGCGGCCCCAACCCCCAACACGGGGCCGCCGGACCCCCACACCCCCCACCAAGGCCCGGCCCAGGGCCCCCACGGGCCCCGGGCACCCACACCAGTAGAGATGAGCCGAGGATGACGCAGCGCAACAGCCAGCCTGAGATACCCACCACCTGCCCCGGATGGGGCGAGGAGTGCGGCAACGAGACGGAGAGGGGAGCCGACCTCTGCCCTGACTGCCTCATGGGACGGCTGGACGCGCAATCCCCCCGGATCCCCCTGTAGCCCTTCCCCGAGACGGCAGTAGACCCCAGACCAGGGCCGGGCGGCCCCGCCCTCCAAGGGCCGCTCGCGCCCGCCACAGGCCCGGCCCCGGCCCCCCTCACCCACCGGGGGCCGGGCCGTCCCGCTCTTGTTGCGTATTCCTGTTTTGTTGTGTACTGTAATCACATCAGCCGGTCGCCGTCAGCGCCAAACTCCTGGGAGATTCCATGCTCGCCCTGCTTCGCCGTTCGCCGAAGGTCGCTACGCCCGTCACCGAGAAGTTGGCGATGTGCCCCACGACCGGGCTCCCGTACGGCGAGCCTGGCTCCGTGGAGCGACTGACCTGGATTTTCGCCGAGCAGGACCTGGAGGACATCCAGGAGCGCATGGAGTACTTCGCGGCACGCGCCGCAGCCCGCCCCGAGTCCGGCCTGGTCGTGTCCAACATCAAGACCCCCATAGCCCGTCCGCACATCCTTCGCATCGGCGACTTCGAGTCCGACGGGGACCGGCGCGGCGGCACATGTGTTGAGTGCGGGACGCACGGTGAACTGTCCGCGCTTCGGGACCTTGCCCGGAACGACCTCGGCTGTGAGGCGACTTGGTTCTAACGCCGGGTGCCGCCCCCCGGTGGGGGCGGCACCCATCCGACCGCACATCTCCGCGCCACCCTCACAAGCTAGGAAAGTGGGAGCAATGATGAACCACAGGATCGGCCGCAGGATCGGCCGCCGGACTGGAATCTTCCTGGGTGTCCTGCTGGGTGTCTCCGCGATCGTCCTTACCGTGTTCAGCTTCAAGATCTCCATGGATGCTTCGCGCGCGCTCTCGAACCCCGCCGCCGAAGCTCAAACCATGCCGCATTGCCGGTGACAGCTCGCGCCGTTGCGCCCCGAAAGGACCCCTGATGACCGACAGCAAGATCACGGAGTTGCTTGCCCGCGCAGCGAGTGGCGACCCTGAGGCGGCCGCCGCGTTCGTGCGAGCGCGAGCACTGCGACTCCACGCGGCGGAACGCGTCAGCGCCAGCGGCCGGGCGGCCGCCCGGCGGATGCTCCGGACAGCCTCCTAATCCCGCGCGCCGCGCCCCCTTCCGGCGCCCCCTCCCCCGCCTCCCTCGTTCGCGCCCCGCTCAGCGTTTCGCTGGGCGGGGCCGCTTGCGTTCCGCAGCCCTCGTCGCGACCTGCTCAACTCCCCGCCCCTCTCGATCCTGTCTCGGCTCTGCCTCGTGCTGACGGTCCCTGGCTTTCCCGCTTCCGTTCTCCCTGTCTGGCTCCGTGCTTCGTGGTCTGTCTGTGTCTCGTCTGTCGTTGTGTGCTTCGGCTGCTCCTCTGTCTCTTCGGCTCTTGTGCTCCTCGGCCTCTTCGTCTTGCTTGCCGTTGCCGGTCCGCCTGCTCCTCTCTCCCTCGCTCCTCCCGTCTCTTGCTGCTCTCCCCTTCCGTCTCCCTTCCTCCTCACTCCCCGCCGGCTTCCTCCTTCCTGTCGTTCGCCTGTGGCTCTTCGCTGATGTCCTCAGTGCCCTTGGGGGTCTCGTAGAGAAGTAGTCGGCGCACTCCAACCCCCTTGACCGTCGCCCTGAAGTGCAGGTTTCCGTGTCGAGGGCGCAGCCTGGGGGCAAGTTGAAAGGCAAGTTGAAAGGCAAGCTGTAGAGCAAGTTGTAGGGCATGTTGTAGGGCAAGTTGTAAGGCAAGCTGGCCTCTGGCGGTGGTCTGCGTGGCCAAGTCCCGTCTTTCGCGGGGGTGATTTCTCTCCCCTCCGGCATTCACGGAGGGGAGAGAAATCACCCCCCTGCAGTTGGGCTCCCTGGGGAGGGGAGGAGAAATCTCCCTCCTTTCAGGTCAGGGGGGAGATTTCTCAGTTGCCGCGCTGGGGGGAGAGACTTCTCTCCCCCTCAGGTCGGGGGAGAGAAATCACAGTCCAAAGGAGCGGCCCTGGGACGGCCGGCGCCTGCGCAGGTGGGGCGTGCCGCTCAGCGCCGGCTGTTCTAGCTGCCTGGGACGCGGCGGGGTCATGCTCCCTGCGACGCCACGGTGGCCGCGATGGGCTCGCCGTCGCAGATGCGCCCGTCGAGGCAGAGCTCGCGGTAGCCGGTCGTGTAGGTGAAGCCGTGTCCGCCGCAGGTGGCGCAGTCCGGGGCGTGGGCGGTGGGGGCGCCGAAGCAGAGAATCGGCTCCTGGTGGACGGCGGTGTAGTTGTCGTCGCCGTGGTGCTCCCAGGTGAGCACGGTGAGGACTTCGCCGGTGCCGTCGCAGCGCCCTGCGCAGTCGTGGGGGTGCGGGTCCTCGTCTTCGTGCTGGTCGTCGAAGTCGCGGAAGGCGTCCAGGAGGTAGGCGCGGGCGCGCAGATCGTTCAGGGCTGGCCGGCGGTCGAGGGCCCGCAGGGCGTGGCCGGCGGTGGCCGCGGCCACCGCTGCGGCGCTGTCGGCCGGTGCCGCGGTGGCGGCCCAGTCGAGTAGGAGTCCGCGGGTCATGAGGTGTCGCCGTTGTTCGCTGGCCACGTCGACGGCGGGGAAGCGGGAGGTGAGGCCGAGGTTGGCCCAGGCGTAGGTGTCGAGCATTTGGCGAACCAGCCGGGGGCCGGGTCGGAGGAAGGGGCGCTTGGGTGGCAGAGAGTCGTCAGTGGCTTGGGGGGCTAGGCATGAGTCGCCGTGGGTGTGCTGGTGGAGTCGGGCGTACTGGGCTCGCAGGTGGTCGAGACCGTTGTGGGGGTGGTCGTCGAGGGCCAGGCCGTCGACCTCGCGGAGGAGGGCGCCGTGGTCGCGGGCGGCTTCGTAGAGGTCGGGGTCTCGGGTGCGCAGGGCGAGGACGTCGACGAGTGCGCCGGCGTGCAGGAGGTTGAAGCGGCGCAGGGCGGGGACGGCGTCGCTGTCGGGGTCGTATTCGAGAGCGTCGGTGAGGCGATAGTGGGCCCAACGCGCTTCGAGGATGAGCCGGGTGATGGACGGGCGTTCATCGCGGTACGCCTTTACGGTGTGTTCGGGGTGGTGGCCGACGGACACGAGGGTTCCCTTCAGGTGACTGGTGGTGGGTTAGCGGGGCCTGGTCGGCCCGGGCTTCATCGGGTCGTTGCAGGCGAGGTCACGATGGCGTCGGCTAGGCGGTGAAGGCTGTCGCCCTGCGGAGCTGCAGCCTTGAAGACGCGGTGCGCCGCTCCGGCGGGGGCGTGGGGCAGTGCGAAGACGCGGCCGCGGTCGAGGACGGCGAGGAGGCGTGCGGCGTGATGTTCGCATCCATCGGCGCCAGCGTTGTCCGCGTCGAGCACGGTCACGGCGACTGGGCCGGCGCAGGTGGTGTGATCCGTCGGGAGTGTGGCGGGGCAGCGGGCCATCGGTCCTCATCTGGTGGGCTGGGTGAAGTGGCTTTATGGGGCTCCGGGTTGGCGGGGACGGAGCCTGGGCTGCGGCTAGCACCGTTCTTCGTCGAGGAGGTGCGCGTGGCCCCAGGGGTTCGGTTCCGGGACCGGGCGTCGTGTGCAATGTCGCGGAGGCGCTCGCGGCGTCGTTCTTGTACGTAGCCGCGGCAGTGCAGGGGGTCGTGCTGGGAGGTGGGCCACGCCGAGGCTGTGGCGCACCAGGAGCAGTGCGGTCGCCTGGTCAGGCGCCGGCTGAGGGCGAGAGCGAGCAGGGTGACGACGGCTCCGAGGCCTCTTCCGAGAACGAAGGGGTGCATCTGGTGTCTCCCACTGGATGATGCGGGGCCACCGGGTGGTGGCCCCGCATCGGAGGTAGTCGGGACGGGTGTGCTGGGGGTGGGTAACTGGTCGCGTGGCAGCGGATCGCCAGGGAGGAGGGCCAGTCGTGACTCACCGGGGCTCCGTGGCGTCGGTCCTCGTTCCGTTTCACTCACCACCAGTGCCGGAACAGGTAGTCACCGCGCGGGATCTCGCCGCGCCGGATGAGATCGGCCAGGACCAATTTCAGCGAGGGAGAGAAAGCGCGATCGGCGAAGAATCGGTCCTCGAACACGGCGTTCTCAAGGTCTTGCGTTTCAGGCGGGTTCGCCTCGACAGTGGCTGGCGTGTTCTCGTCAGCGACGCGGATGCTCAGCCAGTAATCCAGCTCAGTCATGCCGGTCTTGACGACGCTCTCGCCGGCACGGGAGTCCCAGCCCAGGTACAGCTCGGCGTCGTCGAGGTCTCCGAGTGCTTCCAGGTAGTCGTCGTCGGAGGTGAGTTCGTACAGCTTCACACTGTCATTGCCAATGTGCTCGTCGTCCCGCTGGCATCCGCGTAGCGAGCTATACGGCTTGCCGTAGACGCGTTCGGCAATGGCTTCGATCGGGATGTGGCCGTTCTCGGCGGTCGCATGATCAGCGTGTGGCTCCAGCATGTAGATGCTGTAGGGCGTGTACTTGGGTGCGTCGGGCATGACGGATCTTCCTCGTGGGTCTCCGGGGTCGGTCAGATGTGGTCGTGGAGATCGGTGTCGTTGTAGGTGGTCGCGGAGACCGTGATCCAGCCGGTTCGGTCGCCGTCGCGGAGCTGGAGCTCCCACTTGCCCGGCTGCCAGTGCTGACCGGTCTGCTTCCGGCCGACGTATTGCCGCTGGCACTGCTTGGTGGGCTGGCTGCTGCCGTCTGTGGTCGAGCCGGAGGAGCCGGGCTGGGTGGTGCCGGAGGTGCCTCCGTTGGTGAGCGACTTGCCGGGCTGGGTACCGCCGGACGAGCCGCCGGAGCCGTCGGGGGTGGTGTCGTTGTTCTTCTTGCCGGTGCTGCCCGACGAGCTGGACTTGCCGCTGCTGGACTTGCTGCCGCTGGAGCCGCCGCTGCGGCCCGCGAAGGCGGTAGTGGTGAACGAGCTGGTGCGGATGGTCGAGCAGTCCTGGCGGTACTCGTCCTCGTAGTCGGTGATCCAGCGACCGTCGTAGCCACGCTTGTCGATGACCTCGCCGTGCTTGATGGGCTCGTTGGTGCAGCCGGTGAGGGCGAGGAGCGCGGCGGCCGTTAGGGCGGTGCCGAGCGTCAGGGTGCGGGGCGTGGGCACGTTGGGCTCCAGGAGGTGGTGGGTGCGCTCGTCTGCTACAGGTGTTGTGCGCGAGCGGCGTGTGACACAGAGGCGGAACTTTCTCCGCGAAAATCACAGTACACATTGAATCCTCAATACGCAACGCGTAGTTGAGGTGTCGATCCGTCTCCTCGTCATGAGGCGTTGGGCAGCCCCGGCGTTGGGCGCGTCAGAGCGCTGTGTGAGTGCTTGCGCGTCAGCTAATGGACTGGATGATCCAGGCGAGCAGGCAGATGCCGGCGATGACCGCCCACATGCGCAGGGCGGCCGGATCCTTGGCGATCGACTTGGCGTTGGACTCGAACACCTCGGCCGTCGGCATCATGCCGGGGTGGACGGTGTCCCGGTGCTCATCCCGCTTGGCGGCGGCCTGATCCTTCGGCAGCCACCCGGTCGTGATCCCGCATGGGCCGCACTCGTACCGCCATGCCACTGCGGGCTCCTCTTCTGCCGGTCCTGTCGGATGTGGTTCGACGGTACCGGGGTGCCGCGCCGCACGGGATGGGAACAAGCCGATAGGGAACGGTAGATGGGGGCGGTAGATGCTTCTAACTTTGGGATAGATGCGCAGGTCAGACGGTCGTAGATGTCGCCGATAGATGGCTGGCGGCGCCTCCGCGGGGGAGGGGAGTGATGGCCGACTGACAGGGGTTTCGGGCGCCCGGGAGCTCCCTCTGGCCGGCGGCCGGGGGGAGCTCCCGGGCGGATGGTTCAGGCACTGTCCGCAGGGGCCTCGAGGAAGGCGACTTCGGGGGGTGGAGCGGGGGGATCGGCAGGGGGTGCGGCGGGGGCGTTAGGGGTGAGGTCGGGGACCAGCTGGGCGGGGATCCGTAGGGCCCTGCCGAGGGCCTGCTCGAGGTCGGCGATGTGCACGCCGAAGTAGTTCCTCCCCTGGATGCCCATCTGGGTTCGGACGGGGATGTCGAGGGCTTTGCACTTCTGTCTGATCACAGGTTCCGTCCAGTCGGCCAGCATCCTCTCCCGGTGGATCCGTTCGAGGAGAGTGTCGGTGTGGACGCCCTTGCGGCCCTGGCGGACGGCGAAGGCGACGCTGTGCTCGACGAACGCTGCGAAGGCGGCGTCGGCTTCGGCCGAAGTGGCTTGGGCCTGCGTCGTTTCGGGGTCCCACTCCCCCGCCATTTCATGATCGTTTATGGTGTGGGTCCCCTGAGGCGCTTCCTCCTCGGCAGTGGTGTGCGCGTCTTCCAGGTCCTTCACCGTGCGGCCGGCCGACAGACCGGTACGGACGGCGACGGTCGTGACGATGACGAGTCCGGTGGCGCCGTAGGCGTACCAGAGGCCGGGGTGCTTCTCCGCGAAGTAGAGGGCAACGTAGCCGGCGAGGCCGAGTGCACTGAGTCGGACGAGGAAGCCCCCGCTCTCCTGGTCGCCGTCGCGCAGCCAGGCTCCCATGTAGCGCAGGGCGACCATGGTGGCGCTGACTACGACGGGCACCTCGCGCACGAACGGGATGTGCTCCAGCCTGATCTTCCGCCGTCCCTGCTTGGCGGGGTTCGTCTTGTCCGGCTTCCCGGTCATGCGCCCACCAGCGACAGCCCAGCGGTGGCGACGGCGATGACCGCCCGCCAGATGGAGCCCTGTGCTGCGGACATGGCGGCCGCGGTGAGTATCCCCCACAAGGCGCCGGTGAACGGGACGATCGGGGCGAAGGCGGACAGCACGAGCAGGATGATCACGACCGCAGTCATGCCGATGGATCCCAGGTCGGGGTTCGCAGCAATCTGGCGCGGGATGTCCTGGACGGCGGTGCCGAGGTCGTGAGGCCAGGAGCCGGCGCGCAGGAAGGCGAGCTCGGCGAAGAAGCCGATGGCCTGGGCCGGTCCTCGGGCCAGCTTCTTCTTCCCCTTGCCCCAGATCCCGTAGATGAGCGTGACGATCAGGATGACACTGACGGCGGTGGCGGACATCGGGCCGAGGGCGCTGGTTCCGGCCCCGGCGGCGAGCAGGGTGGTCACGGGTGTCCTTAGAAGGTGGGGGCGGAGAACAGCAGGACGGCGATGCCGGCGGAGGCGACCGGAATGTGGGTGAGGAAGCGGACCGCGGCGCAGAACGAGGGCAGCCGGTACAGCCACTTCTCCACGAAGGCGGAGATGCCGCCGCCGACGACCGCGGCGATCAGGATCACGCCGCCGCCGACGATGAACGGGGTGGACGGCTCGTTGCTGCTGGCCGCTGCGTCGTGCATGACGGCGAGCGTCCACTGAGGCAGGCCGGTGTTCCACTGGGCCGTGAAAACGCCCCAGCTCCAGGCGCCGACGGTTGCCGCGGCTCCGTTGTGGAGGATGAACCTCTGCAGCGGCGTGAGCGACGCCCACCAGGCTGTGAGGGAGCTGCGGTTGCGGCCCGGGCCGGTCCCCTCCCCTGCGGGGGCCGACGGCTCCTGGACGGTGCCGTAGTAGTGGTTGTGCACCTCGTAGGGGTCCGGATCCGGTGCCTGCGGATCGGCGGCCTTCCGTACGCGGAACCAGTCGGGCCCCTCGCCCTCCGGACCCGCGAGGTCTTCGTCCGCGTCCGCGGCGTCCGGGCCCTCGGCCTGGTCGTCGTCCTTGCGCCGGCGCGAGGAGACACGAGGCGGCCACGCGCTCTTCGCCGGCCCTTCCGCGGGCTGTGCCTTCGGGGGCCCGGCCGGGTCAGCCGTGGCGTCCTGGTCTTCGGCGGGCCTCGGCTCGTCGGCCGGGTCCTGCTGCTCGGGGAGGTCCGTGAGGTCGATGGTCTGGCCGGGAACGGGCAGCCGTCCGCCGGGCGACATCGAGATCCGACGGGTGGCACCGGCGGACTCCAGGTCCTGGTCGGGGCGGTCCGCACCCGGCTCGGGCTCGTCCTCGACGGGCTGCTCGGCGTGGCCGAGCGGTCGGACGCCGATGCGGGACAGGAGGCGGCGCAGCCGCGTCTCGTCGTCCGGCATGGCGTTGCCCGTGTCCGGGGTCTGGGGCGGTTGGTTCTCGGGGGCTTCGGTGTGTGCCTGGTTGATCCGGCCGCGGGTGGAAGGGGTCGTGCTCACTGCTCGCTCCCCTCGTGGGAGGTGGGGCGGCGCACGAGGGCGAGGCGGGGCCGGCCGTGCTGAAGGGGGCTGGCGGATCGGGCCGGCCGGGTGACGGTCACCGGGCGGCGGGCCGGGGAGATGAGGGCGAGGGCCTCGGTGACGTGCTGGTCGAAGGTGGTGGCGGACATGTGTGGTCCTCACGGTCGTGCTCGCGGGCAGCCCTTCGGGGGCGCCCTGCGGAGCGGGGCGTCAGGGTCGGCTGCCGGCGGCGGGAACGAGGAGGCCGCTGTCGTGCTCCTCGAAGTGGTCGCCCACGGTCGGGTCGAGGCGAAGGAGCTTTTCGAGCGGCTGCTGGCCGGCCGGCGCCGGGGCGGGCTGGGGGTCTTTAGGGCCGATGGCCGGCTGCGGCGGCTCGTTGGCGAGGGCGAGGGCCTGGTCGAAGTGGTCGGGCTCTTCGCTGTCGGCGCCGTGCGCGTCGGGATGGGCGGCCAGCGCCTTGGGCAGCCATTCGGCCTGGGTGTCCAGGAACTTCTTGGTCCGCGGGTTGCCGATGCCGAGGGCGGCGGAGATCTTGTTGATGCCCCAGGCGAACGTGCCGTCATCCTTGCGCGGGACGGTCTCGACGAAGGCGGCCATGACTTCCTCGTCGGTCTTCCGCCCGGCGGCCGCGTCGTCATCCTGCCCGGCGTCGACGTCCGGGTCCGGCGAGGTGGTGTCCTCGTCGCCGGTGTCCTCCCCGGGCTCGTCTCCCTCGCCCATCCCGGTCTTGACCTGCTGGTCTTCCTCGTCGCCGGAGTGGGATGACGGGGCGGCATGGGGGTCGGCCGTCTGGGATGGGATGGCCGGGATGGTGCCGATCAGGGTGTTGAGGATGCCCTCGAACGCAACGGGGTTCCGCAGGTTCATCCCGGCGATGTCGGACTGGCGTACGCGCAGCTGCAGCCGGGCGACGACGCGCTTCAGGATGGCGGGGTCGGAGCATCCCGCTCGTTCGCTGGCATCCTGGGCGCGGCCGTCGGCATGCATCTCGACGAGGCGGTATGCCCAGCGGGCCATCCCGCCGGCCCGCTTGACCGCGTCCTGGGCACGGCGCAGCCGGTACCAGCGGTAGGCCGCCCGGGAGATGCGAACCTCGGCGGTGGCCTCCTCCTGGGCCAGGTCCTGGCGGGCGGCGAGCAGCAGCGCGACGCGGAAGGCCTCGACGGGGTGGAGCAGGCGCACCAGCGCGATGCGGCGGTCGGGGCGTCCCCCCTTGGTGCGGGCGGCGCGGCGCTCCTCGAGCGAGCCGATCTCCCAGAGCACGGCCGCAAGGACCGGCCACACCGCGCGGACGGCGCCGCCGAGGAGGGAGTCGGCTTCGGACGCGGAGAAGACCGAGCTGATGCCGGCGAGGATCCAGAAGAGAGCGCCGGACAGACCCGATCCGTCGCCGTCGCGGGCTCGGCGGCGGGCTCGGCGGCCGCAGACCATCGCCGCGACGTCGAGTGCGACGAAGGGCAGGAGGTCGAACGGGGCGTCCAGGCCCATCTGGTGGTGGCCGACCCGGCGCAGACCGGTGGCCGACAGGGCGGCCGCCGCTGCGGCGATGACGACGGTGAGGAGGTCCTCGACCCGGCGCCCGCGCCGGTCGGCTGCCGCAGCGCGCTCGACGTCGGTGAGCGCGGCCAGGGCCATGCGGCGTCGGCGCAGGGCGATCGCCGGGCCGAGGGTGAGGACGAGCGCCCCGAGGACGAACTGCCAGCTGCCGAGGAGTTCGGCGAGAGCCGCGCCGTGGGGGGCGAGGTCGGGTGTCACGGGGAGTCCCTCCGGGCAAGGTTGCTGGCCGCTTCGGCGGCCCGGGCGCGCAGCGGGTCGTCGCTGGGCGGGATCGGGTCCTGGGTGATCCAGTCCCTGTAGGCGTCGCGCTCGGCGGTGGCCTGGCGGAGCAGGACCAGGAGCAGCGCGGTGAGCGGGTTGACGGGCGGTACGTCGGCGCCGGCCGGTACGAGGACGGGGAGTAAGAGGACGTCGTCGCGGCGGGCGAGCGCGCTGACCAGAGCGCGGTTGAGGGCGTGGGCGTCACCGGCGGGGTTCACGCGGCGGCCGTCCAGCCGGCGGAGCGGCGGTGGGCGGCGACGAGCTCGTCGCGGTGACGTGCGGCCTTGCGGACGTTCTCGATGTTCTCCAGGCGCTTCTCGGGCTTCCCGGAGGTGCCGAGGTACTGGCCGGCGAGTCGCTGCACCTCGCGCGCCGCGGCGATGCGGGCCTGCTGCCTCTGGGCGGCGCGCTGGTCCTCGGCAAGGGCCTGGTCGAGCCGGTCGCGCTCCATGACGAGCCGGCGCTTGAGCTTCTCGGGGGTCAGCCCGCCGCGGATGCCGACGGTGTCGCCCTCGCGGAGGGCGAGTTCGGCGCACGCGGCGCGCACCGGGCATACAGAGCAGTGGTCGCGTACGGTCTGGGCGCGGCGCCGGCGCCAGTCGGTGTCCGGCTCTCCGTCCTCCTGGTAGAAGTGGCCGATGTCCGGGTCGGCGGTGAGGCAGACCGAGTACTTCATCGTCTGGCGCAGCTGCGGGGTGCGCAGCTCCTGCGCGACGTAGTGGCCGTCCTGCCGGTCGAGGAAGCCGCTGGCGACGAGGCTGTCGAGCGGATCGGTCGCGGCGACGAACTGGGCGATGCTGGCCTCGGCCGTGCCCGGGATGGGGCGGGAGGCCGGCGGGTGGGCTGCCATCATGGTGTTCACGCGTTCTCATCTCCTGTGACGCTCTGGTGGGTGGTGAGGCGCGTTCGCGGCCTCCGGGGGGACCAGCCCCGGGGGTCGCTTGCTTTTCCACGCGCCATCTGCCTTAACTGCCTTAATGCAGATGCGTCAGATGATGCATGCTGTTGGCGATCACGTCAAGGAAGAAGGTCCAGCGGATGAGCCGTGAGCTCTGGCGGGTGCGGCAAGATGTGCCCATGCCCATGACGTCCCATCACCCGCACGAGCAGGTCGCGGCCGCACTGCGCGCCGACATCCTGAGCGGCAAGCTGGCCCCGGGCGAGCAGCTCCCCGGTCAGCGCGAGTTGGGTGAGAAGCTCGGCGTCGCACCGAACACCGTGGCCCAGGCCCTACGGCTCCTCGAGCAGGAGGGCCTGGTCGAGACGGCGCCGCGCCGCCGCAGTCGGGTACTGCAGCCGGCCTCCGCCATGGAGGTCCGACTGCACGAGGACGGGCTGGTCCGGCCGGCGGATTCCGGCGACAGCGGCCACAACGACATCAGGCGCGGGGATCCCGGTACCGATGCCGCAGCGGTTGAGGCTCTGGCCGTCGCGCCGGACGCCGCACTGTCCGTCCGGCAGGCGGTGCTGCTGCAGGCCGGCACTCCATGGGCACTGCAGACCCTCTTCACCCCGGCCGCGCTCACGGTGACCGCGGCCGAAGCCGCCACCGTCGCGCCGTTCACGGCTGGCCCGCTGCGGCGCGAGGACAGCCACGCCAGCAACTGGGGCGCGAGGCCGGCCACCACCGAGGAGTGCTCGCTCCTCAAGTCCAAGGTCGGCACCACGGTGTTCGAGATTCGAAGAGTCGGATTTACGGATGAGCGCCCAACTTCATACCTTTTGACGGTAGTACGGGCAGATCGCGTGACCATCCGCACAGGAAGCGCCAGTTAGCACCTCTCCGAGTCAACTGCCCCTTTTGGCTGCACTTTTCGACGTCGAGTGAACAACGCGCCGAGTGCGTGTGCACGACGGGTGTCAGGGGATAGTGTGACTTCCGCTTGATCCAATACGCCTCACCTCGGGCCCCCGGCGCACAGCGCCGAGCCCGGCGAACCGAGAAGGCGGTTCTCCCATGACCAGCACCGCACAGGCCCCGAGCGGATCCACCGCGCCGGGCGCGGAGCTGCCGTGGGCGCTGCCCGGCGTGTCCGGGCCCAGAAACGCGAAGGCCCCCTGGAAGGGGGAGTTGAGGATGTCGTAGGTCTTCCGGGCGGGCGCCTCTAGCAAAGGCTGCTCCTCGCCCCTCTCCGCCGGCTTCGGAGTTAGCAGCTCCTCTGCCGGCCGTCACCGCTCAGTCCTGGGTTAGCGGCCCAGCTTGAGCGAGGGCCAGACCGAATGGTCCGGCAATCACTGCCCTCCAGCAGCAATCCCCCCGAGGGGGTTTGTCGTTTCCCGGGGCGACCCGGGAGAACGGGGTCCATCTTGCAGTACACCCATGCCCTTTGTCAGCTCGGACGCCACCGAAGCACACCAATCGCGGCTGTTTTTCGCCCGTCCGTGACGTCAGCACCACGCTGTGTACCCACTCTCGCAATCGGCGCTCCGGCCGGGACCGGCCGCAGCGCGGTCCGGTGGCCGGCCCTTGACCACGTGCAGCCGGCACCCCTTGACCAACTCACTTCCCACTCATGCCCGAGGGGCCTTCACGGCCCCGGCATGGGACTGGTCAAAGGGGCCTGCCGCCACCCCGGACACCCCCTTGACCCGCAGGTCACAGGCTCGCCAGGGAATTTCTCGGCCGGACTGTCACACCGTCGGCTTTTTCGACACCCGTAGCAGCTGAAGGACCCGTTCCTTCAGCTTCCGCCCGAGTGCCCCTCGCCAGACCCCAGACCGCGCGTCCTTGCCGGACGCCGTCGAGACCCAGCGCACCCGAGTCGCCGCCCTGCGGCACCGGTGCGCCAGGAGAAGCGTGCCCCGCACAGCAGCAGTTCCCAGCAGCCCGCCGCCGGCGGGCGATCAGGCGCGCCCGCAGCGCCGCCAGCGGGTGAAGGTGCCCCTGCGCCTCGTCACCAACCCGCACTACGCCGACGTCGCGGTGACCGTCTACGTGAAGGTCACCGCGTTGGCATCGCGTCCGGAGGGATGCACGGCGGCGACCATGACCATCGCGGAGTACGTCGGCCTGTCGAAGTCCTCCGTCGAGCGCGGGATGACGCAGCTGATGCGCCCTGGGCCCGACGGCGTCGTCGAGCTGTCCTCGACCCGGCGTTCCCTGCCCGGCGGGAACGGCACCTCGGCGGTGCGCCGTACCCGGCCGCTGTCCGCGACGGAGCGGTTCGTGTGGATCCCGGTGGCCGCGTCCGAGGACCTCACCCCGCGCCAGCTGCGCGCGTACGCACTCATCGCCTACGCCCAGGCCCAGAAGATCCCCCTCACCGAGTCGGAGATCGCAGGGGCGCTGCACCACCACAGCGGCCGACGGGCCGGCCAGCCGCTCACCACCGCGGCCGCCGGCGAGATCGTCGACGAGCTGGAGGCGACGCGGTGGATCACCGTGGAGCGGCGGGCGGGCGTGCGCGGCCGCCACCACTTCATCGCTCACGACATCCCGGCCGCCGCCCAGGACGCGGCCTGTGGACAACCGTCCTCCTCGGCTGTCGTGCCCTCCTCCACCTCTGGTCCTGGTGAGGGATCGGGTTCGTCGGCTGATGCGGGATCACTCGCGACTATGGAAGAACCTAGGACTGACCGACCTGATGACGAGCGCGGCCTCTTCTCACCCGCCGTAGGCGAGGTACAGGTAGGTGAAGCTGTGGAAAACCGCGGTGCGCAACCTCCGCAAAGCGACGGCGAGGGTGGGCTCGCGCTGCGCGCGGATGACCACCAGACCCCCTTGACCAACCCCTTGACCAAGCCCTCGGGCACCCCCTTGACCAACCCCACCGGCGCCTACGGCGGGCCCGGGCTGACCATCAGCGCACGCGTGCACTCCGTCCTCGAGCCGGTGCACCGGCTCTACCGGCAGACCAGCGTCTACATGCAGCGGCGCATCGCCCGGGAAGTCGGCCGCCTGCTGCGTTCCGGCATCGATGACGCCCGGCTTCGGCAGCGCCTGGAGACGCGGGTCTGCCGTACCTTCACCGACGAGATCCGCGACCCCGGCCGGTGGATCCTCGGCGTCGGACTGCCCCACTGGGGTTGCGGCATCTTCGACTGCGAGGCCGGCGTCCTGTGGAGCAGCGGCCGCCGGTGCTCAGTGTGCGAGGAGATCGTCCGCGACCGTCGCCAGGCCACCGCGCAGCCCGGCGCCTCCACTCTCGCCGTCGTCCACCCCGCCCCCGTTCGCGTTCCCGTCCCGCAGTCCGCTCCCGCAGCTCCCCGGGGCCGGTGCCCGGAGTGCGGCTGCGCCGTCCTGGTGCTGAACCCCGCAGACTCGGCCGCCCCCCGGTGCAAGCCGTGCCGAGAGGAGCACGAGGGTGGACGTGCCAGCGGGCCGTCCCCGTCGGCACACCGCGAGTTGTGCGCGGGGTGGGACGGCAGTGGATGCACCCGTCCGGCGCTCGGTTCCACCGGCCTCTGTGTCCGATGCCGGACCCGCCGGATGGAGTGGGCCGCATCGTGAGCCGCCGCCCACTCCACCTCGTCGAGGCTCGCCAGTGCCGGGTGGGGCCGGTCCCATCCACCGGAGCGCGTTCCACTCCGCGGGCGCCGATGGGGCAGGGATCGGCGACCAACCGCCCCGGTGCTTCAGCAGCCGTTCCGGACAACGGGGCGCAGGCATGGTCGACGCCCATGAACCGGCCCTAGCTCCGAGGCCCCCTTGACCGGCCTCCCCGGCAGCCGGGTTCCTCCTTGACACGTAGTCCAGGTCAAGGGGAAACCTCACTGGCTATCGCCCAGCGCTGAGGCATCGACAACTCCGAAACGACGACGCGGAGTGGGCCGTGGGTGGCGTCCACCCGATGAGTGGACGCCTGCCGGGGTCAGTGTGACGGCCTCCTCCACCCGGCCCACTCGCAGAGCCCACCATCCATCGCTGGCGCCGCGCGCTGAGTGGGTTCCATCCCGGGGCCACTCAGTGCACGGTGGAGCCCACTCAGTGGAGTGGAGCTTTGGCCTCCGTCACCGAGTGGCGCCCATCGGCCCACTCCACTCGATGGGCAGCACTCGATGGATCGGCCATGGCCCATCCACGCGGTGGACTCCACTCGATGCCGCAATGCCGCTACAGCGGTGGCACCCACTCTCAGTCCACCGATGAGGAGTGGACGACAGGCGGGAGACGCCGTCGGCCCGAAGCACCGACCGGTCGTGGGAGCGGAGCGCGTCACACACCCTGGGGTGTCCGCCGCCGGACACCCTCGGGCGATGTCCGCTTCTCTCCGCTCCACCCCCTTGACCAGGTTCACCGCACAAGCCGCTCCCCCTTGACCGGCCTCGCCTCCACCCCTTGACCATGGGCCGGGGCACCTGCTGTTTCCCCTTGACCTCGGCCCGGGTCAAGGGGAAACCCAGCGGCTGCTCACCCTGCATCGCCCGGTGAGGCTGAGGCGCTGCACCGACAACAGCGGCAGCCGACCCGAGAGGCGCTGGCCGGTCGGCGGATGGGCGGCGCGGCCGGACGGGACTTCCTCCCGAGCGCGCGCCGGAGTCGTACAGGACGCTGCGCGGAGGCGATGGCAGCCCGGAGGTTCAGGCCGAGTACGTGGTGGCGTCCATCGCGATGGACGGATGGGTGGGGCGGTGGCCCACCGGGTGGCCGGAGTGCGGGTGGCCCCGAGCGCCCCGCGGCGGGTCATGTCCATCCACTCGGTGTGCTCCATCCAATCCATCCGTGTGCTCCATCCAATCCAGTGGATGGAGCCGGCCGGTGCGCCGCAGTCCATCCACTGCGAGTGGTCTCCACTCCCGCCCTCGGTGGACGTGGGGCGCGCCCATCCACCCCACTGCGCGGACACCCATCCCCCTTGACCACTCCACCCACCCCTTGACCACGGCCCCCTTGCCCAGCTGGGCCACCAGGTGGGCAAGGCCGGTTTCCCCTTGACCTCGTCAGGCCGCAATCGCGGTCAGACCGCGGTCAAGGGGCCCGTCGGGAGTGTGAGCGCCATCGAGACCAGATGGCGCGAAAGGACGGACACGGACGTGGCCACCACCCAGCACACCCCGGCACTCAACTTCTCCGAGTCCACGCCCCGCTACGACACGCTCACCGTGATGAACCGCGACTGGGCTGCGCTCTGCCGCGACCTCCGAGCGGCGGACCGCGTCGCCGCATGGGCCGGGGAACACCCGGACCTCGCCGGAGCGGCCGGTCCCCAGGACGTGGTCGACAAGATCTCCGCGTTCCACCGCCGCGGTGACCTGGACGGCCACGACCGGGTGATGCACCTGCTGGTCGAGCGGGCCGGCGGTACCGGCTTCGACGCCCACCTCGCGTGGCGGGTGGCGGTGCGGGTCCTGCTGCCCAAGGCGGTCTTGATGGCGAAGACGCAGCGGAGGTCCTACGGCCTTCCGTGGGACGACGTCTGCGCGACGGTGCTCGGCGCCGCCTTCGAGGTCGTCCGCACCTACCCGCTCGACCGGCGGCCGCGGCGGATCTTCAACAACCTCGCGCTCGACACCCTGCAGCTGACCCGCCGCACCCTGGCCGCCTGCCTCGACGACGTGGAGGACGTCCAGGAGTTCGCCGCCGGCGTCGCGCCCTTGGCCGAAGCCGAGTCCCACACCCGATACGCGCACGTCGTCGCCAGCGAGGACCCCGACACCCCGCACCACACGGTTGAGCTCGCCGACCTGTTGGTGCGGGCCGCGCAGATGGAGCTCGTCGACGTCGACGAGCCGGCCCTGTCGCGTCACGAGACGCGGACGGAGGTCCTCGACCTGCTGCTGTGGGCGGTGGAGGTCGGAGCGTTGAAGGAGCTCGAAGCCCAGCGCATCGCCCGGTACTACCTGTCCACCTCGCAGCGCCCCGACCAGCGCCACATGACCACCCGGTCCATGGGCCACGAGGGAGACCTGCTGCGGCAGCACGCCAGCCGCGCCGTGCGCACGCTGCGCGCGAAGTCGGACCTCGCGCAGTACCGCGCCGCGGCCTGAGGCCGGCGGCGCCCCTCGGATCGGGCGCCGCAGAAGTCCCTCGAAAAAACTCGGCCCGACTGTCACACCGCGCGCTTTCTCGACACCTGTAGCAGGCGAGAGGGCCGCCAGATCGGTCCCGCCCCACCTGAACACCCCCGTCCCCGCCCCTTCTCGACTCCGGGAGAACCGACGTGACCAGGATGTCCCCGGCCGGCACCGGCCGACAGCTACTCGACGCCGACGAGGCCCGTGTGGCCCGTGCTTCGCGCGAGCTGACCAAGATCGCTGCCGCGCTGGTGAGCCGGCCGATGGACCGTGACCTGCACGAGCAGATGCGCGCCTTCCTCGACAAGGAGTCGGAGGCCTCTCTGGCGTCGTGGGACGTGCTGCTGCAGCGCACGCCGGACCAGCTCAAGGAGCGCATCTCGACGGTCCTGACCGTCCAGGCCCTGCGGACGGCGTCGTGAAGCGGCAGCGCCGGCCGCGCAAGGCGGCCAAGAAGCAGCTCGTCGAGGCGGAGGCCTGGGACGAGGAGGTCGACGAGCCCCAGGAGACGCCGGCGGACGAGCCGGATGAGACCGGGTGGACGACGAGCACGGCCCAGATGGCCGGCCTCTCCCGGCTGGTCCGTGCCGGTGTTTGGGCGCTCGTGGTCTCCGGCCCGGTCCTCGGCGCGCTCGCGTTCCTCTCCTCGTCCGCTCCCGCCCAGGGCGCGGCCAAGCCGGTCGCCGCGGCGACGCCGGCGTCGCCGGTCGGGCCGGCCGGCTTCGCCGAACTGTTCGTCTCCGCCTATCTGCAGGCCGGCCAGGGCACCGAGCGGGAGCTGGCGCCGTACTACTCCGGCTCCGTCGCGCTCGCGGTCAAGCCCGGGACCCGCACGGCCACGCAGTCCACCGTGATCGCGTCCCGCGAGGTCCAGCCCGGCTACTGGTCCGTCACCGTCGCCGCCGACGTCACCGCCCACGACGACAAGGGCAAGTCCACGCGGCTGGGGGTCCAGTACTTCCGTGTCGGCATCCAGGCCACCGGCCCGGCAGGCGCCGGCGGCGCCGAGCAGGGCGCCACCGCCGGCTACGCAGCGACGTCGCTGCCGGCGCAGGTGGCCGCACCGGCCGCACTCAAGCCGGGCGGCCTGGCGTACGAGACCGACCGCGGATCGAGCAGCGCAGACCCGTCGGTCGAGACCGCCCGCGGATTCCTGGCCGCCTACCTGACCGGTACGACCGAGCTCGACCGCTACACCTCGCCCGGTACGCGGCTCCAGCCGATCAGCCCTGCGCCGTACGCCGCGGTGAAGGTGACCGGCGTCCAGGACGACTCGTCCGGCTCGGGCCAGCAGAAGGTGCCGGCCGACGGCACGGTGCTGCACCAGCTGGTCCAGGTCGATGCCACGGACCAGGCCGGCAGCCCGGTCTCGCTGAACTACGCGCTCACCCTCAAGTCCCGCGCCGGCCGCTGGGAGGTCGCGTCCGTCGACGACGCCCCGGCTATTCGCGCGAGCAGCCCGCCTTCGGCGGCGCCGCACACCACCACCCCAAGCCCCGACGCAGCCACGGCATCTGACTCGCCGTCGCCGTCGAACTCCTGAGAAAGAGGAATCGTTCATGCGCACTCTGGCAGCAGCCAACCCCGACCACGTCGTCCTCGCCGGCGACGTCCTCGACTGGGCCAACACCAAGACGGGGCAGGTCCGCACGCTGGTCCTCGCCGTGGCCGCCCTCATGGCGATCATCGCCGTGCTGATGGCCTGGTGGAAGACCCGGTCCTTCGTCGGCACCCTCGTCGCCTTCGTCCTGGCCGCCCTCGTGCTCTGGGGCATCAGCAACCTCAACGTCCTCAAGACCAAGGTCGGCTCCGAGATCGACGACACCGCAGCGTCGGTGTCCGTCGTCCACGTGACCGGCGACGCCCCCGCTCTGGCGGGTGAGGGCTGGCGGGTCTCGTGAGCGCCTCGGAGGAGGAGCTGATCGGGCACTCGTACACGCGAGCCCGTAAGCACCCCTTGGTCATCGGCAAGCTCCCGGGAGCCGGCCGGCTCCCGGGAGGGCCCTACACGATCACCCAGGTCATGACCATGGTGATCAGCTTCGGGCTCCTCGTCATGACCCGGGACCTGTGGGCCCACTTCGGCGCCATGAACTTCATCCTCATGGCACTGATCCCCTGGGGCCTGGCCTGGGTGCTGCGGTACGCGCGGCTCGACGGCCGGGACCCGGCACGCGCCGTGCGCAGCCTGCTCATCTACTCCTCCACTCCGGCCCAGGGACGTCTAGCCGGCAAGCCGCAGCGGGTCGCTCGACCGCGACTGGCGACCGCCACCTGCACGGTGCGCGTCCGGTCCGCCGAGCGGCCCGCCCCGGCGGCCGCCGCCCAGCCCGTCCCGGTGCCCGCTCCCGTGGCCAGGCGCACAGCCCGCCCGGTACCGGTGCCAGCCGCGGCCGTGGCGGCCCGGGCGGAACCCAAGACCGGGCTGCAGGCCCTGTTGGCCTCCCTCGACGAGCAGTGACGAACCGCGTCGTCATCACCACCAGCACAGAAGGAAGAACCCATGCGTCTCCCCGTCCGGCACATCAGCGGCCACCTCATCTGGACCACCGCCGCCACCGTGTGGGCGGTGTGGCGCGTCGACACCGAGAACTACACCCACGCCAGCAAGTCCACGAAGCGTGAGCGGCTGGACTCCCTGGAGGCCCTCTTCAAGTCCCTTCGGGGCGAGGCCCTCCTGCTCAGCCTGTGCCCGAGCGTCGACGCCGCGTCGGTCGTCACCCGCATGACCGCCGGCGTCGACCTCGACGCCTCCCCCGAGTACGTCGACCTGGCACTGAAGGTCCTCGACCAGCTCCAGGACCTCGAACTCACCGGCCGCGTCGACTTCCTCGCCGTCCCCCTGCCCCACCTCGACTTCAAGCAGAGCAGCCGGGCGGTCCTGTCCTCCCTCCAGGTCGAGGTCATGGGCGCACTCGGCCTGCCGGTCGCCCCGATCTCCCTCGCCGAGGAGCGCCAGCGCCTGGAGCAGGCCAACCGCCTGGCGGCCGGCTGGCCCTCCGGCATCAAGATGCGGCCGGCCACCGAGGCGGAGATCCTCTGGATCTACGGGCACAGCGCCCGCCGAGGCCTGAGCGAGCCGCTCCTTCCCGAGGACGGCGCACCGCGCGCCCTGCGCGGCCGCGGGCACACGGTGACCGCCCACACCCAGGTGATCCTGGACGAGGGCGGCCGCGGTACCCGGGCCTCCAAGGGCCCGACCAACCCCTTCAAGCGCCGCTACCTGCGCGCCACCAGCGAACACGGCGACTCCTACCAGGCGTTCTGCGTGCTCAGCGAGATGCCCGAAGCCTTCCGCTTCCCCGGCAGCGAGTATCTGGCGGCGCTGGACGAGTTCAACTTCCCCGTGGACTGGGCCGTCCGGCTGCACGTCGAGTCCGGCTCGAAGGCAGAGCCGAAGAGCCGGCGCCAGCAGCGCGAGCTCGCCCACCAGCGCGGCGAATACGACGGGGAGACCTCCGGGGTGCCAGCCTCCCTCGACAAGGCGTCCTTCGCCCTGGACGAGTACCGCGACCGGCTCACCGCCTCCAGCACCGAGGTCGAGATCCGCGCCACCGTCGCCACCTGCGTGTGGGGAACCACCCCCGAAGAGGCCGACGAGAAGGCGACGTCGCTGGCCAACCACTTCGGCGGCAACGACTACACGCTCGTGAGGCCCACCGGCGACCAGGTCGCGCTCTTCCACGGCATGCTGCCCGGCACCAAGACCCCGGGGCCGATGCTCGACTACACCCAGTACCTGCTGGCCAGGGACTTCGCCATGTCGATGCCGTTCTGCGGCGCCGGCCTGGGCGACGACTCCGGCAGCCTCTTCGGCCTCCAGCTCAACGGCGGCGGCGTCCGCCCCGTGCTCGTCGACTTCTCCCACGGCCCCCGCGTCAACGCCTCGGCATCCGCCGCGTTCGTCGGCGAGCTCGGCTCCGGAAAGTCCGTCGCGATGAAGTGCGCGATGTACTCGATCCTCACCACCGGCCACCGCGCCGGCCAAAGGAACTCCCGCGGCCGCGCCCTGGTCATCGACCGCACCCCGCAGCAGGAGTGGTCGCGATTCGCGAACGCCTGCCCCGGCACGACCCAGATCATCAACGTCGACGAGAACGCCGGCGTCTCCCTCGACCCCCTGCGCGTCTTCCGCGGCCCGCGCGCCGCCCGCTACACCGAGTCCTTCCTCACCCCGCTCCTGGACATCGGCTCGATGAGCATCGAGGGCATCACCCTCGCCGAGGCGATCGAGGCCACCCGGCTCGGGCCCAAGCCCAGCATGACCGCGCTGATGGACACGCTCGCCGACCGGGCCCGCACGCCCGACCCGGAGGAGCCGAACGACAACGCGGTCCGCGCCGCCGCCTCCGAACTCGTGCGCAAGCTGCGGTCGCTGGCGAAGAAGGACCTCGGCCGCGTCATCTTCGACCCCACGCTGCCGGTCGTACGGATCACCGACGCCGACAGCATCGTCTTCGCCGTCGACCGGCTGGGCCTGCCCACCAAGGAGGAGCTCTCCGGGCACCGCCTCCCGAGCCTGGAGGTCGAAAAGCGCTTCGGTTGGCGGCTGATGTACCTGATGACGGCGCTCTGCCGGGAGATCGCGTTCGCCGACCCGAACGAGTTCGCCGGCGTCTTCCTCGACGAGTGCTGGTGGCTCACCTCGTCCGCGGAAGGCTCCAACCTGCTGCTCGAGCTCATCGCCGACGGCCGCAAGCACAACGCCGGCGCCTTCGCAGGTTCGCACGACCCCTACGACATCGGCCCGAAGTCGGAGATCGGCGACAAGATCCGGGCGCTGCTGTCCCACATCTTCGTCTTCCGTCACCGCGGCAAGGCGCTGGCCGCCAGGTGCCTTGAGTTCCTCGATCTCGACCCGACCGACGAGGAGATGCTCAAGGTCATCACCGAGAACCTCTCCCCGCTCAACGTCAGCGAGACCGAGCGCGCCCTGCGGGCCGGCGAGGGCCTCTACCGCGACCTCCGTAAGCGAATCGCGGGGATCAAGGTGCTGATCCCGGCCGACGAGAACGCCGCCGCCGCGATCACCACGACGCCGGGGCAGGGTGCCGAAGAGGACGACGAGGCCGTGGAGTTCGCCGAGGCGGACGGAGCCCTCGCATGAGCCGCATACAGCGAAGGGGGATCAAGCGACGCCTCGGGCTGATCGCCGTCCTGATAGCCCTGTTTACCGTGGTGCTGGCCCCGGCGGCCACGGCAGACCCGTCGCCTTCGCCCAGCACCTCCGCGCCGGCTGCCGGCCCGGCCGGCAAGAACCTGAACCAGAAGCCGAAGGACGGCAGCGACGGCCTCCTCCAGCCGTTCAACGTCACCGACAAGGACGGCGTCCCGATCAGCTCCTACACCGTCAAAACGGATACCGGTGGCTGGAAGGACATCGACCTCAAGATCTGGAACATCGTCGCCCAGCTGCTCTTCGGCGTCTCGAAGTGGGTCATCGGCTTCACCTGCTGGCTGATCAAGTGGGCCCTGAACTTCGGACTGGCCAAGGTCATGGTCGGCCCCGTCGAGGACATCTCCAGCACCATCAAGAACCAGGTCATCGACAGGTTGGGGCTTCCCGGCCTGTTCCTGACGTTCGCCGGCTTCTACTGCGGCTGGCTGATCCTCTTCAAGGAGCGCTCACGAGGCTTCGCCGAGATCGGAGTCTCCCTCGTCGTCGCCGCACTGACCACCACAGTGCTCGTCTCGCCGGCCCAGGTGCTGCTCGGCCAGCACGACCAGGCTCAGCCGCAGGGCTCCACCATGCTGCTCTCGGAGGGGGGCCTGGTGGGGAAGTCGAAGGACTTCACTCTGGAGGTCGCCTCCATCGTGCTGGCCGACGACCCAGCGAGCGCCAAGGGCAGCGCCGACCCCAACAACGTGGCGAAGCCGATCACTGACGCCCTCGTGGAGGCGTTCATCGTCAAGCCCAACCAGCTCATGGTGTACGGGCAGACCTTCGACGGACAGTGCGACAAGGCGTTCCGCGAGTTCAAGCTCGCCGAGTTCAACCTCGACCAGCTCGGGATGAACTACTGGGACGCCGCGATGATGGACTCGATCTACGACACGAACTTCATCGGGCAGCTCACCGAGAACTCGAAGAAGTTCGAGGCCGCGTGCGGGGACGTGAAGCCCAAGGCCAAGCGGGCCTCCGCCGACCTCGCCTTCTCCGCTCTGTTCGTCGCGATCGCCGCCGTCATCGTGGCCATCCTCATGATCCTGGTCACCGGCACGTTCCTCACCGCGCAGGGCTGGCTGGCCTTCGAGGCGATCCGCGGCCACTGGGCCCTCACCGCCGGCATCCTGCCCGGCGGCGGCCGCGCCACCCTGTGGCGCTGGTTCTCCGCGATCACCAAGGCAGTCCTCGGCGTCATCATCTCCATCCTCTTCCTGGCGATCTTCATCCTGATCGTCCTGGCCCTCATCGACGCGGACACCGGCGACGTCCTGGCCGTCAAGTTCATCGTCATCGACGTCACCGCCGTCGCCGGTCTGGCCGGCCACAAGCGCATCAAGCAGACCGCGCAGAGCATCGCGGTCAACCTCAACCGCAAGCTCGTCAACGCCCGCGTCGGCGGATCCCGCCGCTCGGTGTTCAACAGCCCCGGCCGCTATGCCGAGACGGCCCCCGGCCTGAAGCAGATGTGGGGCGAGGCCCGCGGCGAGGCCCGGCGCGTGAGCAGGCCCGTCGGCCAGGGCCTGAAGGCCGCCAAGAACGCCTGGGTCGGCTCGCCGCAGGCCAACCGCAAGGCCAGCCGCCTGCGGACCGCTGCCCGGCTCGCCACCAACGCCGCCGCAGCCGTGGGCACCGGCGGCGCGAGCGCGGCCGCAAAGGTTGCGGCACAGCAGGCGGCCAAGCAGACCCTGAAGAAGCGGTTGGCCACGGCCGCCGCGAACAAGATGTCCCAGACCCGGGGCGGCAGGGCCACCATGGCCACTGGCAAAGCGGCCGCCGCCACCGCCAAGTACGGCGCGAAGGCAACGAAGTTCGCCTTCATGGCCACCGTCGGCGCGCCGGTGGGCATTCCCCGTGGCGTCGCCGCGACCAAGCGGGGCGCCGCTGCGGCCACCGCCCGGGCCGGGCAGGTGCGCGACCAGCTCAAGGCCGTCAAGGAACGCACCATCGACAAGAAGGTCCAGGAGGCGAAGGACTTCGGCGCCGAGTACAAGCGCAACGTCGCCACGGCCGGCAAGTTCGTCGCGAAGCAGGGCACGAAGGCGCAGGTCAACCTCGGCCTGGCACAGATCCAGTCGAACCCCAGGGCCGCGACTCCTCCCGGCCCGCGAGCCGGCGCCATCGCGCCGAAGACTCCTGGGGGCACGCCGACGGCGGCTGGAGCCAAGACACCCGGCAAGCCCGCGACCACGACAGCCGGCACGAAGACGCCAGGTTCGGTGAAGCCCCCGGCCGCCGGGCCGACTGCGGTGCCGAAGATGCCGACCCCGCCCACCCCTGCACCACCGACACCGCCGGCCAAGCCGTCTGGTCCGCCTCGGGCCATCCGGCGAGCCACCCGGCCGCCCGGGCCGCCCAGGCCCCGGCCGTAGCCGGGGCGCGGCCGGGACCTCCAAGGTCCCGGCCGCCCAGATCACCGCACCAGAACCACCTCACGGGGGACCTCCATGCCAAAAACCGATGCCGCGCGTGTACGTGCTCAGCGCGGGACGATCGCGCTGTTCGTGGCTGCGGCTGTCCTGGCAGCTGTTGGTGTCGCCCTGCTCCTCGGGCTCGGTGGAGGCGAGAGTCCCGCCGACTCCGGATCGGCTCCGCGTACGACCGCGCCATCCAGCGCAGCGGTCGGGAACGGCAAGGACGACACACCCCCAGCCGAGACCTCGCCCAATGCCGAACCGTCCGGATCTCATGACGTACCGTCCCCGGACCCGGACCCGGACCCGGCGCCGGTTCCAGCGCCGGTCGACGAGGTGGCCCGGGCCTTCACGACCGCCTGGGCCAGCCACGACGCCCGGCCGGGCCGGGACTCTTCGTTCGACGACGCATCCAGGCGCGCCGCCGCCTACGCCGCCGGGGACCTCGCCGAGGACCTGCGCACCCACACCAGCGGCAGTGCCGGCACGCAGCAGTGGCTGAGCTGGAAGGACCGCCAGATCCAGGTGACCGTGACGGTTCTGCGGGTGTCGCTGCCGGATGGAGCGCCTGCCCCCAGCGAGGACTCCAGCTTCGTGCGCGTGATCTACAAGCTGAAGGAGTCGCCGGCCAAGGGGCCCGCCACCGAGTCGGAAGAGCAGGTGGCCCTCAAGCTGCGCCGCGGCGCCGACGGCAGCTGGCGTGTCGTGGGGCTGCCCAATGTCTGAGCAGGGCGAGTCCAAGGTCCTGCGACGGGTGCTGATCGCGTGCCTTGTCTCCTCCCTGCTCGGACTCGGCCTGATCATCAGCGCCGTACTGGCCCTGTCGTCGGCGATCGGTGAGGACAACACGAGCGACGCACTGGAGAACGCGGGATTCGGCGGCGGCCTGTCGGACACCAAAGAGATACCCGACTGGCTGCGCCCCATCATCCTCGATGCCGTGTCGAGGTACGGCTGTGCGGAGGTCACTCCCTCGCTGATCGCCGCCCAGCTCTACCAGGAGTCCAACTTTCGCAAGAACCCGCCCGACGGCGGAGCCGGCGCGTTGGGCATCGCGCAGTTCATCCCCTCCACCTGGGCGACCGAAGGCATCGACGCCAACAACAAGGGTGGTGCGGACCCGCTGGACCCCGAGGACGCGGTTCCGTCGATGGTGGCCTACGACTGCAAGCTCGCTGATGAGATCCGCAGCGTGCCCGGTGACGTCGTCGACAACATGCTCGCCGCCTACAACGCCGGCGGGAACAACGTGAAGAAGTACGGCGGGATCCCGCCGTACGAGGAGACGCGCAAGTACGTCCGCGAGATCCGGGACCGGGCTGAGCGGTGGTCCGCACCGATGGACGGCAAGACGTCCGGTGGTCTGGCCAAGGTCGTGGCGGGCGCCAAGGAGGCCTACAACACCCCCTACGTCCTGGGCGGGAACTGCAAGCCCCCGTTCCAGGGCTCCAACGGGTGCGACTGCTCCAGCCTGGTCAAGTACGCCTGGAGCAAGGTCGGCGTGAACCTCCCCAGGGTGACGTACGACCAGGTCGACATCGGAACCAAGGTGAACGCGCAGAAGGACCTGCGTCCCGGCGACCTGCTCTTCTCGGGCGGCAGCGCCTCCAGCCCGGAGCACGTCGCCATGTTCATCGGCGGCGGGGAAGTGATCGACGCGCCGCATACCGGTGCCCGCGTCCGGATCAAGCCCCTCTCGTTCTGGAAAGACCGGATCTTGATCATGAAGCGGCCCAACTACACCGAGCCCGGCTCGGGCAGCACGTCGGGCTCGTGGGTCGCGCCGGTCGCCGACAAGCACATCGGCACCGGCTACCGGGTCTCGGGGTCGATGTGGTCGAGCGGCTACCACACCGGGGTCGACTTCCCGGTGCCCACAGGGACCGCGATCCGCGCGGTGGGCCCGGGCACCGTGGTGACGGCCGGCTGGAACAGCGCGTACGGCTACCAGGTGGTGATCAAGCACGGGGACGGCAAGTACTCGCAGTACGCGCACCAGTCCTCGCTGAACGTCTCCGTGGGCCAGAAGGTGAAGGGCGGCGACCGGATCGGATACTCCGGGGCCACGGGCAACGTCAGCGGTCCGCACCTCCACTTCGAGATCCGCACCGGACCGGAGTACGGATCGGACATCGACCCGCTGGCCTACCTCCGCGGTCACGGCGTCGACATCTGACCTTCGGTCGGCGTCACGTGCCCCTGCAAGGGGTCGTGACGCCGACCGAGGCAACACCGCGAAGAAATTCGGAGCGGAGTGTCACACCGAGCCGGATCCCGACACCTGTAGCAGGTGAAAGGCCCGTTTGCTCTTTGGAGGTGCCGCCGTGCTCCCGACTCCCCCCGTGCCCGCTCCGGCCGCCGCGGCGCCGCCGCGCGCCTCGTCCTCGGGCGGTGGGCGGTGACCACGAACGACCTCGTCGACGGCGCGATCGGCTTCATCGGGGATCTTCCGGGTCACGCCGAGCGGCTGGCGGACTCGGTGATGGCCAACGCCTGGTGGGTCGCGCTGCTCGCCCTTGCTGCCGGCGGCGGCGCTGCCGCAGTCCGCTGGGCCCTGTCCCGCGGCCCGATGGCCAAGCGAACGGCTCTGGAGGTGCTGCCGACCACGGGCTTCGACCCGAAGCCTGAAGAGGTCATCCGCTTCGGGCACCAGATGGCCCGCGCGCACAAGAGCGTGTCGCGCTGGCTCGTCTCCTCGACCCGCACCAGCGCCCTCCGTGTCCGCTTCACCTGCTCCAACGGATCGCTATCCATGAGGGTCGAGGGCCCGGACCGAGCGATGTCGGTGCTGCGCCACCAGGGCTACGCCCAGGTGGAGATGCGGCCGGTGGAAGCCGACGGTCGGGCTGCGCGCGAACGGCCGCAGATCCGGCTCGGCTCCTGACGCCCCGAAGCACACCACAGACAGGTAGATCATGACCATCGCACCAGACACGACCGTCGCCCCGCCGGTCGACCTCGCCAAGCCGGCAACAGACGGCCGTGGCAGGCCGGCCACCCGGGAGATGCACTACGCCCGCGCCGAGCTCGCCCTGGCCCTCCCCGACCACCTCGCCCTGCGCGAAGTGCCGCTCACCCCGGATCCGCTCGAGGCCCTGGCCAACGCGGTAGCCGACGTCCGCGAGGACCTCGGTGAGAGCGCCGACGTCGTCCTGGACCTCGTGCCCGTTTCCCCGAACCGTGTCAGCAGCCGCCGCCGGCGCCTGCTGGCACAGGCCCGCCGCAACCCTTCCGACGGGCCGGCCATACCCGGCATGCCCCAGCAGCGCACCAACCGGTTCGGCTTCGACCTCGGCGCGGTGATGTCCGAGATCGCCGCCGAGATGAAAGGCAACCAGGGCGGCGGCGCACGGCAGCGGCAACACCACCAACAGCGCACCACCTACCGCATCACAGACATGAAGGCCGCCATGGGCAAGCTCGTCCCCGGGGCCGAGCCCGTCTTCTCCATGCAGCTGCTCGTGCGCACCTGCGCTCGCGACGAGTACCGGGCCCGGATGCTGCTGGACCAGGTCCTCGCCGCCCTGGAGCCGTGGTCCGGCGACAACCACCTGCGCCCCGTCGGTCTCCACCTCGGAGTCACCCGCGTCCGGGCGGACCACTGGATCTACCGGGGCAGGTTCGACCGCCGCTTCGAGACCGGGCTCTTCGTACCGCGCCGGCACTCTTGGGTGACCGCCCAGGAGATCGCCGGGCTGCTCAAGCCGCCCACCAAGCACAACATGGCTCCGAACATCGCCCGCTCGGGTGGGGTCGTCCCGCCGCCGCCCGCAGCGCTGCCGACGTGGACGGGACAGCGCGGTCTGCTGCCTCTCGGGTGGGTGGCGAAGGCCGGCGGCGGGGAGCGCCTTGCCGGTGTCCCGCTGAAGTACCTGCTCTTCGCCCTGTTCCTCGGTAAGTCCGGCTTTGGAAAGACCGAGATGTCGCTCGTGCAGGCGATCGCGATCGCCCACGGCGGGTTCGGTGTGCTCTTCCTTGATCCCCATGGTGACGGCTGGACCCGTGCCCGGCCGTACCTGGCGCACAAGGAACTGGCCGACCGGATTTGGGAGATCGACCTCACGAGCCCCGAGCTCGACAAGATGGTTGGCTCCTGGAACCCGCTGTCGATGGAACGCCGACGCGAGTCCGAGATCCCCGACATCGTCCAGTACATCGTCACCGGCTTCGCCGCGGCGTTGAACTGGTCCGACTCGGCCGGACGTGCGAAGACCATCCTCACGCGCGCGGTCGAGTCCTTGGTGTACCTGTCGTGGCATGTCTGCCGCGCCGGCCGGCCTGACCTGGCGCCCACGGTCTTCCAGATCCGCACGATTCTCACGGACGCCGTCTGGCGGACCAACGTGCTGCAGTACCTGCCCAAGGACATCCGGGACTTCTGGGAGAACGTCTTCCCGGGCTACAGCAAGGAAGCCATCCCGGTCGTCACGAACATCATCGAGCGGCTGTCCTCCTCCAACGCGATCAAGGCGTTCCTCGGGTCGAGCCGGTCGACCTACGACATCCGGCACGCCATGGACACCGGGAAGATCGTCTTCGTCTGCCCCGCGGGCACCGGCGACGTCGACCGCATCATCAGCTCCCTGCTGATCTACGACCTCTTCCGGGCCGGCCTCTCGCGGCGGGACACCCGGCCCGACCAGCGGCGCGACTTCTACACCTTTATCGATGAGCTGACCAGCGTGGACGGCGCATCGAAGGGCACCCTCGCCCAGATCACCGAGCAGCTGCGCAAGTACAACGTGAAGTTGCTCGCCATGACGCAGATGGCGCAGCGGTTGAGCGCCACCACCAGGCAGGGCCTGCTGCAGAACCTGTCCATCCTGTCGACGACCGCGTCCGACGTCGACGAGGCGACGCTGGTCACCCGCCGCTGGGGCAAGAAGGTCGCTCCCGACACGGTCGTCCAGCTCAACCGGTACAGCTACGTGATGTCCGTGACGCTCGAAGGCGGCACGACCGACCCGTTCCGGGTCCGCGGCGCCTCGGTGGAGGACTTGTACGGCGACTACTACCGGCCGCAGAACGAGGAGCGGCTGGCGCGGGCCATCGACGAGAACCTGCAGCGGCGCTCGGTCCGCGACATCCTCACCGACCTGCGCCGCCTGGACTCGCGGCTGCGCCGGTTCATCGTCACCCTCCCGGTTCCGCCGGACGACGACGAACCGGTCGGCGCCGATCTGCCGCCGGACGAGCCCGACTTCGACGAGGCCGCACCGCCTGACCCCGAGGGCCCGGACGGACCGGTCGACGGCACCGCGTCCGGCAGCGGGGCGGCAAGGCCGCGCGTCCACGACAGCGAAGGCACCGTCATCAGCGGCGCGGAGACGGACCCGGCCGAGGAAGCCCCCGGCAACGTCCGCCCGATCAACCCCCACCAGAACCAGTCGAGGCTCGGATGACTCTGCCCCCTGTCGAAGCGGCCGCCGCGGCGGCGCCCACGCGTGGCTTCGCGTCACCCACGCGCAGCTTCCATGCGATCGGCGGCGAGGTCCTGGAGTTGCTGTACCAGCACCGGGTGCTCTCCACCCACCAGCTGCACGTGCTGCTGACCCTGCCGGAGAAGCGGCCGGCCCGCCCCGTGTACCTGCGCTGGCAGCTCGGCGAGCTGCTCCAGGCCGGGCTGGTCGACCGGATCCGGGCCCAAGGGCCCGGCGGCCGCGGGCGGGTGCAGAGCCAGCCGTTCTTGTGGTTCCTCACCGAAGCCGGCGCCGAGTCCGTCGAGGAGGCCGGCGAACTGCCCGCGCGGCCGTACCGGGTGACGCCCGAGTCCGTCGCCGGTGCCCGGCAGGCGCACACGCTCGCGGTGAACGAGGTCGGGGTCGCCTTCGTCGAGTGGGCGCGTCGGCTGGGACACGAGTGCGGGCCGCTGGACTGGACCCCCGAGGTCGCCAACCGGATCCGCGACGGTCAGCGCCGCTTCGAGGACGACCACGTCATCAGCGACGCCGTCCTCAACTACGTGCACGTGGAGAACGGGCGGCGCACCATGCTCAGCTTCTTCGTCGAACTCGACCGCGCCACAATGACCTCGGCGCGGCTCGCCGCGAAGCTGCAGGCGTACGGCCGACTGTACGAGTACGTCCCGCAGGGCGCGGATCGCACGCGACGCAGCCCGAACGCGACCAGGCCGGCGTGGATGTACAACTACCCGGTCTTTCCCCGGGTCCTGGTGGTTCTCGACGCGGCGCCGCCGAAGGCCGGGGAGCCGGACCGGCGCCCGCAGCGGCTGGCCGCGCGCACCGAGGACCTCTACACGCGCGCCGGTGCCGACGTCCGCCTCAGCCGCCTCAAGGGCGACATCAACATCGGCGTCACCACCTTGCAGCAGCTCCAGGAGCACGGGCCCTTCGCCCCGATCTTCACTCCGCTGCTGCGTGGCACTCCGGCCGCGCGGCCCGGCCCCACCGACCTCTACCTCGCCACGAAGTGACCGGCCGCTCCCCGCGGCCTTGAAGGAAGCAGCGCCATGACCAGTACCTCGTTCGAGGCTCCGCCGGACGGTGGGAGCATGATCCGGCTCACCGAGATCCTGCACCGCAGCGTCAAGCTGCGGCAGCGGCGATTCGAGATGCTGCCGCTACGTGGCCAGGGCGCCCCCTTCACTGAGCCCCACGCCCGCAACCCCTCCGACACCCTGCCGCCGTCGGAACTCGCCGACCTGATCTCCTCCATGTCCGTCATCGGCCTCCTGGAGCCGGTCCTGGCCGAGGAGATCGTCGTCGACGGCAAGGCGCCGACGATCCGCCTGGTCACCGGGGAGCGCCGCCTGCGCGCGATGCGCTGGGGCGCCGTCAACCGGCCGGAGAACCCGCACTTCCAGGCGCTGCCGGCTGTGGTCTGCCCGGGCCCGTTGTCCGAGGAGGAGCGTCACATGTGGCGCTTCGTCGAGAACTTCGCCCGCGAGCCCCTGCGGCCCGGGGAGCAGGCCGCCGCGTTGCTGTACCAGCGGTGCGCCATCCTCGTCGGCAAGCTCCTCAAGGCCGGCAAGCCCGTGCCGCAAGAGGTCTACGCTATCCCCGACCCGGCCGAACGCTTCCTTGCCCTGGAGAAGATCCGCGGCACCGATAGTTCCTGTGCCGCGCCCTGGAGCGAGGTGCTGGACCGCCTGGGGCTGCAGCTCAACGAGCGCAAGGCCGGCGAGCTCGTACGGGCCTTCCGCGCGCTGCCGCGTGACCTCACCGAGGAGATGGACGAAGCCGCGGTACGCCTGAACACGAGGATCAGATTTGCCGAGCTCCGCAACGGCCGGGCACAGGCTGCCGAGGGCATCTGGGCAGCCTTGAAGTCCTCCAAGCGGCTCCACCTGCTCCCGACCGCCGTGAACGTCGGCCTGGAGGAGCCCGAGCTCGGACCAGAAGAGATCATCACCGAAGCCGAGGAGCGGCAGGACGCGGCGAACGCCGGCCGCCGGGCGAAGCTCACCCGGGTCCCCACCCGCGCTGAGGACCAGGAGGAGACCGACGAAGGCGAGGACGCTGCTGTTCCGTCGGCCCTCGGCGCGGATGAAGGGGCAGAGATCGCTGAGCTGGGCCATCCGATGCAGCCGACGGCGCCAGCGGAAGCCGCCGCAGAAGCGATGCCGGCCGACACCGCCCCGAGTCGTCCGGCGGTGGAGTCGAACACGATCCGTACCGCCCTGGACGGCATCCGCGGGCTGCTGGCCGAGGTCCGGGCCGGCAAGGAGATCGCGCGGTACGACCGCGGCTCCCTGCGCCTTGCCCTGCGCGAGCTCCACGACCACCTCGAAGGCGCCACCGCCGACGGCGCGACGGACCACGATGCCACCACCGAAGGAAGCGAAGCAGCATGACCAGTGTCTCCCTGCCCATCCCGACCGTCGGCGTGCCCCTTCCGGGCCGCGGCTGCGACTGCAACAGCTGCGCCTTCTACGCCGGGCCCGACGGCCGGGGCGGCCCGGCGACCGTCGAGCCCCTGTGCACCGGCCAGAACTCCGACTGCCGGTTCTGCGGGTGCTCGGCGGCCGAGGCGGACGCTCCGGCGAACGCGTGCGTGACCCGCAAGTGCCCGATCCGGTGCGGGAGCCGGACCGACATAGCCGGGTGGATGGCGGACGTCGGCGGCACCCTGACCTTCGACGACATCGCCGTCGACAGCACGTTGCCCGACGGCCTGCCTGCCTTCATCCCCATGACCGACGGCTCGGCGGTCACCAAGCTCGACGCCAGCCTGAACTGGCCTGCCTACGGGGTCGGTCTGCGGCGCGTGTTCTCGCCCGACACCCACACGCTCTACAAGCGGTTCACCGAGCAGACCGCCCGCCAGGCCCTCGCCCTCGGGGACCACCAGAAGGCCGTGCTGGTCGGCTACGGCGAGGACCCGCTCGTCGAGGCCTTCTGGACCCGCCGCGGCCGCGACAGGCTCGTCGAGCGGATCGCGGAGCAGGAGTGGGACCTGGTCCTCTCGTGCAACTACAGCATCTACGGGGATTGGCCGCGCACCGAGCACCTGCTCAACATGCGTCGATCGCTGCTTCTCGCGCAGGAGTTCGCCGAGGCCGGCGTGAACGTCGTGCCGAACGTGTACTGGTTCCGGCTCGAGGACCTCCAGCGCTACCTCTCCTGGATCGAGGACACCCAGCCGGCCGGCATCGCCATCAACGTGCAGACCGTCCGCGACAACGCCGACTGGGACAGCTGGGAGCGGCCCGGCCTGCACTTCCTGGCCGAGAACCTCCCGGACGACATGCCGGTCATCCTCACCGGCCTGTCCCGGGCCAACCGCATCGCCGAGATGGCTCAGATCTTCGGCTCCCGGCTGACCCTGATCTCCCAGAACCCCCACCAATACGCCTTGCACGGCGCGGTCATGACCGCCAACGGGCGCGAAGACGTCCACGCCCGGACCGAGGACGCCTTCGCCGCGACCGTCCAGTACATGGCCTCGCTCCTGCCCAGCCGCTGAAACTTCTTCGCCCGCACTGTCACACCGGCGGCTCCTCCCACACCTGTAGCAGGTGAAAGCACCTTTGGGAGGAGCCTCCGTGACGACTGAACCCAACCCCACCGATGCCGAGACGGCGGAGCCGTCGCCGGCCGCTCCGGCCTGGCGACTGTGGATCCTGCTCGTCTGGCACCCCGCGCTCGGCCTCCCTGTCGACCCCGTCGCCGTGCTCGGTCTCGAACAGAGCCGGCAGCCGGCCGAGCGGGGCGTGCGCTGGGTCCCCCTTGTCTATGAGCAGGCCGATCCCTGGCGCGAGCGCCTGGGCGAGACCACCACCAGCGAGGACATCGAGCGCTGGATCGCGCAGTCCGGGGGCGCGTGCTCGCTCGAGCCCGCCGCCGTTCCGGAGGGTGCGCTCGACCTCACGCACGCCGCAGACCTCGTTCTGGACGGACTGCTCGCCGAGGTCATCCCTGCGCTCCCGCCGAGGGGTGACGGCTGATGGGCACTGGCAGCAAGTCCTCGCACGCCTCCTACGCTGTCGGGCCCACCACGGCGTCCGAAGCGGACGACGTGGTGGCCGAGGCGCCCGCGGAGCCGATGTCCGACGAGGAGGTCCAGGCCAAGGCCGACCTCCTGGTGGCGATGAACCTCATGGAGGAGATCGCCGACCCGCCGTTCGCCGTCGACCCCGAAGACGAGGTCCCGACGGATCCCGTCGAGCGGTACGACCTCTTCGTCGGCCAGGTCGAGCAGGCTCAGGAGGCCATCGAGAAGCTGAAGGAGGCGGGTGCCTCCGACGAGGAGATCGAGGCCCACACCAAGGCACTGAAGGCGCAGACGCTGGCCTATCTGAACTCGCTCGACGAGGACGACCTGCGCGAGATCGCCGAGGCCAAGGGCTTCGAGCACCCCGCGCTGGTGGGCCTGTCCGGCAAGGGCCAGCACCCCCTGGTCCACTGGCTCGACCCGGCGTACCCGGGCGACATTCCGTCCAAGGCCAAGATCCAGGCCGCCGCGCTCAGCCGGTACAACGAGCTGCTCGCCGGCAAGACGGTCGGCGGAATGACGCTCGCCGACCTGCACGAGATCGAGGGCACCGAGCCGCCCGTCAGCGGCGGCGCCTGGAAGGCCACGCCGGACGAGGTCGCCTCTTCCGCCCAGGCGGTGACCGCGTCGATCGACGCCTGGAACGAGGCGAAGAAGACCTACGGGCCTCAATCTCAGGAACAGAGGGCCGAGGCCCTGCAAACGATGCTCGCGGCTGAGCAGAAGCTGGCGTCGGCCGACTGTCCCGAGCTCGGCGAGGACCTGGCGAAGGCCAAGGCCGAGGCCAAGTCTGCGGTCGACGAGGCTCTCAACCACACGTACGTGCACGCGAAGGACGTCCAGCCTCTGGTACAGCAGGCTCTCGCTTCGGGGCAGCTGAGCGAGACCGAGGCGATGCACCTCGGTGGTCACCAGCTCGTGGCACTGATGCGGCCGAGCACACCCGAGAGCGAAGTGGAGTCGCTGAAGGCCCTGGCGGCCAAGCGGCAGGAGAAGCTGGCGAACCTCGACGCCGGCTACGCCGCCCACGTCGCGATGGCTCCCGGTGGCGACCAGCCGCTGAACCTGCCGCCGGCGGGCGACCCGGGCGCGCCGCAGGCGATCGCCGCGTGGGCGAAGAACGCCGGCGACGTCCGGGACATGCAGACGGACGTGAACGCCTGGTACCCCTACACCCAGCAAGGCGGTGCCAGCGACACCCCGTACGCAGAGCACCCGGCTCTCGGACCGGGGAAGTACCTTCACCCCGGCGATCTGACCAGCGACTTCAAGTCGTGGGCCGCGAAGCAGAAGCTCTCCGACCTGCGCACCGTCGCGGGCGAGCTGGGCATGGACAACAACGCCAAGGCCACACGTGCCCAGGTCCAGAACTACATAGCCGCGAGCTTCAACAAGAAGTACGACCAGCAGGCCATCAAGGACAAGGTCAACGCGGACGTCGCGAAGAAGGAGGCGGCCAAGGCCGCCAAGGCGGCAGCCGCCGCGGCCCCTTCGACGAAGCCCGATGACGGGTTGGCGTCGGACGAGGCGGTCCAGGCTCTGGCGAGCAAACTGCCGGCGAAGGGCACCGACTCGGCGGCGAAGCCGGCCGCACCTGCGGCGAAGCCGGTGAAGGCACCGAAGCCGGGCTCGTTCAACGCCAACGTCCAGGCCATGATGGCTGCCGTCCAGCACGCCAAGGCGACCAACCAGGACCTGCCGGCCCGCGTCGACGCCAAGGAGGTCGCCAGCTGGACCTTCGGCGCCGGCACGACGGCGTCCCACCTCGGAGGGATACACGCCAAGACCATCCATGCCGCCCCGGACGGATCGCCGTGGATGTTCAAGGCCGATCACAACCATGGCGGCGCACTGGGCCACACCGAGGCCGCCGCATCCCAAATCCTGGCCTTGAGCGGCGTCCCGTCGGTGCCGGTCTACCACCACAAGACCAAGGACGGCACAGCCGGCTCGGTCCAGCCGCTGCTGCAGGGCGCCAAGCCGTTCACCTCCAGCCCGAGCCAGTGGACACAGACCCAGGTGGACACCATCGTGCGGTCGCACGTGGGTTCGTGGCTCATCAGCGACCACGACGGCTACCAGGACAACTGGCTCCAGACGCCATCTGGGGGACTGGTGCAAATTGACCACGGCCAGTCGTACAAGTTCTTCGGTGCGGACAAGCTCTCGGTCAATTACGACCCCAACGGGGTCACTCCCATCCACCAGAAGCTCTATCAGGCGGCGCTCTCGGGCGGCCTTGCCAACGGCGTCAAGATCAATCCAGCCGCCGCACACCCGGTGATCAAGAAGTTCGAGTCCATGCCGGACGCACAGCTGCGCTCCGTCCTGCACTCCACCGCGTACGAGGGCGCCAAATCCGGTGTGGCCTGGGTCCCGCAGATGCGCAGCCGGGCGGCCAAAGCCCTGAAGATCCCGCAATCCCAGGTCACGCATGACCAGATCGCCACAGCGTTCCTGGACCACGCCGTAGAGAGGAAGAACAACTTGCGCGAGAACTTCTCCGACTTCTTCGTCCAGCAACTGGGCCTGCCCTCCGGCGCCTCCCTCAAGCACGGCGGTGGTAGCTGATGGGAACCGGATCGAAGTCGAGCCACCAGAGTTACGCGGTCAGCCCCACCGCGCTCGCCGAGGCCCCTGCCGCCCCGTTGGACATCACCGGTGCGCCGGTGGCAGGCGAGGGGGCCGACCTGGCGGGCGTGTCCGCGGGGGCTTCGGGGGAGGCGGCGTTCGAGGTGCCCGAGCTGCCTGAGCCTGTTGTCGAGCCGGCTCCCCCTGCGGAACCTCCTGTCGACGAGGACCCGCCGGCGGAGCTCGATGGGCTCCTGGGCACCAAATCTGAGCCCGAGCCCGTTGCGGCCGCCGCGCCGTCTGAGGAAGAGGCCCAGGAGGCGTCCGCCGAGGGGGAGCTGCAGAGCAGCGGTGAGGAGCCGTCGGCAGAGGAAGACGTGCTGCTCCAGGCCGAGGACATCGAGGAGGTCGAGGAGGAAGAGGAGGAGACGGACCCCCCGCTGACCCCGGTGCCGGCGGCGCCTCCGGTGGGCGAGCCCACCGGGACGCCGATTCTGGTGGGTGGGGACGACTTCATCAACTCCGAAGCAACCCTGGTCGCCTACGACTCGCCGGACGGACCGCGGGAGGTGCTGCTTACGCACATATCCGAGGAGGCCGAGGAGAAGCTCCTCGACGCGCTGAGTATCCCCGGCACGCACATGGAGGAGATCCAGGTCGAGGAAGAGGTCAAGGAGCGCCTCGACCTCGACAAGGAGAAGAAGCTGGCCGAGCTGACCAAGACCGCAATCACCTCCGTGCAGCACAAGCTCAAGGGCAGCCTGCCGATGTCGGACGCGTCGATCGCCAAGCACCAGGCGGCCGTCGACGCGGTCTCCGCCGTCCTCAACGACCCGTCGATCAGCGACGACGAAAAAGCCATGGCCCAGCACTACATGGACCAGCTGGACGTTGTGAAGGACAAGATCGACAACGGCGGGTCGGTCATGCCTTGGATGGACGCCTACGAGGTCACCGCGACCAAGATGGTCACCAAGCAGATACCGGTGCCCGACGGGGATCCGGAGCCCGGCACGCTCGCCGCGACGGTCCGCAAGGCCAGCAGGATCCAGGCGAACCTCGACCCGGCCACCGGGCAGACGTCCTGGGACGGTGTCAGCCGCTCTTCCGCCAAGGGCACGGAGTACGAGATCGACATGGGCGACGGCTGGAAGGCCGTCTACCGCCCGTACAAGGACAACGACCCGGCGAACACAGAGTTCTCGCTGAGGGGACAGCTTGAAGTCCACGCCCCTGCGGGCGCCGGCCACGGCAAGGACCTCGTGGATCGGCTGGAACAGCTGCACCTGATGAACAAGCCCATGACCGCGGCCGAGGGCGAGTGGACGTACCTGGCGAACAACATCCAGGCCCAGGGGCTGGAGGGCTCCGCCGGCATGAAGGCCGCCATGGAGACGGCCCAGGGACTTCAGGATCTCCAGGTCCAGGAGATCGTGCACCAGCGCATGGAGTCCCTCATGGGGCTCGACAGCGACGCGCTGCAGACGGCCATGAAGAGAATCCACCTGGAGGCATCCCACAAGGTGCTGCCGATGAAGGTCGAGGTCGTCCGAGACGCCGTCGCGAAGGCCTCCGGGTTCTCCAGCGGCGCCGAACTCGCGGCCAGCCCGGGCTACGAGCCGACGCCCTCGACCGGAGGGAAGTGGCTGACCTGGTCCCGCTTCGATGTGACCGGCAAGAAGGCAGAGATCCAGAGTGCATTCAAGGGCCGGTCACTGAGCCACAACCTCAACGGCGGCGATCTCGCCAGTCTCCTCGGCGTCGGGGTCCTGGCCTCCACGGAGAAGCGGGCCGTGATGGGCATCGGCGGGGGACTGGGCTTGAGCGAGCAGGCCGACAAGATGACCGGCGGCGCCAACAGCGTGTTCCTGCGGGTCAAGAAGACGCCCAGCTCCCCCGGTGGGGGTCGGCTGATCTGGGACGACCCGAGCGTACTCATGCAGCGCAGCGACTACTACGCCTACAACGGCGACCATTACGGCGCCATCAACCCCGCGCACCACAACTACAACGCGGGGGCCATCACACGGGACCCGATGAAGATCGCCAAGTTCACCGGCAGCAGCAACGAAATCATGTTCCGGAACGGGATCGACCTGCTGGGGGCCGAGGCTCCCAGCAGGATCGTGTGCCACACCGCCGCGGAGCGCAGCAGCATCCTTGCCTCCCTCACCGCGCGGGGCATCACCCAGCTCGGCGGGAAACCCGTCGAGGATGTCCTGTGCACGGAATCCGACTACTAGGGCTGACCAGGAGCGATTCGATGACAGCAACACAGCAGCAGTGGCGCCAGCGGTTCGCGGACCTCATCGCAGGCAACCACAGCGCGACCGGGGACCCGGTGGATGCCGGCGCGCGACTGGTCGTGTCGGGCCCTGACGGGACGGAGGTCTTCCGCGCTGCTCTCGCCCGCCACTACCGCTTCGAGGACGACGGCGACCAGGTCATATGGATCAGGCCTCTGGTCGGTGGCCAGGACGCCGAGGGCGGCGGCTACCTGTTCAACCTCAACCTGGCTCGGCGGCGATCTCTTTCGGTAGCCAGTGCCGACCTTGTGGACGACGGCGTGGAGATGGAGCTGACCACGGGGCAGAAGGCACGGATCGAGCCGGCCGACGGCCCCGAACTCGAGCAACTGAACCGCTGGGACGACTTCACCAACCGCCTCACCCCAGAGGAGGACGCCGCACTGGAGCGGCTGGACGCGGACTCATGGCACGGACGCTATGCGTGAGCAGCGCCGTCGCCGGTGCCGAAGGGCGGCCGCGGGACGTGTTGGCATGATGTCCCCGCGGCCCGACCGCCGCGAGACGACCACTGGCCGGCCCGGGGGATGGCTACGGCCGGCCGGACGCCCTGGCGGAAGAGCAGGACCCCACTCGAGAGGAGGAAGCACATGGCAGATCGAGCACATCCGGTGACCGAACAGCGGCACGCTGATCTGCGGAGCCCGCTGCCGGAGCACGAGCGCGACCTCCCCGTCGACGTGAGCTGGCTGCGTCGGCGCGCCAAGCTGTTCGCGACGGTGTCCGAGCGCAACTTTCACCTCGTCACCGATCTCGCGGCCTACGCCTCGATCAGCGGCATGCCCTACCTCTCGCACTATGCCGCCCAGGTGTATCTGGGCCCGAAGACCGCACGGCTGAAGGTGCCGTTGATGGCCATCAACCTCGGGCTGGTGACCACGCGCGAGGAAGCCGATCGCGCCCTGGCACACGAGACCATGCACCTGGTCGTCCCCTCGTATGGTCACAAGGCGGCAGCCTTCGCCCGGGCCCAACTCCTGCTTGACCAGGTCGGCCAGCTCACCATCGCGCCGGCATAGGCCGGCCACGTCCGCAGCACACAGGCCGGCCAGCCGCTGCCCCACTCGTATCCCTGGGTGCAGCGGCTGGCCGGCCGTTTATTCCCACCGTCGTGCGTGTTGCTTATTGTTGTTTCAATAGGTACTGTGGTTGATGCCGGACGGGAGATTGCGCCGGCCGAAGCCGCTGTCCGCGGCCTTCGATTCCAGCCCCGGTGTCCATGAGGCGCGCCAGCGCGCCGATACGGACCCGATCCTTTCTTCTCGGAGATCCGATGCCGAGCACCACGAGGACACCTTCCAACCCCATTGAGGCCGCGGCCATCCAGGCCGCGGTGAAGCGCGCACAAACCGGACAGGCCAGCCGGATCGGTCCGGACCCGGCCCTCCATGGCCACGACACCGAGCTGCGGTGGGTGGAGGCGGTACTGCGCCACCGACTCTCGCTCAACTCCCTTGGCCGCCCGGTCAGCATCCGCACCAAGAACGACGACACCCATCCGCTCGTCGCGGACGGCCAGCACTTCCCCGCGGTGGCGCTGTCCATCCCCTTCGCGGACAGAACACTGAACTTCCTCGCGACCTACGACGATGACCGCCGCCTCACCTTCGATCTCATCGGCACGTGCGACCGGTGCGGCAAGCCGGTGCCCATCGAAGAGATCAACTCCCTGGAAGACTTGGGCGACCACCTCCTCCAGACCCGCGACGGCCTCGGGGGATCCCCCCGCCTCCGTACCTCTCCCGCGCACGCCGACGGCTGCCTCGCACGCGGCAACTGATCGCGCTCCCCTCCCCGACGGGCGCCCCCGGCTGATTCAGCCGGGGGCGCCCTGCGTGAGGCAACACCTCACCACGCCAGCAGCCGCTCGGCCGGGTGCTCGCAACCCCGGGGAGGCAGTGCGACGTCCGCGTCGTCGACGTCGCCGGGCCTCGCCGAGCTCCAGGGCCTCTTGAAGCCCGAGGTCAAGCGCACCTCCCACGGCCCACCGGCTTGATCGCCAGTCACGGTGACGACGCCCAGTTCGGCGGCCACCGCCAGAGCAGCGCGCACCGCCAGCGCCGTCGCCAGGACCGGCCGAGTTCGCGAAAGCCGACTGCGGCGTGATCGCGCTCGGATCCACGCACGCATGCGCCCGCACGCGGCATGCCCGGCGCCACGCCCGCCCGCCCTCCCCTTCGGAACACAAGGAACGAGATGTCTGAGAGCACGAACGCGACCGCCCGCACCGCCGCCAAGCGGCTCCTCACCCAGAACTCGGATCTGAGGAGGATCGGCGTATTCAACTGGACATTGCCAGCTTTCGTGATCGAAATGCCTGATGGAAGCCATTTCAACGTATGCCCTCAGGCCGGCGTGTGCGCACAGTTGTGCTACGCCCGGGTCGGCACGTACCGGTTCAAGAACGTCCGCGCAGCACACATTCGGAATCTCCTCCTGTGCCGGGACAATCCGGAGGAATTCGAGAGGCAGATGACCGAGGAACTCATGCACAAGAGGTACGTCGGCAAGTGGATTCGCGTGCACGATTCAGGCGAGTTCTTCTCCGACGAATACCTTCTCACCTGGCTGCGCATCATGCGCAGCTCACCGGGCGTTCGCTTCTACTGCTACACCAAGGAGATCAGCCGCTTTAAGCGGCTTGTCGCCAACGATCCGCCCGAGAACTTCCTCTGGTGCTACAGCCTCGGAGGAAAAGAGGACCACCTCATCGACCTGAGCACTGAAAGGCACGCAGACGTCTTCCCTGACGTCGAAGCGCTGATCGCCGCCGACTACACCGACCAGACGGAATCTGACCTTCTGGCGGTGCTCAGCGAGTCCCCCCTCGTCGGAATCCCGGCGAACCGGATTCCTCACCTTCTCAAAAGGCAAGGGCAGGAGACATTCGGCAGCCTTCAGCGAGCGCGCGACGAGAAGCTGCGCGCGAAGAACGCTCGCGCGGGCCAGAAGTTCACGCTGGCGCACTGAATACTCGCCGGGGTGTCTTCGGGGCCGGACGGACACACGCCCGGCCCCGAAGGCACCTCCGCCGGCGTACGGAGGCACCACCTCGAGCGCGCGTTGCGTATTGTTTTACCGTGATGTACTTTAGCGCCTGCCCCTGCGCGATCGGGGCCGGCGCAGCCGTGGAGCCGGCGGTGCTGGCTCCACCTCGAGCTTGACCGACCAGGCCCCCACCCGCGGGACCTCGACCACGGCCTGCGGGTTCACTGCCGGTCCGACAAGGAGTAACGGTGATTCCCGCCGACGCTGATGAACTCGTGACCTCACAGGACATCGCGGAGAAGTATGAGGCCAACGAAGGCAACGTGGCCTACTGGACCACGCTCCCGGGTTTCCCGGAGGGTTGGCCGTCTGGTCCCGGACGGACCTTGGTCCGCGACGCCGCGTTGGTGGACGAGTGGCTGAAGGAAAACCTTCCGGTCCACTGGGCGAAGGGGCAGGACTCGGACAACCCGTTCGGCCTGCCCGCCGGCAGGCCGAAGGACTTGGTGACGCTGTCGGACATCTGCGCCTGGGAGGGCCAGGCCCTCGGGCGGACGGAGCCGGTGCCGGAAGCCACCCTGCGTGGGTACCTCTCCAGGAAGGTCCTGCCCGGCCCCGACCGCACGCCAGGTGACGGGAAGAAGCCGGAGGTCACGGAGCGGAAGTGGTACCGCGAGACGGCCTACAAGTTCGTGAACCGTAAGCGGCGCATGCGCCGGCAGACGACGGCCGAGGAGCCGGCGGTCAGCGAGCAGCACCCTGCATCCGGCAGCGAGCTTCCGGACCGTTCGACCATCGCGCGCACCGGGCACCTGGACGCCCAGGGCATCGCGACCACGTACAGCGTCAGCGGGCAGACGGCTCGGGGATGGATTCGCGCTGAGGGGTTCCCTGAGGCCGGCGAGCAAGGTTACAGCGCGGCCGAGGTCGACGAGTGGGTGCGCGAGAATCGCCGGAGCACCTGGGCCAAAGCTCAACGACGCGCTCAGCTGTCCAGCCATGCGTGGGCCGACTCGTCGGCAACCGACGAGGACGCCGGCGCCCAGAAGGAACTCGCCGACCGGGCGCCGGCGGCGGAGCCGGCCGCCGAGGCGCAGGGCGAACAGGCGGAGCTCACTGCGGAGATGATTGGTCCGCGGTACGGCGTCTCCGAGTACACCGGTCTCCAGTGGACCAAGGTCAAGGAGAAGCGCGAGGGCGACAAGGTCGTTCGTCGGGCTTTCCCTGCGCCGCGGAGCACGCAGCCGCGTACGTATGACCAGCACGAGGTCGACGCGTGGGTGGAGAAGCACCGTCCGCATGTCTGGGCGGCCTTCAAGGGAACCGGGCCGGCCCTGGTCCACGATCTGCCCGAAGGAGATCCGCGGGACCTGCTGGACATCTACGACTTCGCCGAGGTGCTGGGCATGACTACCCGTGGCGAGGCCCTCGCGCGCGAGACCATCCGTGCCTACCACGCCCGCGGACAGGTCCCGTTCGCCGACCGGACTGCCGATGACGGCAAGAAGCCTCGGGTCTTCCAGGATCACTGGTATCGCGAGACGGTCTACGAGTTCGTCCTCAGCCGCAGGGGATCCGGCCGCTTCGGTCCCAGGCGCTAGGAGGCCTTGGCGGCCTTGCCCTGTCGACCGGCTCCCGGCTGTTGACCGACCAGATGGGCCAGCCCACGGAACGGTTGGGCGGACGGTCGCTGGAAACGAGAGAGCCCGCCGGTCAGGCGACCGGCGGGCTCTCGGCTTTCCTGCTGGGGTCTCGCACGTCGTGGTGAGATCTGTCGGGTGTTCCCGGGTGCGTTGTCCGCCGTGGCGACGAGGGCGTCAAGTTCTTCATGCTCACGATGACGAAAGCGCGGCCTCCGGATGGAGGCCGCGCTTCTGGCTTCAGCGGTGTGGCGCGTCGCCCGGGTCAGCTGCGCTTGCGGAAGAAGCGGCGGCGAGGGCGGGACTGCGGCCGGTACGGCTGCTGCCCGGCCAGTTCGTACACGGCGTCGTGGAGCTGCGGGTGCGCCAGGAGGGTCCAGTGCTTGCCCAGGGTCGCCCAGACCTCCGTCAGGGCGGTGCGGGGGTCCGTTCCCAGGAGCGTGCTGTACGTCGCTGCCACGGCGGGGGTGCGCGAGCGGCCCGCGACGCAGTGGAGGAAGACCCGCTTGCCTTCCTTGCGGAGCCGGAGCACCTGGCGGGCCGCCTGGTCGAGGGCGTAGTGGAGGTTGGAGTTCTCGCCTTCCCTGTCGACCAGCCAGACGCGGACGTGTTCGATGTCGGTCGACGAGAAGATCGGCCCCTGCCCGACGCGGCACAGGGAGACGACCGCATCGACCGGCGGTGTGCCAGCGAACTCGGTCATGGGGAGGTTGCCGAGCAGGACTCCGGCGTCGGCGGGGTGCTGTGCGACGTAGCCCTTTCCGGCGGAGCCGGGGATCTTGACGCGCGGGGCCGAGGGCCAGCCGTCACCGTCGTCCATGCCCTTGCGGGCGGTCAGGACGGCCAAGCGGACGAGATCGGGGCCGGACATCGTGGGCCAGCCGTTCACCGCCTGCTGCCAGGCGAGCGGGATGGCGGACACGCCCCAGCGCGCTCCCAGGAGGGCGCCCGCGATAGCGGCCACGGTGTCCGTGTCATCCCCCGCGCGGACCGCCGCTTCGGTGGCGAGCTGGAAGTGCTGGGCGGGGAACGATCCACGCTCCGGGGCCAGCTCGGGAACGGGCGTATTGGTGATGGCGGACCACGCGGCCTGGAGGGCCGTGACGACGTACCCATTGCGGGTCCAGTGGTGGGGCGGGTTCGCCTCGGCCTCGTCCAGCCTCGTGTGCCAGATCTCCTGTCGGTCCTCGGGGAGCAGCGCGATGCCATCACGGACTCCGTCGAAGTGGCCTTCCAGCACGGCGGTTCGGATGCCCGCGCACCACAGGATGCACGCTTCGACGCACTCGGGGTCGCTGTGGGTGAGAGAGCTGATCATGGTGGCGGCCTGGACCATTCCGTCAGCGTCGTCCAGGTAGGCGAGGGCGACGATGCCGGTCCGCATCAGCGAGCCGTTGCCCGCGCTGAACCGGGTGCGGGCGGTGTAGGCGTCGGCTTCCGCCGTCATGGCCTGGGCGGGCGTGCCCGTCTTGTGGTTCTTCGCGGCGCGGAGCACGCTGCTGGTCTGGTTCCCGATGTCGCTGGCGCCTCCGTCGCGCCAGCGGTGGAAGTTGCGGGCGATCTGGTCGAGTGCGGTCGGGCTGGTGAGGTCGGCGCCGGTGGACGCGACGGCGGCGATGCAGACGTGCATCTGGGTGTCGTCGGAGTACTCGCCGGGCTTGTAGGGGCCCAGGCCGCCGCCGATCATGGCGGGCTGCTCGTCGGGGCCCAGTCGGCGGGCGAACTCGTAGGGGACGCCGAGGGCGTCGCCGCACGCGGCGCCGAGGAGGACGCCGGCTGCGCGGTCGGTGGCGTGGGCATTGAGCGGGTGGGCCGCCGGGGTCAGGGTGGGGATCGTGGGGTCAACGAGCTTGGCATTCACGGGTGTTCTCCCGAGGTCATGTGCTGCGTGAGTGGTCTGAGGGGGGCGGGGCGGGGAGCGCGGCGTCAACTCGCCGTGCGCTCAAACCCGCTGTCGCTACGTCAGAGTGACACGACCGAACTACTTTCGTCAACATGACGATTAGCGTTGCATGTTTCTTTTTCGTTGTGTACTTTAGTTGTCACCGGAGGCGCTCGACCGTCCTGGATGACGCGCCCTGCTTCCCTTCGTCGGCACCGCGCCCCCTGGACATCAGCGGCCGCGCGTCCGGCATCGAAGTGCACGCTCACCTACAGGAGTTCTGCCATGAACAAGGCCCAGCTCGTCGACGCGATCGCGGACAAGATGGGCGGTCGCCAGCAGGCCGCCGACGCTGTCGACCACGTGCTCGACGCCATCGTTCGCGCTGTCGTCGCCGGAGACCGCGTCTCCGTCACCGGATTCGGCTCGTTCGAGAAGGTCGACCGACCGGCCCGCTACGCCCGCAACCCCCAGACCGGCGAGCGGGTGCGGGTCAAGAAGACCTCCACCCCCCGCTTCTGGGCCGGACAGGGCTTCAAGGACCTCGTCAACGGTGACAAGAAGCTGCCCAAGGGCGGCGAGGTCTCCGTCAGGAAGGCCCCCAAGGGAAGCCTCACCGGCGCCTCCGCCGTGGTGAAGAAGGCGGCGGCCAAGAAGGCCGCCACGAAGAAGTCGGGAGCGGGGGCCAAGAAGACAGGCCCGGCGAAGAAGGCCGTCAAGGCCACCCCCAAGAAGTCGCTCGCCTGATCCGCCGTTGCCGGGCCTCCATCCCGGCGTTCCCAGCTCGACGGCCGGGCGCTGGCGCGCCCGGCCGGACCGGAGAGACTTCTGATGAACTACCTCGTGATCGACGGCACCCGCGTCGTCTCTGCCCATCGGACTCTGGCCTCTGCCCATTCAGCGGAGGCGCAGGGGATCGGGCGCAGCACCGAGCCCGGTCCGCTGCTAGGCGGTGAACCGGCTTGGTGGACACGGCAGAACGGCGGTGTGTCGGAGCTCGGCATCCTTCGGACGGACGCGGCCGAGCTCGGCTTCCGCTTCGAACTGCGCGCCTGCCAGGCGCCAGCCGGCTCCTGCCACCACAGGCCATGCGGCACCTACGCCACGTGGGCGGTGAGCCGCTGGTACGGGCTCCTCAGCGAGCTCGCCGTGTTCGTGCCCCTGTCATGGATCTGGGTCGGCAAGCGCAGCGACGACCCCCGCGGCGACGCCCCGCAGTTCCTCGCCGAGGGGCGGGTCCTCGTCGACCGCCTGACCGCAGAGATGCGGGAACCCCTGCGGGTCGCCGAGCTTCCGCTGGCGGACACGCGAACCCTGGACGAGCGGGCCCAGGCAGCTCACGCCCTGGTCGTGCGGTTCCTTGCGGAGCATTTCGGCCCCGCCTCCGAACCGGAGCCCGTCGCGGTCCGTCCGGTCCTCCACGGCCACGAACTGCATCTGCGGCTGGACCCGTCCGTCCCGGCGAACCTGCCCATCTGCGGCACCGCCTTGCCGGGCCGCGGCACTGACGCCACCGGCGCCGAGCCGGACGTACACGCCTGTGACCAGTGCTTCGGGCGCGCCCCCATCGTCCCGCCGCCGATTCTCACCACCGCCGAGTACAAAGCGTGGACCACATACATCGGCCAGCCCGGCTCGCGACCGGCGAATTGAGGAGGAGTCACCTCGTGTCCCAGGCATCAGCCGTCGTCCCCACCGGCTCGTCCAAACAGACGGCGCTTCGCCTGCTCCGGCGCAGGTCCTTCAGCGCCGGGTACCTGGCGCAGGTGATCGACCTTGCCGTACGTGAGGTGGTCCGCAGCCAGTTCGACGAGCCCGACGAGCGCGAAGCGGCCCTGGTCCATCAGCGGCTGACGCGATACGCCGCGAACGGGCGGCCCGGCTCCGCCGAGCTCGCCCGCGCCATGCTGGACGTCAAGCACGCCCTGGACTTGGTGCGGAACGGGCACTACCGGGCATCCGCCGTTCCCGAGAGCGGACTCGACACGGCCGTCTCCGCGGAGCAACTGCTCGAGCTGGTCGCCGAAGTCGGCCGGGATCGTGTGCTCGCGGCGCAGGGGGGAGCCCTGGTCGTCCTCGCGGAGGACGAGGGAGCTAGCACCGTCTACCGTCCGGTGTCCGCCGTACAGGCGAAGGCTCTGCGGCAGGCGGCACGCAGCGCGAAGGAGGAGGCGATCCGCCTTCATGAGGGTGCAGTTGAGGTGCTGAGCCCGCACGTGCGCATGGCTGACTGGAGCAAGGACGACGGGTACGGAGTCGCGGTCGACGTGGTGCGCGACGGAGTGTCGGTGCAGTGGTGGCCGGCCGCAGTGCCCGAGTCCCTGGCGCTGTGGGAGCAAGGAGGAATCCGGCAGCTCTGTGTGGCGCTGCTGTCGGCCCGGTTCACCGTGCCCGAAGGGGATGAGCGGACACCCCACGCCATGATGTTGCGTATTTAGATTCTCGTGTGTACTGTACTTTTGTCTGGTTGATCGGCCGCTCACTCCTCCCCCACAGCCCCTACGCCGGCCCGCGTCGGCGCCGTGAGGGCGGCCGCCAGGCCACTGCACTGCTGCGTGGCGAACCCCGCAGCCCTCCATCTCACCGCCCCGGGCAGCCGAAGCCCGCCTCGAACTGGGAGACCGTCATGGGCCCGAGCACCCCCCAACCGCGCCGGACACCGCCGCTCGACTCGCTCAGGGAACTGGTGCCCGGCGCCGAGCTCGTCAAGGTCCGCGCCAACCCGCGCAACTGGAGCCAGGCCGTGCTCCTCGCTGCGTACACGTGGCCGCAGTACGAGGGCGACCGCCTGGTCCCCCTCGACCACGGCAGCTGCCCGGACGACTCGCACAACACCGCTCTGACCATCGGCGAGTTCCTCAGCCGGTACCGGCAGCTCCCCGTCGTCCGCCAGCTCCAGGCCAGTGACGCCGCCTACACCTTCCTGGTCGAGCTCGCCCGCCCGTCCTGGGAGCTCTCCGGCGGTGATTCCCAGTGAGCGCCCCGGCGATCCCCGCGGCGTGCGCGCACCGTCCCACGCACGGCGGCCTGGTCGTCCCGTACGTCTCGTTCGAGCACAACGGTCTGCCGGTCTTCGGCGGGCTCGACCCAGGCAAACGCACCCGGGCCTTCGAGAACGGCCTGTGCCAGATCTGCGAACGGCCGCTGGAGCGGTGGTTCTACGTGCTGGTCCGCCCCCAGGACGTGGGCATCGGGTATGCGCCGGAACCGGGACTCCACCCGCCCTGCCTGATGTATTCGGAGAAGGCGTGCCCGATGCTCAACGGCACCAGAGCCACCTACCGTTCGGGCGGCGTCATCTCCCGGCATCCGGCGGGCCGTCCGTGCGACGACCCGGCCTGTTCCTGCCCGGCGACGGCACCCACCGCGGAATCCCTGGTGCGCGCCGGGCGCAAGGCCGACGACTGGGACGCCTGGATGCTCTCAGCAGACCAGTACGAGCTGCACCGTGACGGACACGGCGCGGCCGTGGGCATCCGGCTCCCTTCCGACCCGAAGCGTATCCGCCGCGTGCGGGTCTCCCCCGAGCGCAAGCGCGCCCTCGCCCTGGTCGCGGCGCTCCTTGATCTGGGCGCCTAGCCCTTCCCCCCTTCCACGCCTGGCGGGCCACCTTGCCCGCCACGTTCTGCCACCGATGAGGATGACCGTGCTCGCTGAACGCTTCCGCCCCTCCGACATCGAGAGTCTGGTGCGCATCGCAGGCGCCCTGGCCCCCTCACTGGCCGCCGCCGAACTGCCCCCGCCGTACCGTGAACTCGCCCAGCGCGCTCACGCCGAGATCGTCGCGGAGGCCGCCGGCGGCCGGTCCCCGGCCGTCTCCGCCATCCTGGGGCCTCGCCCGGGCCAGCAGGTCTGGATGCTGCGCATCTGGACCCGCCACGAGGACACCACGGCGCCCTACGCCACGGAAGGCGCTGCCCTCGCGGAGCTCGCCTCGCACGTGCGCGGCAGCTGGGCCAACGTGGGCGGCCAGGGCGACGTGCCCGACGAGCCCCCGGCCGACGACGCCGAAGCGGTCGATCTCTACTACGGTCCCGACGGCGATGCGGTGCCCGATCAGGGCTTCGAGCTGTACTGCGAGGAGATCGGGCGGGCGCAGCGCTCCCGGATTGCTCCCCTGAACTTCGTCTTCCCCGACGCTGGGACGGCCGAGGGCCTCAACCGCGCCGCGGTCTTCTACGCCGCCGATGACCAGGGGCCGTCGTGCATCGAGGTGGCCGGCGTGCTCGTCTTCGGTTACCTGGACGCCGAGGACGGCGTCGTGCGGGTCTCGGTCCACCTCGACAGCGCCGACCCCGAGCACGTCGTCCGGCCGGACGGGACCGTGCCGCTGCGCGTCGTCGTCGAGGACACGGTCATCCTCGACGACAGCAACCACTACGCCCCGCATCCCCCCGTACTGGAGCAGCTCCTGGATGCTGCCGACCCGGAGCAGCGGGCCGTGATCTCCTCGGTGGCGGTCTCGGCGGGGCTGATGTGGAGCTGCCCGAGCTGCCAGTGGCACAACCCCCGGGCGACGGAGCAGTGCGAGCGCCCCGGCTGCGGGCGCAAGGTCAAGGCAGCGATCAGCCCGCGGGCCGCAGGGCTCGATCCGGCACCGGTCCTCGCGCTGGAGGGCCCGCGATGACCAGCAACGCCTACCCGCCGGCGCCCAAGCATCTCCGTGCCGCGTGCGCACATCCCTCGGGGCACCTCGCATCGCACGGCAGCCGTACGACGCTCCAGGTCTACCTGGACGACGGCCTGGTCTACCGCAACGACGGCGACGGCTACCGGCTGCCGCCGGAGAAAGCGCAGGCGCAGGGCGTCGGACCGTACGTCATCACCGGCGCCGGACGGCGGTCGATCCTGAACGACTCTCAGCTGGCCGCCGTCGACTCCGCCGACGAGGACGGCGCGCTGAGGGACGTCACCTGGCCCACCGCCGCCTCCCTCGCCCGCCTCGCCCTCGTCGAGTACCGCGACGCCGACGGCGTCCGCCAGCCCACCGACGGCGACGACGGCCGCACCGGCCCGAAGCACCGGCCCTACCTCACTCCCGCAGGCCTCGACGCCGCACGCGCCGCGAAGCCGCAGCCCTGACCCTCCTGTCCTCCGGCGGGTGCGGCCTTTCCCAGCCGCACCCGCCCCTCCCCCACAGGTACGCCCATGACTTCCCTCACGCTGTTCGAACCCGACCTCGATGCCGTCCCCGCAACGCCGTCGTCCGGCGGACCGGCTCCGGCCGAGGTCGCCTCCGCGGAGGCTCTGGCTTCCTTCCGCGCGACGAAGCACAAGTCGCTCAACTTCGGCCTCGGCGTCGACTCGACGGCGCTGGCCCTGGCGATCATCAACGATCCGACCGCCTTCGGGATCGCCGAAGACTTCTCCGACTTCTCGATCGTGACGGCGATGACCGGGTTCGAGTTTCCCGACACGATCGCCGACGTCGAGAACCACGTCCTGCCGTTGCTGCGGGAGAAGGGCATTCGGTACACGCAGGTCGCGCGGGCGGGGCGCCCCGACTCGGCAGGTGTCGAAGTCCTCTCTGACACCAAGAACCCCGGCAAGGTGTTCAGCCGGGGTCCATGGACGCTCATGGACGAACTGGAGGAGAACGGCACGGTTCCCCAGTACGCCGGCGGTCACGTATGCAGCCAGAAGCACAAGGCTTGGACGATCGACCGCCTCCAGCTCGAGCAAGCGGGCGGGCAGACCGTCGGCAAGCTCTTCGGCTATAACGCGGACGAGTACAAGCGCGCGGTCAAGGCGAACAAGTTCCAGGCCAAGCGCAACAAGAAGGCCGGCTACGAGACCTTCGCCCTGGACTACCCCTTGCTCAGGCTCGGCTGGGGCCGCGAGGACGTGCAGGGCTACGTCAAGGACCGCCTCGGCATCGACATGTCCAAGTCATATTGCCCGGTATGCCCGTTTGCTGGGGTGTGCTCGCCCCAGCCGGACCACCTGAAGCGGCTGCGGAAGTACCCCGACCTCGCCGCGCGCGTGCTGCGTCTTGAGTACCTGTCGATGGCCTTGAACGACAACAGCTCCCTCTACAAGGACGACACCCTGTTCAGGCGGGTCACCGACGACCAGAACGCTGAGGCGCTCGGCCAGTTCAATGCCCGGCTGGACGAGGAGCCGTGGGCGGTCTACCGGTTGCAGCGCGCCTACACCGCCGGCCGCCGGCCCGAGTGCCACACCGCGCACGGCGACCGCTGCTCCAAGCCCGAGTGCCGCGACAGCAGCTTCAAGGGCACGGTCTACCGGTCCGTGGAGACTGTCCGCACCGGCAGCCGTTCCGAAGTCGGCACCTTCCTGCACAACGCCGCCACGGCCCTGGACCGCCCCGTCGAGCACTCCACGAAAGCCCACGGCGCCGGCATCGACCGCGTGCGCACCCGCGTCCGGCCGGACGCCAAGACCTACGGCACGGTCGAGGACTTCTACGTGACCGCCCCGGCCGGCGTGCAGGACAAGGCCCGCTCCGGCTTCGCCGGTGTCTGGGCCGCGATGACCGCCGGCCAGTAGTCCCCCCGATCCCCCCTGCGAGGAGAGATGACCACACGCACCCTGCCCCCCGCCGCCTACGACAGACTCACCGCCGCGGTCGCGCGCGACACCGGCGATCGGCGCACGGCCGCCCTCTTCAGCCACGCCGCGGCCCTCGTCCGGCATGCCCACGAGCACGGCCTGGCTCCGGCCGACGAACGCCCGCCGGGTCCGGACGGCCTGCTGAAGTCCCTGGAGAGTCTCGCCGGCTGCCACCCCGCCCTGGCCCCTCTCGCCGATCCGGCCGTACTGCCGCTGTGGGAGCAGCCGCTCGGCTCCGCAGCCTGGACCGCCATCGAGGAGTTCTGGGACCGGCACCCCGCCCTCGAAGACGAGCGCCGCGTGGACGGCTACGCACTGGGCGACGCCTACCAGCTGCTGTCCGACGAAGCCCGCAAGGGGCGCGCCCTGTGCCAGACCCCGCCCTGGGTCGCCCGACTCCTGCTGCGCCTGTCGCTGGAGCCGGCCATCGAGGAGTGGGGGCCGGCCGACGTCCGGATGATCGACCCCGCCTGCGGGACCGGGCACATCGCGGTCGCCGCGTTCCACATGGCCCGCGTCCCGCCGATCCGCGGCCGCCGCTCCGCTCCGGTCGGGCACGGGCCGCGGGCCGTCGAGCGGGCTCTGGCAGCGGTGTCGGGCGTGGACCTTGACGCGTACGCCGCCGCGCTGACCGCCTACCGGCTCCTGGCGTGCTCGGCGTCCGTCCTCGGCGTGAGCCTGGACCAGGTCCCGGCTTCGTGGCCCGTCAACGTGGCCGCCGCCGACTCCCTGCTGGACCGCACCGAGCCCCTGCTCGCCGCCGGCGCCTACCACGCGTGCGTGGCCAACCCGCCGTACATCACCCCGAAGGACCCTGCCGTCCGCGACCAGGTCCGCGCCGCGTACCCGCAGGTGGCGGCCGGCAAGTACTCGCTGGCCCTGCCCTTCACCGCGCTGATGCTCGAGTACCTGGCCGTCCAGGGCGGCTTCGTGGCGCAGCTGACCGCGAACTCGTTCATGAAGCGGGAGTTCGGCAAGCGGTACATCACCGAGTTCCTCCCCCGCTTCGACGCACGCTGGATCATCGATACCTCCGGGGTCTACATCCCCGGCCACGGAACACCCACCTGCATCCTCGTCCACCGGGCCCGCCCACCGGTCGGCGACACGGTCACGGTGATCCGGGGCAACCGCGGAGAGCCCCACGTTCCGGAGGACCCCGCGAGAGGGCTGGTCTGGAGAGCGATCGAGGACGCGGTCGACAACCGGCTTGCCTGGGACCGGTTTCAAGCGGGTGCGGACCTCGCACGGCGCGGCGGGGACACCACTACTTGAGATGTTGCGTATTCTCGATTCACTGTGTATTGTCATTCTTAGTTCGGGCCAACGCCCCGCCACACCAACCCACTTGACGAGCGCCGCCACTCCAGGCGCCGCGCCGTCCCAGCGCATCCGGGGGACTGATACAGATGAAGCGGAACAAGCCGCTCATAAAGCGCCGTAAGGCCGGGACGCAGTACCGGCGGCGGAGGCTGCATCCGTGGGGAAAGCACGCCTCCTCGTACTGGGCGCTGGCCGTGCCCCAGGCGTTCACCGGGACCGGCCAGACCGTCCTCGACATGACCGGAGCAGTGCCCGCGGGCGCAGACGAGTCCAGGCCCGACAGCCCGCGCTACGGCTCCGTGCTGCGCTGGCGGCTCGACCGCGACGGCCAGACCCAGTTCGTCTACGGCATCCAGGTATGGGGACGGTACCGGGGCGAGAGCCCGTCGGCTTACGGCAAGCGCATCTCGGACGCGTTCCGCCGATCCCTCCCCACTTCGCCGGACGTCCACCACGTGTTCGTCGCGGAGCGGCCGGGTTGTGCACGCGGGACGCGGTGCCCGCTCACGCGGCACTGGTACACGGCCATCGAGGCCGACCTGTCGACGCACCAGCCGGATCGGTGCCCGATGGGCGTCCTGAACGACGGCCCGCCCTGGCGCCTGATCGGCCGGACAGTCCCTGACGGCCGCCACATCTACTGACGTCCCCCGGCACAGCCATCCGGGCCGCCCGGCAGCTCTCAGCTCCGGTCGGCCCGGCCTCAGAGCCCATGCCGCCGTTGAGGACCCCTCCGGCGGCCCTCCCTTCCGCCACCCGAGAGGCGATGCACTGCGCCTCACACCGCCCCAGGAGTCACTATGGGTACCACCCGCACACGCTTGCCCGGCATCACCCTCCGCGACGCGGCACCCACCGACGCGGACGCCGTCATGCGGCTCCTCGCCGACGTGAACCCCGACGATCCCGACGCATTCGAGGACGTGCGGCCGAACCTGTCCCTGCCGCAGGAAGGGCCCCTCTCTCACTTCCGGGCCCTGATGGTCGTGGCCGAAAACGACGAAGGCGGGGCGGTCGGCGTCCTCATCGGAGGCGTTCCGCTGTGGCTCTTCGACCATCCGGGCATCGACGTGCCGCTGGCGCACCTTCTGGCGGAACGGACCGCGATCGTCACCGCGGTTGCGGTAGATCCCGGGCAGCGCGGGCGAGGCATCGGGGCCGAACTCATTCGGCATTCCGTGCGCCGCTTCACGCGCGCCGGTTATGGACTGCTGACCCTCAACTGCTTCCCGGAGCTGGAGAGTTACTACGAAGGTCTCGGCTTCTCCATCATGGACGGCCTGAACGTGGCCCTCGGCCCCCTGAACGCGGTCGGGCACCGATGGGGCGATACCCGGGTGGCCGCCCGGCTTCTGGACCGATACACGACCTTCGTCGACGTCCCGGGCCTTACCTCCCCGGTCGTTTCGGGCATCCTTCCCAACACCCGGATGCAGCGTGGCGCGTACTTCGACGGGGAGCAATTCCGCGCCTGAGCCGATCACAGCCCGGGTGTCTGGCCTCCCGGGCGACAGAACTCACCCACGGATGCAGGTATCAGCCGGCATCCAGAACCAAGGAGGAACTGATGCCGGTTGTCGACGGCAAGAGCCCGAGCCCGTGGGTCCGATGGGCGCTGCGATGGGGCGCGCCGAGCGCAGTCGTCGCCCTGGTCAGCGTGTGGGTACTGGAGCCCGCCAGTCTTGTCGGCGCGGTCATTGCGGCCGGGGTGGCACTGACGGCGCTCCTGGTCTTCGTCGGCACGATGCCCCGCCGGCAGCTGCCGGCCCAGCAGCGGGCGCGCAGGGGCGCCGGCAAGTAGAAGGCTCCAGCGAGGCGGCCGGTGCGCCGTTACCCGAGAGCTCGGACGGTGGGCCCGGATACGTGATCGCCCGGCTCGCCCTCGGGGCGAGCCGGAAAGCGTTCACAACCATCTATGGTGTTGCGTATTCGTATTTCAGTATGTAGATTGATTGCATCGCTGGCGGACCTCCAAGTCCACGCCGCACGAAGCCCCTTTACTGCTCTGGAGTCCTCCCATGCTTGCTGTCGCCCACAAGGCAGAGGTAGACGCCGCCCTTCTCGCCTACCGGAGGGGATGGGCCGACGTCTGGCTGACCCTGGTGGACGTCACCACCGACTTGATGCACCTGGCCAGTCACATGCGCGCCGACATCGAACGCTGCCTCGACGGCGACGCGAAGGCGCGACTGGACGAACGGCCCCTGGCCGCCATGCCGAACCTCGACCCGTCCGTCGCGCCGATCCACAACACGGACGATTCGGCCGCCGCAGACCACCTCTTCGACGTGTACGTGCACGCCAGCGACGCCGCTGCCGCCCTCCGCGTGCACATGGCAGAGGACCCCTACCCCACCTTCTCGAAGGCGCTGCACGTGCTGCTCAACGAACTGCGCGCCTACGCCCAGAACCTCGGCTTCGACTTCGACGAGGTCATGCGCGCGGCATCGCAGGCCCACCGGGTCGACCAGCGCAAGGCCAAGTAGCCGAACCCTGCCCCGGTGCCGCTGCCCCCCACGAACGATCCCACCTGGAAGGACCTGGACCATGACCACGCCCCTGATCCCCGCCCCGGCTCGATCGGGCCGCGGCTCGATACGCATGCACCTCGACCGCGGGGAACACCCCGCGACTCGGGTGCCGCTCCTCGGCGCCGATCTCGACAACCCGCCCGCCGTCTGCGGAGGCTGCGCCAACACCGTGTTGAAGCGGCTCGGTGACGGTCGAGAGCGTCTCAAGTGCGGGCTTCTGCCTCGCGGAAGCCGCGGACTGCGCGGCCCAGATCTGCGCGAGTCCATGCCCGCGTGCGTGAAGTACGCCGCGGCCTCCGCCGCACCGCGGAACACCTGATCTTCCCGACCACGCGCCCAGGGCCCTTCCGCCGGAGCCCACGCGGTCCCGTACGCCAAGAGGCGGCGGGCCCCGGGCTCGTGGTCAGGATCCCTCTCCACCACCCGCACCCGCCTCACCACGGAGACGTGATCATGCTGCCCGGCCTCGCCCAGCACATCGACTTCCAGGCCGCCCACAACGACTACACCCGCGGGTTCCTCGTGGTGAGCAAGGCCGACCGCACCACCGCGTACGGGTACGTGTGGGAACACGCCCTCCCGGACGGCACCACCACGTGGGTCGCCCAGCCGGACACGGCCAACAACGCTTCGCGCATCCCCGGGTTCCAGTCCCGGGAGTGGGCCGGGGAGTTCCTGTACGAGCGCGAGTGGCCCAAGTTCGTCCGTCGCGGGGACGACAAGGGCGACGCCCTCCCGCAGCCGGGATGCGCCGAGCGCGCGCCGTGCGGGACGTGCTCCCTGTGCGAGCCCGAGCTGGCCCGCCGCGGAGTCCTCTGAACGAGCCGGCTGACGCCCCTACGCCATCCATCACCACAACGTGCAGGTCCGGGGCTGCGGACGACGCCTTCCCGCTCGCGAACCTGGCACCGGCTTCCTGTTCCTGACCAAAACACACCACCCACCCATGCCCTGGAACCCTCATGCCCGCTGCTGATTCCACCGCCACCCTCGTGACCGAGGCCGTTGACCAGATGCTCACCCACAGGGCTCGGAACTGCACCGACCCGAGCTGCGCCCGGCACGCCGGTACGACCGACTGTCCTCCGATCACCGTCAGCCGTAGCGCCGGCTCCGTCCTCGGCGAAGCGGTCGCCGAAGCCTGGCACGCCGCCGGCGGCAGCCGCCTCGACATCCCCGCAGGGGTCGTCGCGGCCCTCGCCCTGTGGCCCCAGAAGTCCCCCGGTGCGGCGGCCGCCGACACGATCGCCGCGTACATCGCCGCGCAACCCCCGCGCGTCCTGGTCCGCGGCCTGGCCGATAGCGCCAACTACTACTACGGCCTCCGCCCCGACCTTTGGGCCACCGCCCGCCCGCTGTTCGACTGGACCAGGGAGGACCTGCACGACACCCACCTCGCGGGCGTGCGTGCTGTGGCCCTTGCCGCGCTGCGCCATGGAGTCCTCCGGCACACGGGAGACACCGACCCCGCCGAGCGGTCCCGGATCGACCTGATGTCCTGGGTCATCACAGCCCTACGCCACCATCACTCCCGGCGCAGCCTCGGCGAGTACCACACTCCGCCCGACGTCGGCGATCTGATCGCCGCGATGCTGGCCGACGAAGGCGGCACAGGAAAGCGACCCCACCACCGCGGTGAGTGGGCGCTCGAGCCGGCCGCCGGAACCGGAGGGCTCTTCCGCTCCGCGGCGCAGGACCTGCGCCGCGACGGCGAGGACCCGGCGGAGCGCGGCTGGGTCATGCTCGAACTCGACCCCCTGGCCGCCGCTGGAGCCGCCGTCAACACCCTCGTCTGGGAACTGGGCCCCCGCGCGGTCGTCGGATGCGGCGACGTCCTCGCACAGCCCGACCTGGCCGAGGAAACCCTTGCCCGGCAGCGTGACATGGCGCGCCACCGCGACGACGTCATGAAACTGATCGGCTTCGCCATCGCCACTCGCACCACCGAGCAGCTGCTGGACGCCCTCACGACCAGCAGGTAGCCGCCCCGGCCCACGCCTCGTGGGCCGGGCCCGAAGGAGGAACCGTGGCACGAGTCCACGACCACAGCGACAGCCAGGCCGTAGCCCGGGCGCTGCGCGCCGTCATGCCCGCACCCAGCCGTACCAGCGTGTACGTGCTGACCTGCGGATGCCTCGACGCCGAGGGCCTGTTGTCCTGGTACATCGACACCGAGACCCGGTCCTACGAACTCGACCTCTCCCCCGCCGCAGCCGGTCCGAGGCAGGTTCGGCTGACCAGTCGGCCGCTCATCGGCGACGGCACCGTCTGGAGCGAGGACCTCCTCATTCCAGACCCCCCCGCCGACTGGGCGCACTCCCTCGCACGTCTCGTCGCCCGGCTCACCCTCTCCGACCGCAGCCCCCTCTCACTCGACTGAGCAAAGGACCACCGTGCCGAACCGCACTCCCCTGACCGACTGCCTGCCCGGCTTCGGCCGGCACCGCGGCTACCCACCGCGCTACGGGTGGCTCCGCAAGGTCTACGACGCCCTGCTCCAGGATCCAACCGCCCTGCGCCGCCCCGACGCGACCATCGTGCTCGGCGTCGGCAAGAGCATGGTCCCGTCCATGGCCTTCTGGTCCCAGGCCTTCGGACTGGCCGCCCGCAACGGCCAGGACCTGGTGCCCACGGACCGCGCCCACTGGCTCCTGGACGAGGAAACCGGCGTCGACCCCTACCTCGAACTCGACGCCAGCCTCTGGCTGTTGCACTGGTGGTTGATGAGCTCCGAACCGTGTCACGTGCCCACCTGGCGGTATCTCTTCGGGTACTCCCCGTTCAGCCGGTCCAGCCGCGCGGAGCTGCAGGGGCGCCTGGCGGCCGCCGCCGACGCGGCCGGCCACAGGATCCCAGCCGCGTCGGTACTCGCCTCGGACATCGCCTGCCTGGTGAGCATGTACGCGCCCGGCGACCCCACCGCCGCGAACATCGAGGACGAGCTCTCCAACCCGTTCCGCACCCTCCACTTGCTCGACCCCGAGCCGCCCGCCGACCGCACAGCCGACCGCAGCCACCTCGTGGCCCTGCGCCGCATGGCCGGCCGCCACTGCCCCGCGCCCGTCCAGGCGTACGCGAGCTTGACCTTCGCGGCCCGGACCGCCAGCCCCGCGGCCGGCTCCGTCAGCCTGGTGCGGCTCGCCTCCGACCCCCTGGGGCCCGGCCGGCTCCTTCTCACCGGCACCGCCGACCTCCGCCGCGCCCTGCACCAAGTCGCGGACAGGCATGCGGATCTGGCCGTCGTGCAGTCCGGCGACGGCGAGGAGACACTCGTCTACTCGCGCCCGCCCGTCCTTCTCGCCGAGGACGTCCTGGCCGGCGCCTATCCCGCCCTGCGGCCGGCCACCAGCCGTGCTGCGGAGAAGGGGAGTTCTTGGTCCCTGTCCTGACGGACTCCGGGTTCCCGCGGGCGCGGATCGCTCAGACGAGCACAAGCAATGTTGCTTATTAGTATTCTCATGTGTACTGTGGTTCTCGTTGGTGGTGCTCGCCTCCCGGCTTGAGCGCCCCGCGCCCTCCCCTTCCGACGAGACAGGCCCAGGAGACACGCATGCGCATCAAGACCGGTGGACAGCACCAGGGTTGGACCGTGGTCCACCAGGCGCGGCGGGCGTGGCGCGGCTCCTTCGAGGGCGTGTGGCTCGGCGTGGAGGAGTCCACGGGGCACTGGATGGTCGGCCGCCAGCACGACGGGCAGTCGATGGACGACGGCTTCGACGCGGACGGCAACTGGGCCACGTCCCGGCACTTCCGGGAGGGCAACGAGTACCTCAACATGCGCCGGGCTCTGGCCGCGTACGACGAGGAGGCACAGAACGCGAGCGACGTCTGGAACGGGATGTGGGACCAGCGCGCCCACGAGGCCGTCGCCCGGCACCTCGCGCACCGCGTTCCCTTCCCCGCGCCGGTCCGGCTCTCGGCCGGATGGATCGGGCGCGGCCTGACCGATTACCACCCCCCGCGCGGGTCGACGTTCCCGCTCGACGGGCCGGAGGCCAAGTACGAGCTGATCCGCTACCTCCAGGGCCAGACCCGGTTCGACGAGATCGTGACGGAGCCGGGCTCGGTCTCCGAGGAGGAGGCGTACCAGCTGGCCATCAACGCGACGGGGCCGATCCGCTTCGTGTGCCGTGGCGTGACCTTCTACCTGAGCGAATGAGCCCGACGGCACGGGCGCGGGGCCACAGCGCGCACCGCGCCCGTGCCGCCGGACCACAAGTCGTCCAGCCAACCACCGACGTACACACCGAAGGCGAGGACGCCGCCCCTGGGGGCGGTTGAGACGAGATGGACCACAAGAACCTCATCGGCCACGACGACGCCGTTCACGAGGGCCTACTCAACAGCCACACCGGCTTCATGATTGACGTGGCCTGCGACGCGGGCCGGTACGCGGTCGTCCACCACTACGAGAAGCTCGACCCGGCGCGCGTCACCGACGCTCCCCTGACCTGTCCTGAGTGCGTCGCCGCGAACTCCCCCGCCACCGCACAGCTGCACCGCGGACGCATCGCCCATCGGTACGCCGAAGAGGTCCTCGCCCTCGCCGATACCCGCGCATGCCCGCCTGCCCAAGACGACGAAGGGCTCCGACTGGCCTTCGTGGCACTCGCGACAGAGAACCCGCCGCCCCGGGCCCTATACGCGCTGATCAGGGAGCACGTGACCGACATGCTGACCGATCGCGCCCTGGCAGCGCCGGAAGGGGTCCCGCAGGTCCTCGTGCCCTACAAGCGGTACACCGGCGGCACAGTCCAGGCCCCCGTCGGCCCTGGGGACCGCCTCATGCACTACAGCGCCGCCGGCGGGTACTTCCAGTACGTCTGGGTCGATGGGCTCGATGAGTCTCCGGACGGAATCGTCGTCACGGTCCACGAGAAGGACCGGCGTCCAGTCACGTACTCGGCGCGCGAGGTCAGCCAGCGGTACTCGAAGCTCGACCGGGCGGCACCGCTGCCGTCGAGCGGTGGGTGATCGAAGCTGACGGCTACGGCCTGACCTCAAACAGTCCTGGGCAGGCCGGGCACGTACCGTCGCGGCTGATCCCGCCCCCATCCGCAGGTGTGCGCCGGGATAGTGCTCGTCTCTCGCGGCCAGTTCCCCACCGCGATGGCGTCGGCCAGTTCAGGTCTTCTCACCCGCGGCCCGTGCCGGGATCCCCTTGGCCCCAGCACCGCGGCGAATGCGCCCCACCGCCCAACTGACCCTCTCTTTTCAGGATGCTGCGCCGCGCCGTCGCCGCGGCGCCGCCTCACCCGACTCCCGAGGCGCCCACACCATGACCACCGACAGTCCGCACGTTGCCTACCTGGCCCCTTCCGATCCTGCCCGCCCCCAGCCCGGCCGAGACAACGACGAGGAGGCCGACCGCTTCGAGGACTCGGTCCTGACCGCCTACCTCTTCCACCTGACGGCCAAGGGACACCGTGTCCTGCGGCACCGCGTCGTCACGGATCCCGTCCTGGCGTCCACCGACCTCTTCGACGCGACTGCCGGAGAGGTGGTGATGGCCTGTCACCGATCGCACTACCGCGCCCTCATCGCCGCGTACGGAGTGATCAGCGACTGCGCGCGATTCTTCGCCCCGGCCCGCCGCGCACTGCTGTTCACCGCCGAGCCGGGCTCGGTCGCCAAGGAGTTCCTGTCCCACCACAAGATCATCGCGATCTGGCCCGAGGGCGAGTCCTTCGTCCGCGCGGATCCGGCAGCCGAGACAGGCGGAGCGTGAACCGCCAGAGCTTCGGGCCGCCGTCGACGAGAGCCGAGGAACGCGCCTGGCGCGCGGCCGGTCTCCTCGTCGATGTGGCCGGGCGCGTACTGCCGGCCACGGCCCCGCCCTGCGGCTTCTGCGACGGCGAGGACATCGGCGACACCTGCCCGGCGTCCCTGACCTGCCCCACGTGCAAGGCCACGCCCCGACAAAGGTGCTGTCGGCCGAGCGGCCACACCGCCGAGCAGTGGCACCGCAGCCGCGTCCGCGCCGCCGACCTGGAAGACCAGCGCCGCGAGGAAGACGGCGACACCACCCTGCCCGCCCGCTGGGCCGACACCCCACCGGCTCCGACCCCATCACGAGGAACACGATGACCATCGACCACCCCCGCAACAGCGCCACGGACACGTCAGGCGCCGCGGACCGGCCGCGTACGGCCGGATCCTTCACACCCCGCATCACCCCCGCCCAGCGCCGCGCCCTCCTCGCCGGGGCCAGGGACCCGATCGGGCTGCTGCCCAAGTCCGTCAACCTGCGGACCCTGGCGTCCCTCGCCGACATCGGCTACGTCGGCCTGGACCAGAGCCGCGACGTCCTTCGTGGACAGGAGGCGACGCGGGACGCGCTGGACGTCTGGGGCGGTGCTCTGACCGAGGACGGCTGGCAGCGGGCCCGCGCCGAGGGCGCGGGCCGGTTCCGGATCGTCGTCGTCGGCTGCGGAAAGGCCAAGCAGGACCGCCGCGTGACCGCCGGCGCGATGTACGTCGGCACCTTCCACGGCTCCTGCCGGGAGACGGCCAAAGCCCTGCTCCAGGACGGCGGCCGCCAGTACATCCTCTCCGCCGCCCACGGGCTCCTCGACCTGTCCACACAGATCGACCCGTACGACATCACCGTGGGCGACCCCGACAGCGTCAGCGCGGACTTCGTGCAGGCGCAGGTCCGGGAACGCGGCATCGAGTCGGCGGAGGTGACGGTGCTGGCCGGCAGCAAGTACGTGGCCCTCGCCCGGCACTCCTGGCCGGACCTTCAGGCGCCGCTCGCCGGAGCCGGCGGGATCGGGGAGATGAAGCAACGTCTCTCCCAGATCCGTCTCGCCGCGCGGGCCGAAGCCGGGCAGGAGCGGTGAGCGCGCCGCTCGGGCCCGCTCCGTCTCGGTGGGAGGCCATGGCTGCCGGCAGCGCCGAGGGCTGGGCTCAGCGGTGGAGCCGCGGTGTGCCGACGTGGGTCCATACGTCGCAGGGCGGCTTCGACCGGCGCCGCTACGCGGTGGTCGAGCTGGCGGAGGCGCCCGCCCGGGAGTACATCCAGGCCAACCACTACCTGTCGGGGTGGCCGCCGGCAGTCCACCGGTTCGGGCTGGTGGACCTCGAGCCCGCAGGGGGCGACGACGGCCAGGTGGTCGACGGCCAACTGCTGGTGGGTGTCGTCGTCCTGGGCGTCCCGATGAGCCGCCGTGCTTTGACCAGGGTTTTCCCGTCGCTGGAGCCGTATACGGAGGCACTGGAAATGTCGAGGGTGTGCCTGTCCCCCTCGGTGGCGAGCAACGGGGAGAGCTTCACGGTCGCGGGGGCACTGCGTCTGGCCGCGGGCCACGGCGTGCGGGGAGTGGTCACCTACGCGGACCCCGTCGCACGGCTTCGGACCCTGCCGGACGGGCGCACGGCCGGCTCCCCCCGAGGGCACCTAGGGGTCATCTACCAGGCCCTTTCCGCAACTTACACGGGCCGCAGCACGGCGAGGACAATCGTCGTGCTGCCGGACGGCCAGGTGCTCCCTAGTGGAGTACGCGCGGGTTCCCCTGCCCCTGTCTGGGCTTCCGAAGCTGCATTTCAGCAGGCAGGGCGCGCCCTCGGCGGCGTTCACACGTTGGTGTGAGATCTCAGCTGTAGCTCGCAGATTCTGCGAGTAGTCCCTGTAATTTCCCGGTTCGTGTCAGATTCCGAAAGTCGCGTGCTGACGCTGGTACGCCCGATCGCGGACGCCAGCGCGATAGTAGACCCGGCCGCGGTCTCGGTGGAGTCGGGGCTGGCGGACGTCGTCACCTTGCAGCGCCGCCGACAAGCCCGCATGTCCGCCGTCGACGAGGAGAGTTTCTTCCTCGACACGCTCTCGGAGTACCAGTGGGCTCGGGACGCGGCCGGTCTGGCGCCGACGACGCTCGACGGCCTGCTCAAGCCCGTGGTGGAGGTCTGCGAGTACTACGGCACCGTGCCGTGGCAGCTGTCTCCGCGTGAGGTCGACCGCTACTTCGCCGGGCCGGGCAAGCGGGCAGCATCGACGCTGCGAGGAAAGATCAACAAGATCGACGCGTACTTCGCGTTCCTCGAGCAGCGATACGCCGGCGAGATCATGCGGCGCTTCGGCGCCACCGTCGAGTCGCCGATCGACCCGTTCAACAGGCCCCGGCACCGCGGGGACTTCGGCCTGCGGATCCCGCCGTCGCAGACGGCGATGCGCGACTTCCTCGGCCGGTGGCGCGAGGACCTGCCCAACGCCCGGAAGTACCTGGTCGCCTGCCGCGACTACGTGATGACCAAGGTCGCCTACCTCTCCGGTGTCCGCGCCGCGGAGCTGTGCGGCGTGTGCATGGGCGACCTGCACTGGGAGCACGGGCAGTGGGGCCGGTTCGTCGTACTGGGCAAGGGCGCCCACGGCTCGGGGCCGCGGCCGCGCGAGGCGTACATGTTCCAGGAGGGTCGGGCCCTGCTGTGGTGGTACATCGAGGAGATCCGCGGCGAGTTCGGCGACGACATCGAACACCCGCGGGCGCCGCTGTGGCCCTCGGAGCGCAAGCCGACCGCGGTCGCCTCGCTGAACCTGCCGATCGCGCCGGCGATCGTGCCGTCCACGTTCCGCAAGGCGCTGCACACGGCGGCCGCGAACTACATGACCGGCCCGGTCACCGACCTCTTCCCGCACCTGCTGCGTCACGCCTGCGCGACCCACAACTACGAGCGCGGGATGACGTTGTGGGAAGTGCAGAAGGTCCTCGGACACGACTGGGCAACCACGACACTTCGGTACATGGCGACCGCTCACGCCGACCCTGAGCACGCGAACCTGACCGCGAGCTCCCGGGCGGCTCAACGACTGGTGATGGACAAGGGGAACCTACGGTGAAGTGGAACCTTCGGATGGTGGCCGCGCAACGGGACCTGTGGCGGCCGACCGAGGTGCTGGCCGCCTTCCAGCAGGTGGGGTTCAATCCGTCGCTGAGCAAGGTGGCCGCGCTGTGGGGCGGGACCCCGGTCACCGTGCGCCTGGAGGACCTGGACAAGATGTGCGCCGCGCTGAACTGCACGGTCGCTGACCTTCTCCAGGCCGAGCCGCTCGCCGACGCCCAGGCGGCGCCGGAGTCCGGCCAGCGCGCGGTCGGCGCCGAGGAGCAGCCGGCGGCGGGCCAGCTCCGGCCGGTGCCGCGCAGCCGTCGGGGTGCCGGGCCGCGCTCGCTCCCGCCGAACTGAACGGCAGGCCGGTAGCAGTGGGGCGTGGAGAGGGGCGGGCGCGGAGCTGCCCGGTGTGTCTGGGCTGGCTGGTGGTGCACTGGAACCGGGTGTGCGACGGGTGCCGGCCCTGGGCGAGGCGGTATCCCGAGGTCGGGGTGTGCCCGCGATGCCGGCACGAGGCGCACCTGAACACGGACGGGCTGTGCAAGCCGTGCCTGATGGCGATCCGGGCCGAGGACGACGCTGAGTGGGCCCTGGGTCTTGCGGAGGCGCGGCCGCGGCCGGTCCAGCTCATCGTCGGCGGGATGTACGGCGACCGGTCGGCGGACGCCCGGCCGCTGCGCCGGCGCACGAAGAACGGGCTCAAGGTGGGGCAGGGGTGGTGGATCAAGCTCCGGAAGCAGCGCGCTGCCCCGGCCGGGGCGCCGGTGTTGCAGGCGCAGGTGTGCGGCCAGCTTGCGCTGTTCACGGTGCCCAGGGCGCTGACTGACGCCACGGTCAGCGCGATCGTCAGCTGGCCGGTGGCCGGATGGGAGGAATGCCGCCCGGTGATCGAGGCGATGGCGGCCGAGCACGGCATGTCCGTGGGCTGGCAGCACAAGATCGCCGAGATGCTCCGGCTCGCGCTGGCCGTGCGGGAGGCCGAGGGTGCCGTGCGGCTGCCGGAGCCGATGCTTCGGGATCTGCCGTCCAACGGGGACGCGGTGCGCCTGGTCCTGCTGCGGGCCGGCTTGCTCGACCCGGCACCGGAGCCTATGCGGTTCTCCACCACCAACCAGCCCACCACCACCTACATCACGGCCCCGGCGCCGTTGCCGCCGTCCGTGGCGCGGTCATGCCGCGACTGCGATGCCTGGTTGGCCGCCGGCAAGCGGGGCTTGCGCTGCGATCCGTGCCGTCACTGGCGCGAGCTGCACCCTGCGGGCCGGTGCGTCCGGTGCCGGCGGGACGAACTGCCTCTGCGCGGCGACCGGTGCCGCACCTGTCGCCTCTATCGGCACTTGGACGGCTCGGGCCCGGCTGCGGTGCGGGCCACCCAGCTGGTCATCGACCTTCCGCGCGGGGTTCCCGGCCAGGCCCAGTTGATCCCGGTCGCCGAATCCGCACCGGCGGACGGCGAGGATGAGGACGTGTCCGCCCTGCATGCCGCCCGCGGGCAGGAGCCGCTCTTCGGGATGCGGCGCGACTGGTCGCCGGTCATGGCCCGCCTACGCCGCCGCAGCTACCGGGACCTGCCGTTGACCAGCGATGCCTGTGCGCTGACCGAGGAACTGGATCGGCTGCGCCGCGGCCGGCAGGATCCCGCCTACCGCAAGGACATCCGCACTCTGACGATCCTGGTGTACTGGCTCGGCGCCGAGACCCTCTTCCAGGAGCGCGACGTCCACGACCTCGCTCTGCTCGACCCCAACCTCGCGGCCAAGCGGGTCTGCCAGTTCCTCGCCGCCCGGGGCCTGCTGGTCGAGGACCCCGAGCTGCACCGAGACGCGGACGAGATGTGGGTCGAGGCCACCATCGCCACACTGCCGCCGACCGTCGCCGACGAGGTGAATCTGTGGGTCAAGGTCCTGCGCGGCCAGGGCCGGCGCGAGCACGAGGCACGCAGCTACGACGGCATCCGCCGCTACCTCGCCTCTCTCCAGCCAGTCCTCACCGCCTGGAGTCGCAGCGGCATCACGACACTGCGGCAGATCACCAGCGACCACGCCACCACAGCTGTCGACGATCTCACCGGGAGCGCCCGCCGCCAGCTCGCCATCAGCCTGCGCAGCCTGTTCAAGGCCCTGCGCCAAGAGCGCGTCGTCTTCCGCGACCCCACCCGCACTCTGCCCGTCGGCGACCTCAAGGGCATCCCGAAGTCCGTGCCCTCAGACCTCCTGGCCACGCTCCTCGACCGTGCCACAACCCCGCTCGGCCGGCTCATCGTCGCCCTGACCGCCGTCCACGCCCTGCCCGGCCACGAGATGCCCACGCTGCTCACCTGCGACCTCAACCTCGCCCACGGCACCCTCGAAGCCCGCCGCGGCCTGCTGCGCCACACCCTCTACATCGAGGAGTTCACCCACGGCCTCGCCGCTGAGTGGCTCACCTACCGACACCGCCGCTGGCCCGCCTCGACCAACCCCCACCTGCTCGTCAGCCAGCGCACCGCACTCGACCCCGACCACCCGCCGGTCAGCATGACCATGCTGCACCGGCACCTGCCCAAGGGATTCACGCTGGACGGCCTGCGACAGGACCGGATCCTGAACGAGGCGTTCGAGACCGGCGATCCGCTGAAGCTGATGCGCCTGTTCGGCATCACGGAGAAGACCGCCATGCACTACGTCGGGGTGGCCCACCCGGAGAAGACCTCACAGCTCCCCCGGTGACGGCCACCGGCGGGAACGACAGTGGCGGGGCCGCCCGGAGCTTCCGGACGGCCCCGCCTGCGAGTACCGCTCAGGCCGGGACGGCAGCGGTTGCCGGCTCAGTTTCGGCTGTGCCGCGAGCGGCGAGGTAGCGCTCGGCGTCCAGGGCTGCGGCCGCGCCGGTGCCGGCGGCGGTGATGGCCTGGCGGTAGGTGTCGTCGACGACGTCGCCGGCGGCGAACACCCCGGGCAGGCTCGTACGCGTCGTCGGGGAGGCCACCTGGATGTAGCCCTCGCTGTCCAGCTCGAGCTGGCCGGTGAACAGCTCTGTGCGCGGGTCGTGGCCGATGGCGATGAACAGGCCCGTCACGTCCAGTTCGCGGGTGGCGCCGGTGAAGACGTCGCGCAGGACGACGCCGCCGAGCATGCCGTTCGTCTCCTTGATCTCGGCGATCTCGCTGTCGAAGGCGAAGGAGATCTTGTCGTCGGCGAAGGCCCGGTTCTGCATGGCCTTGGAGGCGCGCAGGGTGGAGCGGCGGTGGACGACGGTGACCGAGCGGGCGAAGCGGGTGAGGAAGGTGGCCTCTTCCATCGCGGTGTCGCCGCCGCCGACCACGACGATGTCGCGGTCGCGGAAGAAGAACCCGTCGCAGGTCGCGCACCAGGATACGCCCCGGCCGGACAGCGCGTCCTCCTGGGGCAGCCCGAGCTTGCGGTAGCCGGAACCGGTGGCGATGATCACCGTCTTCGCGCGGTGGACGGTGCCGGCGGAGTCGGTGAGCAGCTTGATGTCGCCGGTGAGGTCGACCTCGACGATGTCGTCGTCGATCATTTCAGCGCCGAACTTCTGGGCCTGGGCCCGCATGTTCTCCATCAGGACCGGGCCGTCGACGCCCTCGGGGAAGCCGGGGAAGTTCTCGACCTCGGTCGTGGTGGTCAGCGAGCCTCCGACGAAGATGGAGCTGCCGAAGAGCAGGGGCTTGAGCTGGGCGCGGGCGGCGTAGAGGGCGGCGGTGTATCCGGCGGGGCCGGAGCCGATGATGACGACCTCGCGCACCTGGTCGGGCTGGGTCACGGTGTTCACGCCTCCTGCTGGGCGTCGATCTCGGCGATGAGGGCCTCGATGCGGGTCTTGATCTCGTCGCGGATGGGGCGGACGGACTCCACGCCCTTGCCGGCGGGGTCTTCGAGGGCCCAGTCGAGGTACTTCTTGCCGGGGAAGATCGGGCAGGCGTCGCCGCAGCCCATGGTGATGACGTAGTCGGACGCCTGGACGGCTTCGGTGGTGAGGATCTTCGGCGTGGCGGCGGAGATGTCGATGCCGGCCTCGGCCATCGCCTCGACGGCCGCGGGGTTGACCTGGTCGCCGGGGATGGAGCCGGCGGAGCGGACCTCGACGCGGTCGCCCGCGAGGTGCTGGAGGAATCCGGCGGCCATCTGCGAGCGGCCGGCGTTGTGGACGCAGACGAACAGCACGGAGGCGAGCGGGGCGGAGGACATGCGTTCTTCCTTCACAAGGTGAGTGGCAGGTGATGCAGAGGGGTGCCTCTATGTCCTTCGTCAAGGCACCCCTGTCGGGTTTGGGGTGATTCGGTCTTGCTGGGGTCATGCGGCGAGCTCGACGTCCGCGGGCG
>NZ_JBEZHK010000039.1:0-71251 GCF_040650555.1 Streptomyces sp. NPDC048664 | reverse complement strand
CGGCCGGCGCTCCCCCGTCGCAGCGCCGGTGGCGCCCAGGGGCCCTGCGGTGCCCGCCCCGTTCGCGTCCGGACTCAGACACCCGCCGCCCGCGCGGCCAGGTACAGCTGCGCGGCCACGTCCTTGAGCTCCTCCGCGTCCCGGACCGAGGACTGCAGATCCACCAGGATCTCGGGAACGCCGACCTCGGCGTGGGCCACGAGGTCCGCCACGATCTGGTCGACGCTGCCCTGGAAGGTCCTGCGGTCCTTGCCGTCGTGCGCCTTGGGCGAGTAGTCGGCGTTGGCGCGCAGGACGGCCTGCAGCGGCCGGGTGCGCCCCCGTTCGTCCGCCAGTTCCCGCAACTCACCCCACTGCTTAGCCAGTTGATCGGGGCCCGCGACCACCGGCAGCCAGCCGTCGGCCTTGTCCACGAGCCGCCGCCGGGCGGCCCTGCTGTTCGCGGCCAGCAGGATCGGGATCGGCCGGGCGGGCTTGGGGCCGACGACCGCCGAGGAGATCCGGGTGGTCGCGCCCTCGTACGAGACGGGGTCCGCGCCCCACACCGCACGGCAGACGTCGACCATCTCGTCCAGCGCCCTGCCGCGCTCCTCGAAGGGGCGGGGCGCCGAGGCCGCGTACTCGTCCAGGGACCAGCCCGTGCCGAAGCCCGCCACCACCCGGCCGCCGGTCGCGGCGTCCAGGGTGGCGAGCGCCTTCGCGAGCTGGAAGGGCAGATGCAGGGGCGCCACCAGCACGCTCGTGCCCACCCGGGCGCGGGAGGTGGCCGCGGCGGCGAGCGTCAGCGTGACCAGGGGTTCGGCGACCCCGCGGTAGCTGTCGGGCCAGGCCAGTCCCTCGACGCCGTACAGGCCCTGGGAGGTGTGGAGCGGGAACAGCGCCCGCTCGTACACCCACAGACTCTCGTACCCCAACTCCTCGGCCGCGCGGGCGACATCGGGCACGTCGCGTCCGATGTCGTACTGCCTGTTCTGCGGAAGACCGAGTCCGAGCCGGATCGCCATGGCTGTCGCCCCTTCGCCGGATGTGCACCTCGTGCGAACCTACAGCGGCCACGGGGGAGTTGCCGCCGCGACAGGCGGCGACGGCCGGACGGGAACCGGATCGGCTCACAGCGGCAGCGGGGTGAGCAGGAGGCGGTTGGCGAACCCGACCGCCGCGTCCAGCCGATCGGTGAACTCCTCGGCCAGTTCGGGAAGTCCACGCAGCGCCCACAGGGCCCGCGCCGCCGCCCAGGCCGCCTCGCGAGCCCGCTCCAGGCTCCAGGCGCCGATCAGATGGGTGAGCGGGTCCGCCACCTGGAGCAGATCGGGGCCGGGCATCACCTCTTCCCGGATCCGCTCCTCCAGGGCGACGAGGACGACTCCGACCTGCTCGAACTCGTCCTCCAGGTCGGCCGGTCCGCAGCCCAGCGCATGGCAGGTGTCCACGACCGCGAGGGCGAGGTCGTGCCCGATGTGCGCGTGGATGCCCGCCAGCGCGAACTGGAGCGGCCTGATGCCCGGATGGCGGCGGAGCTGGACGAGCGGGCGCCAGCAGGCCGGCACGGATCCCCCTCCCGTCGGGCCGAGCGCCTCCTCGGCGACGGCCAGGTACCGCTCGGCGAACCGGACGTCCAGCGTCGTCGCGGCCCGTCCGTCGACGAAGCGGCCGTCGCCCAGGTGGCGGCCGATCTCCTCGGTGACCGCGAGATAGACGCGGTTGAAGACCGCCACCCCGTCGTGCTCCGGCCAGCACGCGCCGAGCGCGCGCATCCGCGCGAGGACCGTGTCCACCTCCGCCGTGCACCGCTGCAACCACACCATGGCGGCAGAGTCCCAGCCCCGGCACGGGCGGGGCGCCGGCGGCCGCGGACTTCCCCGGAACGGGGGAACGCGCGGTTCGCCCGGACGGGGGGCAGGGGCCCGGACAGTTCTGAGCGACCGCTTATTATGGAGGGGTCCAGCGCCGCAGTGTCGCGAGCGCCTCACCTGGTCATCACGAGGAGCCCCGACCGTGACCATCGAAGCCCCCGCCGTGCCCGCCGTGCCCTCCGTCCCCTACGGGCGGCTGATCCCCGTCACCGTCCACTTCGACGACCTGGACGCGCTCGGCCTGCTGCACAACGCCCGCTATCCCGTGATGGTCGAGCGTGCCTGGAGCACCCTGTGGCACGAGGAGGGCTTCGTCTTCGACGGCGACTGGCAGACGGCGGGGGACTTCTGCAACGCCGTGAAGGAGCTGCGGATCACCTACGACGCCCCGGTGACCAAGCCGGGCGTGTACGCCGTCCACCTGTGGCTCGAACGGCTCGGCAACACCGGCCTCACCTACGGGTTCCGGTTCTGCTCGGCCGACGGCGCCCTGACCTACGCGCAGGGCGCCCGGGTCCTGGTCCGACTGGATCCGACGACCCTGCGCCCCACGTCGTGGAGCGAGCGGCTCAGGACCGTGGGCCGGGAACTGCTGCGCCCGGCCGACTGACCCGCGCCCGGTCGCCCACGCGCAGCACACCGGCGAGCCCCGTCAGCCCGCACGCCAGCACCGTCACCAGACCGAAGGACGCCACCAGACCGGTCGCCTGGGCGAGCCCGCCGAGCACGCTCGGGGCGATCAGCCCCGAGGTGTAGGTGAGGGTCGCGACACCAGCGATGGCCCCACTGGGATCGCCGGCGCCGTGTCCCGCCGCCGCGAAGCACAGCGGTACGACGACGGCGATACCGAGACCGGTCAGCGCGAAGCCGCCCATCGCCTGCGCGGGGCGGTCCGCCACGACCACGAGCAGACCGCCGAGGGTGGCGAGGACGCCCCCGAGGCGCACGGTGCGGACCGCGCCGAAGCGGTCGACCACCGCGTCCCCCGCGAGGCGGGCGAGCGCCATGGTGAGCATGAACCCGGTCGTGGACGCGGCCGCGAGACCCGCCGAGGCGCCGAGCCGGTCCCGCAGGTAGACCGCCGACCAGTCCAGGCTCGCCCCCTCCGCGAAGACCGCGCAGAAGCCGACCGCGCCGATCAGCAGCGCCGACCTGGGCGGCAGCGCGAACCGCGGCGGCGGTGCCGCGTCCTCGGCGGGCCGCAGGTCCGGTACCCAGTGGCAGGCGAGCACGCCGAGGAGCGTGAGGACCGCCGCCGTGAGCGCGTGATGCAGGCGGGCGTCGGCCCCCAGATGCGCCGCGAGGGTGCCCGCCGCGGCGCCGGTGAGCGCGCCCGCGCTCCACATGCCGTGCAGGCCGGACATGATCGACCGGCCCAGCAGTCGCTCGATCTCGACGCCGAGCGCGTTCATCGCCACATCCGCCATGCCCGCGCTCGCGCCGTAGGCGAACAGCGCGAGGCACAGCGCGGCGAGGTCGGGTGCGAGGGAGGGCAGGACGAGGGAGAGCGTCCACGGCGTGATCAGCCCGCGCAGCGCCGTGCGGCTGCCGAAGCGGTGGCTGACGCGGCCGGCCAGCGGCATGGAGCAGGAGGCCCCGAGGGCCGTGAACGCGAGCGCGAGACCCAGGGCTCCCGGGCCGAGGCCGGCGTGCTCCTGGATCCAGGGGACGCGTGTCGCGAAGGAGCCGGTGACGGCTCCGTGCACCGCGAACACGGCGCCGACGGCGTGCCGCGCGCGCGGTGCCGGCCCCACGGAAGCGCACATCCCCCCAGGCTCCCACCCGGCCCCCACCGAGAACACCCACACGACGGCCCGCGTCGCCCCCTGCGCGCTCCGCGCGCACCAGGGGGGCGCGGGGAACTGCGCAAAAGCCCCACGTGCGCGCCCCCCGGCCAGGGGCCCGGCGGCGGGGCAAGGGCCTTCGTCACCGCCGCCGGTCCGCCCGCGACACTAAGAGGACTAGACCAGTCGAGTCAATGGGTCTGGACCAATGGGCTCGGCCCCCAAAGACCGGCACCCGCAAGGGAGTTGCCCGCACAGAATCCACCGCGGATGTCCAGCCCGCACCCCTGTGAGCCACCACACATCGATACACCCGCTTGGCCGACGATCGACCGTGGCACACTGGCCTGTAACAGAAGCAGCGCACTCCGGGGTCGGTGAAAGTCCGAACCGGCGGTTATAGTCCGCGACCCGTCCGCTTCCAGCGGCCGGTTGACCAGGTGGAATTCCTGGACCGACGGTTAAAGTCCGGATGGGAGGCAGTGCGCGGCGGGCGGGCATACGTGCGCGCCGCCGTATCGACTCGTTCCTGTGGGCGAGTTCTGTCCGGCGTCGCCCTGGTGTCCTCGTCCGTGCCTGCTGCCGTCGTCATCGGCAGCCCCCGGAGTCCGTGCCCGATCGAGGCAGGAGGACCCGGGAAGTGTTCACCGGAATCGTCGAAGAGCTGGGTGAGGTCACCGCCGTCGAGAAACTCGGCGACTCCTCCCGCTTCCGCCTCCGTGGACCCGTCGTCACCGAGGGCGCCCAGCACGGAGACTCCATCGCCGTGAACGGCGTCTGCCTGACCGTCGTGGAGCACGAGGGCGACGAGTTCACCGCCGACGTCATGGCCGAGACCCTCAAGCGCTCCAGCCTCGGAGTCCTCGACGTGGGCTCCCGCGTCAACCTCGAACGCCCCACCGCCGTCGGCGCCCGCCTGGGCGGCCACATCGTGCAGGGCCACGTCGACGGCACGGGCACGGTCCTCGAACGGCGGCCCTCGGAGAACTGGGAGCTCGTCACCCTCTCGCTCCCGGCGGACCTGAGCCGCTACGTGGTCGAGAAGGGCTCCATCACGGTCGACGGCATCAGCCTCACCGTGGTCGAAGCCGGCCAGGACCGCTTCAGCGTCAGCCTCATCCCCACCACGCTCGCCCTGACCACGCTCGGCATCAAGCAGCCCGGCGACCCGGTCAACCTCGAGGTCGACGTCATCGCCAAGTACGTGGAGCGCCTCCTCGCCGGTCAGGAGGCCGGCCGGTGAACTGGCTCAACTCCGAGGCCTTCACCGTCCTCGGCCAGCACATCAAGTGGTCGGACATGATCGGGAACGTGATCGGTCTGGCCGCCCTGGCCTTCGGCTGGCGGCGCTCCATATGGAGCTGGCCCGTGCAGTTCCTCTCCGGCGTCGTCCTCTTCGCCGCCTTCGCCACGGCCCATCTCTCCGGCAGCGCCGGCAAGCAGATCGTCGTCATGGTCGTCGCCGGCTACGGCTGGTGGCAGTGGAACCGCGGCAAGGGAGGCACCGGCGACGGCCACATCGCCGTACGGTTCGCCACCTGGCGCGAGCGCGCGCTCCTGGCGGGCGCCGCGGCCGTCGGCACGGTCGCGGTGGCGGAGCTGTTCACCGCCTTCCCGACGCTGTCGTGGGACCCGTGGCCGGACGCCTACATCTTCGTCGGAACCATCGTCGCCATGTACGCCCAGGCGCGCGGCATGGTCGAGTTCTGGTTCGCCTGGCTGCTCGTCGACGCCGTCGGGGTCCCGCTCAACTTCGCGAACGGCTTCGCGTTCTCCGGTTTCGTCTACGTCGTCTACGGCGCGCTCGTCCTGTGGGGCGCGCGCGACTGGTGGCTGCGCTCCCGCAAGGCAGAGCAGCCCGTCCTGGAAGGAGCACCGGCATGAGCGCCACCCCGACGCCCACCGCCACCGCCGGCGAGGCGCTGCGCGCCGCGCCCGTGACATCCGTCCTCTTCGGCGTGGACGCCGAAGAGGACCTCACCCTCGACCCGGTCGAGCAGGCCGTCGCCGACATCGCCGCCGGCCGGCCCGTCGTGGTCGTGGACGACGAGGACCGGGAGAACGAGGGCGACCTCGTCATCGCCGCGGAGAAGGCGACCCCCGAGATCATCGCCTTCATGATGAGCGAGTGCCGCGGGCTGATCTGCGCCCCCATGGAGGGCGACGAGCTCGACCGGCTCGAACTGCCCCAGATGGTGGACCACAACACCGAGTCCATGCGCACCGCGTTCACCGTGTCCGTGGACGCGAGCGCCGCCCACGGCGTGACCACCGGGATCTCGGCCGCCGACCGCGCCGCCACCCTGCGCCTGCTGGCCCTGGGCGAGGCCGGACCCGGCGACTTCGTCCGCCCCGGCCACATCTTCCCGCTGCGTGCCCGGCCCGGCGGCGTACTCGTCCGCGACGGCCACACCGAGGCGGCCGTCGACCTCGCCCGTCTCGCGGGGCTGCGCCCGGCCGGTGCCATCGTGGAGATCGCCGGTGAGGACGGCCACATGCTGCGCCTGCCGGAACTGGTCCCGTTCGCCCGCAAGCACGGTCTGACGATCATCTCGATCAAGGACCTGATCGCCTACCGGCGCGACAGCGAGCCCGCCGTGCGCCGCGAGGCCCAGGTGCGGCTCCCCACCGCCTTCGGCGAGTTCACCGCGTACGGCTACCGCGCCACCGACGACGGCGTGGAGCACGTGGCCCTGGTCCACGGCGAGATCGGCGACGGCGAGGACGTCGTGGTCCGCGTCCACTCCGAGTGCCTGACCGGCGACGTCTTCCACTCCCTGCGCTGCGACTGCGGCCCCCAGCTGGAGGCCGCCCTCGAACACATCCGCGCCGAGGGCAGGGGAGTGGTGGTCTATCTGCGCGGCCACGAGGGACGCGGCATCGGACTGATGTCCAAGCTGCGCGCGTACGAACTCCAGGAGCGCGGCCGGGACACGCTGGACGCCAACCTGGAGCTCGGGCTGCCCGCGGACGCCCGCGACTACGGCGCCGGAGCCCGGATCCTCAAGGACCTCGGCGTGCGCAGCGTCCGCCTGCTGACCAACAACCCCGACAAGTCCGAGGCCCTGCTGCGGCACGGCCTGAAGGTGACCGCGCGGGAGCCGATGCCGGTGCAGGCCGGCGAACACAACATCCGCTATCTGCGCACCAAGCGGGACCGGATGGGACACGAACTGCCCTGGCTGGACACGGCTACCGCGTCGGCCTGCGGCAACCAGTAGCCGTGCCGGGCTGCGGCGACGAACAACGAGCAACGAGCGAGACCTGAGGAGAACCGTGAGCGGCAAGGGTGCACCGGAGCTGGCCGTACGCAATGTCAGCGACCTGCGGGTCGCCGTCATCGCGGCGCAGTGGCACGACAAGGTGATGGACGGTCTGGTGGAAGGGTCCCTGCGGGCCCTGCGGGAACTGGGGATCGACGAGCCGACCCTGCTGAGGGTCCCCGGCAGCTTCGAACTCCCGGTCGCCGCCAAGGTCCTCGCGGGCCGCGGCTACCACGCGATCGTCGCCCTCGGCGTCGTCATCCGGGGCGGGACCCCGCACTTCGAGTACGTCTGCCAGGGCGTCACCCAGGGCCTGACCCAGGTCTCGATCGAGACCGGCGTCCCCGTCGGCTTCGGCGTGCTCACCTGTGACACCGAGGAGCAGGCCCTGGACCGCGCCGGCCTGGAGGGCTCCACCGAGGACAAGGGGCACGAGGCGGTGACCGCCGCGGTGGCGACCGCCGCCACGCTCCGCTCGGTATCCGAACCCTGGCACTGAGGTACCGGCCGAAGCGCGTAGGGTAAGGACCACCATGTCCAAGAAGACGTTCGAGGAGCTCTTCACCGAGCTCCAGCACAAGGCAGCCCACGGCGACCCCGCCACCTCCCGGACCGCGGAACTGGTCGGCAAGGGAGTGCACGCCATCGGCAAGAAGGTCGTGGAAGAGGCCGCCGAGGTCTGGATGGCCGCCGAGCACGAGGGCAAGGAGGCCGCCGCCGAGGAGATCTCCCAGCTGCTCTACCACGTCCAGGTGATGATGGTGGCCCGGGGGATCTCCCTGGACGAGGTCTACGCCCACCTCTGAGCGGTCAAGCGAACGCTCGTACAACCCACGCACGAACGAAGGAAACCGGTCTCATGCTGCGCATCGCCGTTCCCAACAAGGGTTCACTCTCCGGGTCCGCGGCGGACATGCTGCATGAGGCCGGTTACCAGCAGCGCCGGGAGTCCAAGGAACTGCGGATCGTGGACCCGGTGAACGAGGTGGAGTTCTTCTACCTCCGTCCCCGCGACATCGCGATCTACGTCGCCTCCGGCCGCCTGGACATCGGCATCACCGGCCGCGACCTGCTCATCGACTCCGGCGCCAACGCCGAGGAGATCCTCCCGCTCGGATTCGCCCGCTCCACCTTCCGCTTCGCCACCAAGCCCGGCACGGCGCGCGGCGTGGAGGACATCAGCGGCAGGACGGTCGCCACCTCCTACGAGGGCATCGTCGCCAAGCACCTCGCGGACAACGGCATCGACGCCTCCGTGGTCCACCTCGACGGAGCCGTGGAGACCGCCATCGAACTCGGCGTCGCCGAGTTCATCGCGGACGTGGTGGAGACGGGCACCTCGCTGCGCAACGCCGGTCTGGAGATCATCGGCGAGCCGATCATGCAGTCCGAGGCCGTCGTCGTCCGCCGCGCCGGCGCCGACGCCGAGGAGCCCAAGGTCCAGCAGTTCCTGCGCCGCCTCCAGGGCGTCCTGGTGGCCAGGACGTACGTGATGATGGACTACGACTGCCGCGTCGAACAGCTCGACAAGGCCGTGGCCCTGACCCCGGGCCTGGAGTCCCCGACGGTCTCCCCGCTGCACAACGAGGGCTGGGTCGCCGTCCGCGCCATGGTGCCCTCCAAGGAGGCCCAGCGGATCATGGACGACCTGTACCAGATCGGTGCCCGGGCCATCCTGACCACGGCCATCCACGCCTGCCGTCTGTGAGGAACCGCATACCGATGACGGATCTGCCGGATCTGCCCGCCCTCCCCATAACCTTCCGGCCCGGCCGCACCAGGGCGGTGCTGCTCGGCGGGGGCGTCGCCGTGTTCGTGGCGATCACCACGGTCGCCATGCTCCTGGAGCAGCTCACGCCGGGGGAGCGGGTCAGCTTCGTCTTCGTGGCGGCCGTCCTGTTCGGGGTGCTGTGCGCGCTCGCGCGCCCCAAGGTCGTCGCCGCCGAGGACGGGGTGACCGTCGTGAACATCGCCTCTCGGCGCCATCTGCACTGGGCGGAGATCCTGCGGGTGAACCTGCGCCAGGGCGACCCCTGGGTCTTCCTCGACCTCAGTGACGGCACCAGCCTGCCCGCCCTGGGCATCCAGCCCGGCATCGCCCCGGAGCGGGCCGTGCGGGACGCGCGGGCGCTCCGGGCACTCGCGGAAGCCCGCTCGGCGGCCGATCCCGAGCGGCACCGGAGCTGAGTCCCCCGCGGCCCGTAGACCCGCCCGCGACCCCCGACGGGCCGACTCCGGACCGTCCGTCCTGACACATCTGCCGCAGTCTTGACTAATCTGGTGGCGAAGGCGTCGTCACGGCGCCTTCGCCCCTGCTGCTCCGCCCGGAGCTCCGGGGGCTCCTGCTATCCGAGGAGTGACTTTCCCCGGCGATGGACGGATCGTCCTGTAGTACCTGCGCCGCCCCCTGCCGACATAGCGCGGACCCCGTCCGCGTCGACGCCCGGGCGGCCGCATCATGAGCATCCCCCTGCTGCTTCTCGGGGCGGCTTTCCTGCTGATCCTGGCCAACGGATTCTTCGTCGCGGCCGAGTTCGGACTGGTCACGGTCGAGCGGCCGGAAGCCGAGAAGGCCGCGGCCGGCGGCGACCGGCGGGCCGGCACGGTCGTGGAGTCGCTGGGGCAGCTGTCCTTCCAGCTCTCCGGCACCCAGCTCGGCATCACCATCACCTCGCTGGTCGTCGGCATGCTCGCCGAACCGGCCCTGGCCGAGCTGTTGCACGACCCGTTCGCCGCCCTCGGCATTCCCTCGGGCGCCGTCTCGGGTGTGGCCGTGGTCACCGGGATGCTGCTCGCCTCGGCCGCGCAGATGGTGATCGGCGAACTCGTGCCCAAGAACTGGGCGGTCTCCCGGCCGCTCCAGGTCGCCCGCTTCGTCGCGGGCCCGCAGGCCGTCTTCTCCCGCCTGTTCCGGCCGGTGATCGCCGCCCTCAACACGGTCGCCAACCGCCTGGTGCGCGCCCTCGGCGTCGAACCGGCCGAGGAGCTGGCCTCCGCCCGCACCCCCGGGGAGCTGGTCTCCCTGGCCCGGCACTCGGCACGCGCCGGAACCCTGGAGCAGGACACCGCCGACCTGTTCGTGCGGACCCTGTCCCTGGGCGAGCTGACCGCCCAGCACGTGATGACCCCGCGGGTGAAGGTCAGCGCCCTCCAGTCCTCTGCCACGGCTCAGGACGTGGTCAACCTCACCCGGGCCACCGGACTGTCCCGGTTCCCCGTCTACCGGGAGAAGATCGACGAGATCGTGGGGATGGCGCATCTCAAGGACGCCCTCGCGGTGCCCTCGCGCGAACGGCTGCGCACGCCCGTGACCCGGATCTGCCAGACCCCGCTGCTCGTCCCCGAGACGGTGCCCGTCCAGCCCCTGCTGCAGCGGCTGCGCAGTGAGCAGCCCATCGCCGTGGTCGTGGACGAGTACGGCGGCACGGCGGGGGTGGTCACCCTGGAGGACATCGTCGAGGAACTCGTCGGCGAGGTGCGCGACGAGCACGACAGCCAGGACCTGCCCGAGCTGTCCGCCGTCCCGCCCGAGGACGGACGCCCCGCCTGGGAGGCCGACGGCAGCTGCCGGGTCGACACCCTCCAGCGGATAGGCATGGACGTCCCGGAGGGCCCGTACGAGACCGTCGCCGGACTCGTGGCCGATCTGCTGGGCCGGATCCCCGCGCCCGGGGACCGTGCCGAGCTGCCCGGCTGGCGGCTCACGGTGCGCCAGGTCGGGCACTACCGCGCGGAGCGGGTCCGGCTGGTGAAGCTGGCCGACGTGGCCGAGCCCGCCCTGGAGGCCGCACGATGAGCCTGCTGCAACTGCTGTTGGCCGCGCTGCTCGTGCTGGTGAACGGATTCTTCGTCGGCGCGGAGTTCGCGCTCGTCTCCGTGCGCCGCAGCCAGATCGAGCCGCTCGGCACCGCACGGGCCCGCCAGGTGCTGTTCGGCCTGGAACGACTGCCCCAGATGATGGCCGCCGCCCAGTTCGGGATCACCGTCTGCTCCCTGACCCTGGGCGCGGTCGCCGAGCCGACCGTGGCCCAGCTGCTGGAGCCGGCCTTCGAGGCGGCACACCTGCCCGACGGCATGATCCACCCCCTCGGCTATGTGATCGCGCTCGCCGCCGTCGTCTTCTTCCACCTCGTCATCGGCGAGATGGTCCCGAAGAACCTCGCCATGGCGGCGCCGGAGAAGGTGGCGCTGTGGCTCAGCCCCGGCCTGGTCGCCTTCGCCCGGCTGTGCCGGCCGGTGACGGTGGCGCTGAGCGCCTGCGCCCAGGTGATCCTCAAGGTGTTCAGGGTGGAGCCGAAGGACGAGGTCGAGGCGGTCTTCACCAGCGAACAGCTCAACCAGCTGGTGGAGGACGCCGGACAGGCCGGGCTGCTCGACCCCGAGGAGCAGGAGCGCCTGGGTGACGCCCTGGAGCTGGGCACGCGCCCGGTCACGGACGTGCTCCTGGACGCGGCCCTGCTGGTGACCGTGGAGCCCACGGTCACCCCCGGCCAGGTGGTCGCCCTGACCGCGCGCACGGGCTACTCGCGTTTCCCTGTCGTCTCGGCGAACGGCGCCTTCATGGGCTATCTGCACGTCAAGGACGTCCTGGACGTGGAGGAGTCCGAGCGCGCGGTGCCGCAGCAGGTGTGGCGCCCGATGACCACGCTCTCGGCGGAGCTGCCGCTGGACGACGCGCTGACCGTGATGCGCCGGGCCGCCACCCACCTCGCCCAGGTGGCCGACGCCTCCGGCCGGGTGCTCGGCCTGGTCGCCCTGGAGGACGTCCTGGAACTGCTCGTGGGCGAGGTCCGCGACCCGGCGCACCGGGACGCGGGCGAGGCACCACCGGCGAAGCTGACGGAGCCCCGCCCCGGCGGGGCGCCCCGTTCCAGCGAGGCACCTCAGGACGCGCTCACCGGCTGAGCCCCGTGCGCGTCCGTCCCGGCCCACCCGCCCCTCGGGGCGGGTGGGCCGTTCAGATTCCCGGGCGGTCCTGCGGCCCCCGTCCCGAGAGCACCTCCCCGTACGCCTGCATCAGGTCGGGCAGCCGCAGAGTCGACAGGTCGTCCCGGGTCGGCGTCGAGGGATAACCCGTCAGCCGCAGGTCCCGGTAGGCGCAGCTCTTCTCGTACAGCGTCCGCAGGAAGCGGCCGTTGCCCAGCTCGTCGATCCAGCCCTGGTCCACCACGTGTCCGGCGATCGAGCGCAGCTCGTCCAGCGCCTCCTCGTCCCACACGTCCCCGTTCTCCGCGGCCAGGACCTCACCGATCGAGGTGAGCTCCAGCGGCCGGTAGGAGGGGAAGTCGACACGCGTGGTGAAACGCGACGACAGACCGGGGTTGGCGGCGAGCAGGCGGTCCATGCCCTCGGGGTAGCCCGCCAGGATGACCACCAGATGGTCGCGGTTGTCCTCGGCCCGCTTCAGCAGCACCTGGAGCGCCTCGTCCCCGTACGCGTCGCCCTTGCCGTATCCCGTGTTGGACAGGGAGTACGCCTCGTCCACGAACAGGACGCCGCCGATCGCCGAGTCGATCAGCTCGTTGGCCTTCACGGCCGTCTGCCCCAGGTACTCACCGACGAGGTCCGCGCGCTGCGCCTCCACCAGGTGGTCGCCGCCGAGCAGCCCGAGGGCGTAGAAGACGCGGCCCAGGATGCGCGCCACCGTGGTCTTGCCGGTGCCCGAGGGACCGGAGAAGACGAAGTGGCGCTTGGGCGGGTGCACGGGTAATCCCTGGCTCGCCCGCAGCCGGGCCATGTTGAGCTGCGCGGACAGGGCCCTGACCTGACGCTTCACGGGGTCGAGCCCGACCATCCGCTCCAGCTCGGCGAGGGCCTCCTCCAGGAGCGCCGGATCCGTGGGCCCCGCGGGCAGCGGGACCCGCGGCGCCGAGGCCTTCTCCCGCACCAGGTCGCCCGGGGCCGCCAGGGAGCCCGGCGGCGGCTCGGGGTCGGAGAGCTTCAGATCCCGGCCCTCCGACCCGAGCAGGGGATCGAGGCCGTCCCCTGTGTCCCCCGCGTCCCCGGCTCCGGCGAACGCCATCGCGGTGAAGTCGGCCGGGTCGTCGTACCCGTCGCTCTCGGCGATGGCCGCCAGACGCGCGGAGGTGTCCATGAACGCCGGGTCCGCGCGGTGCACCGCGCGGTACAGCGGCAGCGCCGCGGCGGAACGCCCGGTGCCCTCGTGGGCGCGGGCCAGCCAGTAGCGCAGTTCCTTGCGCTGCGGCTGTTCGCTGCGGCAGCGCATCAGGGACGCGGACAGCAGCGGCTCGGCCTGCCCGAACATCTCCAGGCGGACCCGGGCCATGCCCCCGAACAGGCCGGCCTCTATGCCGAGCATGGGGTCGTCGATCAGCGGATCGGTGTGCCGGACGAGCTGCTCCCAGTCCTTGACCAGATAGGACCGGCAGGCGTGCAGAAAGCGGACCTGGAGGTCGGTGTCCACGGGCGGCAGCCCGGCCAGGGCCCGGTCCAGCTCGGGGACATGGCGGCCGTCCAGCCAGTGCGAGGCGTGGGCGAGCAGCAGATCGCGCGGGCTCTCCAGCACCGGCTGCACCCACCAGCCGAGCCAGTACCAGGAGTTCAGCGCACGCCGATGCCGTGCGCGCTGTTCCCCGAAGCGGTCCCGGTGCCGGAACATCCGCAGCAGCGCGGTCGTCGTGTCGATGCGCAGGGCGTGCAGCCCGAGCCAGCCGTCGGCCATGCCGGGATCCATCTGGACCGCGGCGCGGAACTCGTCCTCCGCCTGCGGGTAGGCGCCCATCGTGTAGGCGTCGACTCCTCGCAGCCAGGCGAGGTCGGCCGGGGCCTCGGGGCCCCAGGTGCCGAAGTCCATCACGTCCCCCACAACCGTGTCCCCGTTGGTTCACCGGCGGGCCGTCGCCCGTCGGCCGCCCTGTTCGAACCGCTGTGCCGCGGACCGGAGTTGCGACGGCGCGAACAGTCGAAGCCGCACCGAGAGGCATCGTACCCGTGGGACGGGGGACCACCGAAGGGTGCGGCACGGGCCGTTCGCCGAGGTGGGAGCAGACGGGGCGCACGGGAAGCGGTGACCGAGGGTGAGCGGAGCACGCGCCGGAGGGGCCGGCGGGGCGTCGGGGCAGAACGAAGCCCCCGGTCACGGGGGAACAACCGGGGGCTTCGCGTCTGTGGTGGCGGCTTCGCGAACCGCACATTGAGAACGTAAGACCTGTGCGGCTCCCGGGTCAAGCCACCTTGGGACAGTCAAGGAAGTTGTCGGGCAAGGGCCTTCACACTTTCAGCACACAGCCGAAGGGTCGTCACCGTGGGTGATGACACGCCCTGCATCAGCGGCTCCTGCGGGCCCCGGCCGCACCTCGTACCCCTCAGTCCCCCTCGCCCCCTTCACCGCCTCCGACCCCTGTGGCCCCACCATCGCCTGCCGCACCAGCAGGCCCGCGTGCGGGCGCGAGGGGTCCGTGTCGAAGTGCTCCCGTTCCGCCTCGGTCCAGCCGTCCCAGAACGCCTCCTGCTCGGCGCCGTCCCTGGCCCGCCCGCGTGCCCAGGAGTCCTTTCGGGGCATGTCCATCCAGAGCAGCAGCGCGAGATGGGGGCGCAGCGCCCGGCGGCCGGCGCCGACGCCCTCGATCAGGATCACGGGGGCGGGCGGCAGCGCGCGGACGGGTCCCGGGCGCCGGGCACGCCAGTCGTAGGGGCGGTAGTGCGCGGTCCTGCCTTGGCCGAGCGGCTCGATCACCTCGCGCAGCAGCCGCTCCGACCAGTCGAACAGTTCCTGATGGGTGGCGATGTCGTCGAGACGCAGCACGGGGGCGCCGTCGAGCTCGGCCGCGAGGCGGGCGGCGAAGGTGGACTTGCCCGAGCCCGCGTGGCCGTCCACGCCGACGAGGCGGACCGGGCCGCACGACGGCGGCAGGTGCCGCAGACGGGACGCGAGGCCGCGCATGGCGCATCTCCCGGGGCGGAGTGGGGCAGGGCATATTCCGGCGGCACATTGTACGCCGTACTCGAGGCGCCTCCGCCCGAAAGGGTGGGGGCATCGCGGACAGGATGGGTGGGTGCGGTGAATCCGTGTTCCCTTGAACTGTTCATTCGTCAATCAGCGACGCGCACCCCCTCGGATGCGCGCGCATTTCCGCGCACGAAGATCGCCGGAACATGAGTATCGCCGTTCCGGTTAAGCCCGTTGATGAGTAGGGTGCCGGGTGCGCGACTGTCGGGCATCTGTAGGGACGGGGGAGCATGACGGCGGGGTTATTCCAGGGGCAGTACGTATGGCATCCGGCGGCCGACGACCGCGAACTGGCGAGCGTGTGCGTGGAGGTGCGCGCGGGGCGCTATCTGGGGGCGCACGGGCTCCTCGCCGAAACACGTGAGGACCCCGGGCTGCGCGCCCATCGCTCGCTCGTCCTCGCCTCCGAGGCCGCCGACTCCGATCTGGCCGAACGCTGGCTCGCCGAGGAGCCCGGCCGCGAGTCCGCCCTCCTGTGGGCGCGGGTGGCCGTCCTGCGGGCGCTGCGCGCGGCCGACGGCCAGGACCCACGGGCCCCCGCCCTCGAACGCATCGCGCTCGCCGCCTGCCGTCGCGCCACCGACCTGGCGCCCTACGACCCCACCCCGTGGGTGGCCAGACTCGCCCTGACGCGGCTGCACGAGATCCGCGAGCCCGCCCCCCGGGGACTGCTCACCGCGCCGCCCGGCCCCTGGCAGCTCTTCTCGCACATCCTGCGGCTCGACCCCACCCACCGCGAGGGCCACCATCGTTTTCTGGCCTACTTTTTCACGCGCAACGGCGGCTCGGTGAACGCCGCCTGGGACGTCGCTGCCTTCCTCGGCCAGCGGGCGCCCGCCACCTCCCCCCTGCGACTGCTTCCCCTGGTCGCGCTCGTCGAGAGCCACGACCCCTCGCAACCGCTCGCCGACCGCGTCTGGGACCAGCCCCAGTGGCGCGCCACCGCGCTCGCCGTCTACCGCTCCTGGCTGCCCGAGGCCGCCGGCTACCGGTTCACGCCCGTGCTGGACCTCGCGTATCTCGCGCACGCGCTGGTCATGGCCGAGCGGGAGTTCGAGGCGCGTGCCGTGCTCATGGCCATGGGGCCCTACGCCTCGCGCATGCCCTGGAGCGCCTTCGGCGATCCCGTCGAACGGCTCTCCCGCGCCCGCCGCCTGTGCGGACTTCCCGTACCGGGCGGCGCCGCCTGACCCGGTCACCCGCTCCTCGGTCACCTTCGCCAGAGAAAGGCCCCGCTGTGGAAGAACGGACATCCGCGCCCCGTACGAGAGCGCGGGCGGTGGTTCCGGAAAGCGTCACCATCGACGACGACGCGACGCTTCACGCCATGGGATATCCGCGCAAACTCACCCGAAGATTCCAGGCATTCGACAATTTCGCCATCTCCTTCACCATCATCAATATCCTCTCCGGAATCTTCTCCTCGTTCGGATTCGGAATGAACGCGGGCGGTCCGCGCGTTCTCGTCCTCGGCTGGATCGGCGTCTGCGTCATGGTGCTGTTCATCGGCGCCGCGATGGCGGAGGTGGCTTCCGCCTATCCGACGAGCGGGGCCCTCTACTTCTCCGCGGGCAAACTCGCCAAACGCCATCGGGGTGCCTGGTCCTGGTACACCGGCTGGCTCAACTTCGTGGGGCAGATCGGCGGGACCGCGGCCACCGGATACGCGGCGGCCACCTTCGTCCAGGCGTTCTGCGCGCTGCAGTGGGCCTCCTACCGGCCGACCACCCACCAGACCGTGCTGATCACCGCGCTGATCATCGTGGCGCAGGGTCTGGCCAACACCTACACGGTGCGGCTCGTCGCCGTCCTCAACCGGATCTCCGTGTGGTGGCTGCTGATAGGACTCGTCGTGATCGTCAGCGCGCTGGTGATCATGCCCCACCAGCACCGGCCCGCCTCGTTCGTCACGCATTTCGTGAACAACACCGGCTTCACCAGCGGACTGTACGGGGGCATGCTCGGGCTGCTCGTCACCAGTTGGACCTTCACCGGCTTCGACGGCAGTTTCCACATGTCGGAGGAGACCGTGCGCGCGACCCTCAACGCCCCCCGGGGCATCATGCGATCCATCGGTTACTCGGCTATCACCGGTCTCGTCCTGATGCTCGCGCTCGTCTACAGCATCGGCGACTACGCGCAGGTGGCCGGCTCCTCGGCGCCCCCGGTGCGGATCCTCATCGACGGCGTCGGCACGGGCGCGGCGAAAGCGCTGCTGCTGATCGTCATCGGCGCCATGCTCTTCTGCGGTCTGGCCAACCTGACCAGCAACACCCGGCAGATCTTCGCCTTCTCGCGCGACGGCGCGATGCCCGGCTCCCACTGGTGGCACTCGGTCTCCCCGCGCACCCGCACCCCGGTCAAGGCCGTCTGGCTCGCCGTCGGCTGCTCGCTCGCCCTGGTGGTGCCCGCCTGGTGGTCCCACACCGCCTTCACGGCGATCGTCAGCGTGAACGTCGTGGGGCTCTTCCTCGCCTACGCGGTGCCGATCTTCCTCAGGCTCCGGCTCGGTTCGGAGTTCCAGCCCGGCCCCTGGAACCTGGGACGGTGGAGCAGGCCCGTCGGGGTGATCGCGGTGGTGTGGGTTCTACTCAGCAGCGTGCTGTTCATGCTGCCGCAGGCGTCACCGATCACGGTCGAGTCGTTCAACTACGCGCCGATCGCCTTGGCCGTCGTGCTGGTCGTCGCCACCGTGTGGTGGTTCGCCACCGCGCGGCGCCGCTTCCGCGGGCCGGTCAGCTACGGCGGCCCCGACGAGGTCGCGGCGATGGACCTCGTCTGACGCGCCCACCCCTTCGGGCGTCCGCGTCACCCGGTCGGGCGCCGGGCCGCGCCGCGCGGTGCGGGGGCTCCCGACGGCCGGGGCGCCGCAGGTCACGGCGGTGATCGAGCCCCGTAGCCAGGGGCGGCGCGGCGGTCGGCATGCTGGCAGTGGCACCCGGGTCGCGGCGATAGTGGGCGCACACCGTGCGTCACAGCCGCCGCCACAGGACATCCTGGGGGTCACCCGCCGATGACCAGAACCTCACAGCCGTCCCGCAGAACCGTCCTTCTCACGGCGGCGGTCGCCGCCGCGACGGCAGGCTCCGCGGGGCCCGCCGTCGCGGCGCCACCGGCCGCCCGGCAGACGAAAGCCCCCTCGACACCCGTGGACTACCACGCCTGGACCTCGTACTCCGACTGGCGCGGCGGCAGCGCCCAGGGCGCCGCCGCCGTCGCCGGCACGCGCCCCGAGGTGGTCATCGCCGCCCCGGCGGGCCGCCGCACCTACACGGATCCGCACACCGGCAAGGCCGCCACCTGGGAGTACGCCACGTGGACCTCGCCGGTCCACGTGCTGCCCGTCCCCGCCACCGAGGCCGTCGCCTCCTGGAACGCCGCGACCCCGGCCGGGACCTGGATCCAGGTCGAGCTCAGGGGCACCTACACGGACGGCACCGACACCCCCTGGTACGTCATGGGCCGCTGGGCCTCGGGAGACCAGGACATCAGACGGACCTCCGTCGACGGCCAGACCGACGGCAGGAGCGCCATCTCGACCGACACCTTCACCCTCACCGACCCCTCCGCCGGTCCGCGCCTCGCCGCCTACCAGCTGCGGCTGACGCTGTACCGCAAGCCGGGCACCCGGCTCACCCCGGGCGTCTGGCGGCTGGGTGCGATGGGCTCGGCCGTGCCCGACCGGTTCGAGGTCCCCGCCTCCACACCCTCCCTCGCCCATGAGCTGAGCGTCCCGCGCTACTCGCAGGAGATCCACAAGGGCCAGTACCCGCAGTACGACAACGGGGGCGAGGCCTGGTGCAGCCCCACCTCCTCGCAGATGGTCATCGAGTACTGGGGCCGCAGGCCCACGGCGCACGACCTGGCCTGGGTGGACCCGTCCTACGCCGACCCGCAGGTCGCCGTCGCGGCCCGCGGCACGTACGACCACCAGTACGAGGGCTGCGGCAACTGGCCCTTCAACGCCGCCTACGCGGCGACGTACAAGGACCTGCAGGGCGTGGTCACCCGGCTGTCCTCGCTCACCGACCTGGAGACGCTGATCGCGGCGGGCATCCCCGCCATGACCTCGCAGTCCTTCCTCAAGGAGGAACTGACGGGCGCCGGCTACGGCACCGCCGGCCATCTGATGACCGTGACCGGGTTCACCGCCGCCGGGGACGTGGTCGCGGGCGACCCGGCGGCGCCCGACGACCGCTCGGTGCGCCGCGTCTACCGGCGGCGCGAGTTCGAGAACATCTGGCTGCGGACCAAGCGCCGCAACGCCGCAGGCAAGATCGTCTCCGGCACCGGCGGCATCTGCTACCTGTACTTCCCGGCCCGGCCCACCGCGCGCCAACGCGTGGCGCTGGCGGCGGTGGGCGTGCGCTGACCGCCTGTGACCAAGCTCTCGGCCGTCCCGGCGCATTCCGGTGGCAAGGTGGACACAACGGCGGGGGGAGTCCACCGAACAGACCGAGAGCAGCGAGACGCCATGACCGCCACCTCCGCCACCGCCCCCCGCCTGTCCGCCCGCACCGGCGGACCGAAGGACGACAGGAACCCGCTGTCCGAGCACATCGCCGGCTGGACTCTCGTGGTGGTCCTCGCGATGCTCGTCACCCAGCTGGGCCTGGTGTGAACCGAACCGCCGCCCACGCCCGTCCCTGAGCGCCGGTCAGCCGCGCGGTACGCCCGTGGGGCGGGCCGACGCCGGGCAATGGTGCGGACCAAGGAACCAAGATCGCGGGTTTCCTGAAGTAAGCGGTCGTTAACTGGTGACGCGGTGCCCCCGATCGGGCATACTCCAAGCGCCGCATTCGCTGGTCAGCCGCTTCCGAGACCCGGTACGGCGAACTCGGCGAAGGCCCAGTGAGACCCGGCGCCGCCACCCCACCCCGGAGGCGTACGCCGATTGCCCGACAGGGAGGAGAGCGTCGCCATGCCCGACCGCGCCGCGCAGCCGGTGGACCGTCAACTGCCCACGGACGAGGCCCGGGAACTGATCTCGCTCGTGCGCGACATCGCGCAGAACGAGATCGTCCCGAAAGCGGCCGAGGAGGAGGACGCGGCACGCTTCCCGCGTGACGTCTTCCGCCTGCTCTCGGAATCCGGGCTGCTCGGCCTGCCCTACGACGCCGAGTACGGGGGCGGGGACCAGCCCTACGAGGTCTACCTCCAGGTGCTGGAGGAGCTGGCCGCGGCCCGTCTGACCGTGGGCCTCGGTGTCAGCGTCCACACCCTGTCCTGCCACGCCCTCGCGCACTACGGCACCAAGGAGCAGCAGGTGGAGCACCTGCCCGCGATGCTCGGCGGCGGTCTGCTGGGCGCCTACTGCCTGTCCGAGCCGTCCTCCGGATCCGACGCGGCCTCCCTGCGCACCAGGGCCGTACGCGAGGGCGACGACTGGCTCGTCAGCGGGACCAAGGCGTGGATCACCCACGGAGGCATCGCCGACTTCTACACGGTGATGGCGCGAACCGGCGAGGACGGAGCGCGCGGGATCACCGCCTTCCTGGTCCCGGGCGACGCCGAGGGGGTCAGCGGGGCGGCACCCGAGAAGAAGATGGGCATGAAGGGCTCGCCCACCGCGCAGGTCCACTTCGACGGCGTCCGGGTCGCCGACTCCCGGCGGCTCGGTGAGGAGGGCCAGGGCTTCGCGATCGCCCTGTCCGCGCTCGACTCGGGCCGGCTCGGCATCGCCGCCTGCGCCATCGGCGTGGCCCAGGCCGCCCTCGACGAGGCCCTCGGCTACGCCGCGCAGCGGCGGCAGTTCGGCCGGCCCATCGCGGACTTCCAGGGACTGCGCTTCATGCTCGCCGACATGGCGACGCAGATCGAGGCGGGCCGGGCGCTGTACCTCGCCGCGGCACGCCTGCGGGACGCCGGCCGGCCGTTCGCCAAGCTGGCGGCCATGGCCAAGCTGCACTGCACCGACACGGCGATGAAGGTCACCACGGACGCCGTCCAGGTGCTCGGCGGGTACGGCTACACCGCGGACTTCGCCGTCGAACGCTATATGCGCGAGGCCAAGGTGCTGCAGATCGTCGAGGGGACCAACCAGATCCAGCGGATGGTCATCGCCCGCCATCTAGCGGGCCCCGAGACACGCTGATCGGGGGCGCGGCCAGGCGTGCCCACTCGGGATCGTGCCGTCCCGGCAGGGTGCGCCCGCCATCGGCCCAGGTCCGCATGAGAGCGCGGTAGATGGGCGGGTCCGGGACCCGCGGCGGGGGTGTTCCTGTCGGCGCCGGCACGAACAACCGCCTGAGCGGTTCGCCATACAGAGAAGTCATACCCACCCAACGCCCCCACCCGCCCGGTGGTCACCCTCACCCCGCTACGAGAGTGAGTACCCGCCCGGCCGGGGTGGGGGCGAGCGGTCAGCCGCACGCCCCCACCCCGGCCGGGCACCGTCAGGCGACCAGCCGCACCGGACGCCCCCCGGCGCCCCCGGCGTGGGAGAACGGCTGCGTCCGCCAGTCGAGGCCCGACGGCAACGTCAGCAGCAGCGCCGCGTCCCGCTCCGCGACCCCCGACGTCGACGCGTCCGCGGGTATCGCGTCGGCGGCCGACTGCCCCGTACCGGAGCACACCGTCAGCCCGAACGGATTCCACGGCGTGGCGCACAGCGCGTGCTCGGGCAGCACGTCCTCGTCCGGGAGGAGCGCGATCGGCTGCGCGCAGCCGGGGCAGATCACCCGGTACATCTCGAACGTGTCGTACGCGTCGTCGTCGTACTCGTCCTCGCCGGGTTCGACGCCCTCCGGCTCGGGCTCCAGGGCCTGCTGCCGCTTGGGCGCGATACGGCCAGGGCGCTTGGGACTGTGCATGGATTCTCCCCCTCGGGCTGGGCCGGCCAGGTGCTGTGGCCTCGACCACAGCAAGCACTTCCCGTCCGCTCGCGGCGGTAACCACGAGGACATCACGAAGGCCGGCACACACCTGTGTCGTTCATCACACGAACGCGCGGACGCCGGCGGGCGGCCCGGGTGCGCGGACGGCTCACAGACCTCTTGCCTCAAGATCACAAACCGGGTATGACCTGCGCCGCTCGGGTATCCGCGGGCCGTGGACGCACTGTAGGTTCTTGCGCCATGGAGGAGCTGGACCGACAGATCGTGCAGCTGCTCGTCAAGGACGGGCGGATGAGCTACACCGACCTGGGCAAGGCCACGGGCCTGTCCACGTCGGCCGTGCACCAACGGGTGCGCCGGCTGGAGCAGCGCGGCGTGATCCGCGGGTACGCCGCGGTCGTGGACCCGGAGGCGGTCGGACTGCCGATGACCGCCTTCATCTCGGTGAAGCCGTTCGACCCGAGCGCCCCGGACGACATCGCCGAACGCCTCGCCGGGGTTCCCGAGATCGAGGCGTGCCACAGCGTGGCGGGCGACGAGAACTACATCCTCAAGGTCCGTGTCGCCACCCCCCACGAACTCGAGGAACTGCTGGCCCGCCTGCGGTCGCTCGCGGGCGTCTCGACCCGCACGACGGTCGTCCTGTCCACTCCCTACGAGGCACGCCCACCCCGTATCTGACGCACCTGAGTGCCGGTCGGGGCCGGCCAGGCGCGAGACTGTCCCCATGAACGAGCGCACCGCCCAGCCGCAGCGGACCGTCCTGCTGCGCCGAGGAGAAGTCCACAGCCCCGCCGACCCCTTCGCGACGGCCATGGTGGTCGAACGGGGGCAGGTCGCCTGGGTCGGCTCCGAGGGCGCCGCGGACGCCTTCGCGGACGGCGTGGACGAGATCGTGGACCTGGACGGCGCGCTCGTCACCCCGGCGTTCACCGACGCGCATGTGCACACCACCGCCACGGGCCTCGCGCTCACGGGCCTCGACCTGTCCGACGCGCCCTCCCTGGCCGCCGCCCTCGTGCTCGTCCGCGACTTCGCCGCCGCCCGCCCCCACGACCGGGTTCTGCTCGGCCACGGCTGGGACTCGGCCCGCTGGCCCGAACGCCGCGCCCCCCGGCGGGACGAGCTGGACGAGGCGGCCGGCGGCCGTCCCCTCTACCTCAGCCGGATCGACGTGCACTCGGCCGCCGTCAGCACGGCCCTGCTGGACCTCACGCCCGGCGTGCGCGACCGGGCGGGGTTCACGGACGGGGAGCCCCTCACCCGCGACGCCCACCACGCGGTGCGCGCCGCGGCGTTCGCCGCCGTCACCTCCGCCCAGCGCACCGAGGCCCAGCGGGCCGCCCTGGCCCACGTCGCCTCGCTCGGCATCGGCTCGGTCCACGAGTGCGCGGGCCCGGAGATCTCCTCCGAGGACGACTTCACCGGGCTGCTGCGGCTGGCCGCCGAGGAGAGCGGGCCCCGGGTGACCGGCTACTGGGCGCAGCACGGACACGAGGGCGTCACCCGCGCGCGTGAGCTCGGTGCCGTGGGCGCCGCCGGCGATCTGTTCGTGGACGGCTCCATCGGCTCCCACACCGCCTGCCTGCACCATCCGTACGCCGACGCCGCCCACACCGGCGCCGGATACCTGGACGCGGACGCCGTCGCCCGGCATGTCGTCGCCTGCACCGAGGCCGGGCTCCAGGCGGGCTTCCACGCGATCGGCGACGCGGCCGTCGCCACCGTGACCGAGGGCGTGCGCGCCGCGGCGGAGAAGATCGGGCTCGCCCGCGTCCGTGCGGCCCGGCACCGGATCGAGCACGCGGAGATGCTCGACCCGGGGACCATCGCGGGCTTCGCGGAACTCGGCCTGACCGCGTCCGTGCAGCCCGCGTTCGACGCCCTGTGGGGCGGCGCCGACGGCATGTACGCCGAGCGCCTCGGAGCCGAGCGGGCCCGCACCCTCAACCCCTTCGCGGCCCTGCTGCGTGCGGGCGTCCCGCTCGCCTTCGGATCCGACAGCCCGGTCACCCCGCTGGACCCGTGGGGCACGGTGCGCGCCGCGGCCTTCCACCGCACCCCCGAGCACCGGATCTCGGTGCGCGCCGCCTTCACCGCGCACACGCGCGGCGGCTGGCGCGCCACCGGACGGGACGACGCGGGCGTCCTCGTGCCGGGCGCGCCCGCGGACTACGCGGTGTGGCGCACCGACGCGCTGGTCGTCCAGGCGCCCGACGACCGGGTGGCGCGCTGGTCCACGGATCCGCGTTCCGGCACCCCAGGGCTGCCCGATCTGACGCCGGGCGGTGCCCTTCCGGTCTGCCTGCGCACCGTGGTGGGCGGCCGGACGGTGTTCATGCGTCCGGGCGAGTGATCTCCCGGGGTGGCGCGCGTGCGACATGCCCCCTCGGGGCCGTCGCACGACCTGGGAATCCTCGGGCCCGACCTGGACTCCCGTCGAATAAGCGCAGGCCGGGAGGCTGTTGACAGGCGGCGGCAGGAGGCGGGTAGGTTCGGCCGGGTCCACCACCGGACGTCCGACCGGAGAACCTCCGCGCAGTCGCCCAGGCGCCGCTGGGTCAGGGGTGGTGCGCCGTCCGGTGCGCCACCGCTGGGAGCCAGGCTCAGCGCCGGCGCCTTGGCGAGGGCAACGTTCCGGCCGGTTGGGAGGGTGCGACCCGGATGGGGCCCGGACGCTCAGTAGACAACGGCTTTTGGCCGGCCCGCAGCCAGCGGGTCCCAGGTCGGACCGAAGGGCACCGGGCCCCGATCCGTAGTCTGGTAGGACGAAGGCACGCGGTCTTACCCAACTCTTGTGGAATCGACACCCCGGTTCGACCGTGCGCAGGCAACCGCGCGATGAGGGGCCACTAGGGTGGACCTCTGCGAACGGACATGAAGGGGCAGTAGTGAACGACGGCGACGAGGACCTCACGGCTGGATCCAAGGTGAGGCAGTTCGGCCCGCTCGGCACCGCCTTGGTGATCATTCCGACCTACAACGAGGCCGAGAACATCAAGACGATCGTCGGCCGGGTGCGCTCGGCCGTGCCCGAGGCGCACATCCTCGTGGCCGACGACAACAGCCCCGACGGCACGGGAAAGATCGCGGACGAACTGGCGGTCGACGACGACCACGTCCAGGTGCTGCACCGCAAGGGCAAGGAGGGCCTGGGCGCCGCCTACCTCGCCGGCTTCCGCTGGGGCCTGGAGCACGGCTACGGCGTCCTGGTCGAGATGGACGCCGACGGGTCGCACCAGCCGGAGGAGCTGCCGCGTCTGCTGACCGCGCTGGACAGCGCCGACCTCGTTCTGGGCTCGCGCTGGGTGCCGGGCGGCCGTGTGGTCAACTGGCCCAAGTCGCGCGAGTTCATCTCCCGGGGCGGAAGCCTCTACTCGCGGATCGCCCTGAACCTGCCGCTGCGCGACATCACCGGCGGCTACCGGGCCTTCCGTCGGGAGACCCTCGAAGGGCTCGGTCTCACCGAGGTCGCCTCGCAGGGGTACTGCTTCCAGGTCGACCTGGCCCGTCGCGCCGTCAAGGCCGGCTACCACGTGGTCGAGGTGCCCATCACCTTCGTGGAGCGCGAGCTGGGCGACTCCAAGATGAGCAAGGACATCCTCGTCGAGGCCCTGTGGCGGGTCACGGCGTGGGGCGTCGGGGACCGCGTCGCCAAGCTCAAGGGCGGCCGCGCGTCCGCCTAGCACGCGCGCCACGGGCCGCCTCCCACGCCCGCTCGTGCGGGTGTACGGGGAGCGGCCCGCGTTGTCGCAGGCCCGGGGCGGTCGCCCTCTTATCCCGCGCTGAGCGGGTGGTGTGCACACTGGGACCATGACCACTGGCGCACCCCCTTCGACCCCTCCCACCCGACCCCGGCGCTCCCGGCGGCGCACCTTCGCTCCGCTGGGCGTCGCCCTGTGGCTGGTGCTGGAGATCTGGCTGCTCGTCCTGGTGGCCGAAGCGACCTCCGGGTTCGTGGTGTTCCTGCTGCTGGTCGCCGGTGTCGTCCTGGGTTCCCTGGTCGTCAAACGAGCCGGGCGACGGGCCCTGAGCAACCTGAGCCAGACGCTGGGCACCCGTTCCCCCGGGCAGCGGACACAGAAGTCGGGCGGGAGCGGCAACGGGCTCACGATGCTCGCCGGCCTGCTGCTCGTCATTCCGGGACTGATCTCGGACGCGGCGGGCCTCGTGCTCCTCGTGCCGCCGATCCAGAAGGCGGTGCGCCGCCTCACGGAGCGGACCATCGACCGCAGGCTGGGCGCGGCGGCCCCCGGAAGCCTGGGCGACGCCTTCCAGCAGGCGCGGATGCACCGCCCCGACGGAAAGGTCGTGCAGGGCGAGGTCGTCAGGGACACCCCGGCGGACGCCCCGCCGCCCCCGCGTCCTCCCCTGACCCACTGACCGGAGGCCTCGCGAAAAAGCGGGCGCCGTACGTCACGGATGACGTACGGCGCCCGCTTCTCACCGATCACGGGCCCACGGCGAACCGCCGGGCCGACTCGGCCTCTCGCGCATCCCCGAGGGGCTACGCGGACTTGCGGCTGTCCCTCGGGTGGACCGCGATGTTCATCGCACCGGAACGGAGGACGGCCAGACGCTCCTCGAGGACCTCTTCGAGCTCCTCGCGGGTACGCCGTTCCATCAGCATGTCCCAGTGCGTACGTGCGGGCTTGGCCTTCTTCTCCTCAGGACCGTCGCCGTCCACGAGAAGTGCTGGGGCCCCGCAGACCTTGCACTCCCACTCCGGCGGAATCTCCGCCTCGACGGAGAAGGGCATCTCGAAGCGGTGCCCCTTCTCGCATGCGTACTCCACGGCCTGGCGCGGTGCCAGGTCGATGCCGCGGTCCGTCTCGTAGCTGGTCACCACGAGGCGCGTGCCGCGAAGAGCTCGCTCACTCATGAATCGTGCCTCCCGGGCTTGTCGCCCACAGGACAGGTGTCGCTGTCGTCGTCATCCGGTCAACGTCCGGTCGGCGGTAAAGATTCCCGTTCCGGGTCATGCGTCGCCGTCGTAGCCGCCCCTTGTTGTACCCACCAACGCCCGGTTTGTCACATCTGCTAGCAGATGTCACCCAGCGTTTCGTCTCCTTTGACGCGCAGTAACGGTACGCCTGGCAGGCCAAACGCGTACACTACAGCCCTTTGCCGTCCAGTGCTAAATCATCTCAGGGACGGGATTGCCCGCGTCGCGCACCGCCTGCCGCACCGGGACCCGGGCCAGCAGCACGAACCCGATCACGAAGAAGATCACCAGTGAGATGATCGAGACCCGGTAGCTTCCGGTCAGCTGGAAGGCCAGCCCGAACAGAAGAGGCCCCAGCCAGCTCATCCCGCGGTCGCTCAGCTCGTACGCCGAGAAGTACTCGGCCTCCTTGCCCGCCGGCACGAGATGGGAGAACAGGGAGCGCGACAGCGCCTGGCTGCCGCCCAGGACCGTTCCGATGCAGGCCGCCAGGACGAAGAACCAGACCGGCGCGTGCGCCGGCAGGAAGTAGCCGCCGGCCAGGATCACGGTCCAGGTGACGAGCGAGCCCAGGATGGTGCGCTTGGCGCCGTACCGTCGGGCCAGCCGCCCCATGCCCAGCGCCCCGCCCACCGCCAGCACCTGCACCAGCAGCACGGCCAGGATCAGCGTGGACTGGCTCATGCCCAGCTCCTCTGAGCCGTAGATCGACGCCTGGGAGATCACCGTCTGGATGCCGTCGTTGTAGATGAGGTACGCCACCAGGAAGGCGAGGGTCAGCGGAGTGCGCCGCATGTGGCGGACCGTGGCGGCCAGCTGGCGCCATCCGTGCACCGCCGGCCCCTGCGCCGCGTGCGCCGTGCGGCGGTCGCGCAGCCGCCGGAGCGGGATCAGGGTGAACGCGCCCCACCAGACGCCGGCGGCGGCCAGGCAGATGCGGACGGCGGCGGCCTCCGAGAGGCTGAACGAGTCGTGCTGCGTGTACAGCACCAGATCCGCGATCAGCATCAGGGCCCCGGCCCCGTAGCCGAAGGCCCAGCCGCGCGAGGAGACGGCGTCGCGTTCCTCGGGAGTCGCGATCTGCGGCAGATAGGAGTTGTAGACCACCATCGAGACGGCCATCGCCGCGTTCGCGACGATCAGCAGGAAGCCGCCGAGCAGATAGCGGGTCCCGTCCAGGAAGAACATTCCCGCGGTGGCCGCGGCCCCCGTGTACGCGCACAGGGCGAGCAGGCCCTTCTTGCGGCCCCCGCGGTCGGCCGCCGCGCCCACGAGCGGCATGAGCACGATCGCGAGCACGACGGACGCGGAGACGCAGTAGGCGAAGAACGAACCCGCCCGCACGGCGACACCGAACGGGTGCACATAGCCGTGGGCGTCCGCCGCGGACCGGGCCACCGCGGTCAGATACGGCCCGAGGAACACGGTCAGGACGCTCGTCGAGTAGACGGCGCACGCCCAGTCGTAGAAGTACCACCCGTGCTGTTCGCGTCTGCGCTCGGCGGCCGAGTCCTCGTCCGCCGTCGACGGCATGGTGTCTATGGGCACCCGTGCCCTCACTTCCCCGGAGTCGTGCGCGGGGCGTTCAGACCCAGGTGCCTCGTTCCTCGAGGACCTTGCGCAATGTGTCGATGTGGTCGGTCATGATGCCATCCACGCCCAGGTCCAGGAGCCTGTGCATACGGTCAACTTCGTTGACCGTCCACACGTGTACCTGCAGGCCAAGGGCGTGCGCGGTGCGCACGAAGCGCCGGTCGACCACCGGGACACCCGACTGGGACTCGGGGACCTGCGCGGCGACGGCCGAGCGGCGCAGCGCCACCGGGACGCCCCAGGAGCGCAGCCGCAGCCCCAGGACGCCGCCGGTGCCGTACGACGTCGCCAGGCGCGGCCCGGCCATGCGCTGGGCACGCGCGAGGCGGGCCTCCGAGAAGGATCCGACGCAGACCCGGTCCCAGGCGTTCCTGCGCTCGATGATCTCCAGTAGGGGGAGCAGCGCCGGCTCGGCCTTGGCGTCCACGTTCCAGCGGACCTCGGGCAGCTCGTCGAGCAGCTCCTCGAACAGCGGCACGGGCTCGCTGCCCGCCACGCGCGCCTGCCGCACGACCGACCACGGCAGGTCCCGGATGCGCCCGGCCCCGTCCGAGACCCGGTCCAGGGTGGAGTCGTGGAACGCCACCAGCCTGCCGTCGGCCGTGGTGTGGACGTCCGTCTCGATGTAGCGGTAGCCCGCGGCGGCGGCGCGCCGGAACTGGGCCAGGGTGTTCTCCAGTCCGTCCGCGTCCCCGCCGCGGTGGGCGAAGGCGATCGGGCCGGGGTGGTCGAGGTAGGGATGGCGTATCGCGTGGGTCACCCGGGCAGTATCGCCTCTTCCGGTTGCCCCGCGGCAACGATCGTGCTGCGGGGCGATGCCGACGGCACGGCGAACACCCGCAGGAAGAACTGGGCGAGCGGCCCGATGGACAGCGCGTACAGCACGGTGCCGACTCCGACCGTGCCCCCGAGCAGGAGGCCGGTGGCCATGACGGTGACCTCCACCGCCGTACGCATCACCCGGATCGAGCGGCCCGTGCGCCGGTGGAGTCCGGTCATCAGGCCGTCGCGCGGCCCGGGACCGAGGTCGGCGGCGATGTAGAGACCGGTGGCCGCGCCGTTGAGCACGACGCCCAGCAGGAGCAGCGGGACGCGCACCGCCAGGGCCCGCACATCGGGCAGCAGGGTGAGGACCGCGTCCATGGCGAACCCGATCACCAGCACGTTCGAGACGGTCCCGAGTCCGGGGCGCTGGCGCAGCGGCACCCACAGCAGCAGGACGGCGGCGCCGACGAGCGTCAGCACCAGCCCCATGTTGAGGCCGGTGACCTTCGACAGGCCCTGGTGCAGGACGTTCCAGGGGTCGAGCCCGAGCCCGGCCTGGACCAGGAGCGCGGAACTGGCCCCGTACAGCGCGAGGCCGGCGTAGAGCTGGAACAGTCGCCGCCCCAGACGGCTCGGACGGCCTCGCGGGGACAAGATGGACAAGCCGGCAGACATGAAGTGACCCCCCAGTGGTGGAAGTGGACTGCTGCATGACACTCTGTGGCGGGGAAAGAGAAGCCATCCATGGCCAATTCGGGGAAGGTGGACTGGAATCCATGGCGCAGTGGACCTCGGCGGTAGGGGCGGCGCAGCTCGCCCGTCTGCTCACCTCCCAGCAGGACCGGCCCGCCGGCCCCGGCGCGCGCCGCCCGGCCGCCTACCGCGCGCTCGCCGACGGCGTCCGGCTGCTCGTCCTCGAGGGCCGGGTGCCGGTCGCGGCCCGGCTGCCCGCGGAGCGGGAGCTGGCGCTCGCCCTGTCCGTGAGCCGGACGACGGTCGCCGCGGCGTACGAGGCGCTGCGTGCCGAGGGCTTCCTGGAGTCCCGGCGGGGAGCGGGCAGCTGGACCGCCGTCCCGGCCGGGAACCCGCTGCCGGCGCGCGGGCTCGAACCCCTTCCGCCCGAGGCGCTGGGCTCGGTGATCGACCTGGGGTGCGCGGCGCTTCCCGCCCCCGAGCCCTGGCTCACCCGCGCGGTGCAGGGCGCCCTGGAGGAGCTGCCGCCGTACGCCCACACGCACGGCGACTACCCGGCCGGACTGCCCGCGCTGCGCGCCACCCTCGCCGACCGCTACACGGCCCGCGGCATCCCGACCATGCCCGAGCAGATCATGGTGACCACCGGTGCCATGGGTGCCATCGACGCGATCTGTCATCTCTTCGCCCCGCGCGGCGAACGCATCGCCGTGGAGTCGCCGTCCTACGCCAACATCCTCCAGCTGATGCGGGAGGCGGGAGCGCGGCTGGTCCCGGTGGCCATGTCCGAGGGGCTCGGCGGCTGGGACATGGAGCGCTGGCGCCAGGTCCTGCGGGACGCCGCGCCGCGGCTCGCCTATGTGGTGGCCGACTTCCACAACCCGACGGGCGCGCTGGCCGACGAGGACCAGCGGCGCCGCCTGGTGGAGGCCGCCCGCTCCGCCGGGACCGTCCTGGTGGTCGACGAGACCATGAGCGAGCTGCACCTGGAGGACGGCCTGGACATGCCGCGGCCGGTGTGCGGATTCGACCCGGCGGGCTCGACCGTGATCACCGTGGGGTCGGCGAGCAAGGCGTTCTGGGCGGGCATGCGGATCGGCTGGGTCCGGGCCGCGCCCGACGTGATCCGCAGCCTGGTCGCGGCCCGCGCCTACGCCGACCTGGGTACGCCCGTGGTGGAGCAGCTGGCCGTGAACTGGCTGCTGAGCACCGGCGGCTGGGAGCAGGCGGTGGAGCTGCGGCGCGAGCAGGCCCGCGAGAACCGGGACGCCCTGGTCGCCGCGGTGCGCCGGGAGCTGCCCACCTGGGAGTTCACGGTGCCGCGCGGCGGCCTCACCCTGTGGGTGCGCGCGGGCGGACTGTCCGGTTCCCGGCTGGCCGAGGCGGGGGAGCGCGTCGGGGTCCGGGTGCCGTCAGGGCCGAGGTTCGGGGTGGACGGCGCGTTCGAGGGGTACGTCCGGCTGCCGTTCACGGTCGGCGGAGCGGTCGCGGACGAGGCGGCGACCCGCCTCGCCGCGGCAGCCCACCTGGTGACCACAGGCGCCACCGCCTCAACGGAGTCCCCCCGCACCTTCGTAGCCTGACCCCCACCCAGGAGCACGGGTCCCCGCCCCCCACCAGGGGCGCGGGGAACCGCGCGAATCGGGGCCACGGACCCGCACCCGACAACGCACCGTCGCGTCACCCAGGGGCGCGGGGAACTGCGCAAAACCCATCCCCGACCCGCACCCGACAACGCACCGTCGCCGCCCATCCAGGGGCGCGGGGAACTGCGCAAACCCCCACCACCGGCGGCGCCACCCCTCACCCCTCCGCCACCATCTGCTCCACAGCCACCCCCCCACCCACCCCGCTGCCCCGCGGCAGCAACCCCAGCACCGCCCGCCGATGCGGCTCACTCGTCGAGTCGTCGTAGGGATCCGGCGTGGCCGGCACCTGGAGCCGGTGCACGGGCCCCGACCCCAGCCGCGCGTACCCGCGCCCCGGCGGCACCTCGCTGGTCGGCGTCGTGTGCGGCGGCACCCCGAGCACGGCTTCCAGCTCCTCCGCGGACGCGGGCCCGAGCGCGACACGGGCGCGCGTGTACCGGCGTACCGCCTCCGACACGCCGTCAAGCCCGTCGAACTGCTCGGCGACGACGACCGTGACGTTCGCCGCCCGCCCGTGCCGCAGGGGCACCTCGAGCAGCGTCTGCGGATCCACCCGCCCGGCGGTCACCGCGAGATGGCCGAGCGCGGTCGGCCGGTCCAGCAGGATCCACAGGGGGCGCCTGATGTCGTCCGGCGCCGACTGGCCGGCCTGCCGCGCACGGTTCGCCGCGATCAGCCGCCGCTCCGTCTCGTTGGTCGCCCACTCCAGGCTGGCCACGGCCCCGGCGAGCCCCGACTCCACGGCCAGCACCCCGTGCCGCCCGGTCAGGCAGGCGTACTCGCCTGTGCCGCCGCCCTCGACGATCAGGACGTCCCCCTGCCGCAGCGCCTGCAGTGCGATCGACCGCACCAGCGTCGTCGTCCCGCTGCCGGGGCCACCGACGATCAGCAGATGCGGTTCGGTGGAGCGGGCGCCCGTCCGCCAGACCACCGGAGGGACGTCGCGCTGCTCCTCCCCGTCGGTGAGGGGAAGGGTGCGCTGGACACCGGTCGGGTCGGTGAAGCCGAGCACGGTCTCGCCCGGCGCGGTCACGAAGCGCTGCGCCGCGATGTCGGTGGGCAGCGGCGGCAGCACCGTCACCGCCAGCTCGTTGCCCTCCTCGTCCCACCGGAAGTGGTACTCGCGGCCCCGGCCGGACTTGGCGTGCAGGAGCCGTTCGATCCGCGAGCGGGACTCGGCCTCGCCGTCCCTGAAGTACGCGGGGTAGCGGATCCGCAGGCGCGAGACGCGGCCCGAGTCGTCGAAGTCGTACGAGGGGAACGCCTCGCCCCAGTCCCCGCCGTGCGCGTACAGCGGGGCCGGATCCTCGGTGGCCGAGAAGTACGGCACCAGGGCCTCGTACAGCGACTGCAGCCGCTTAGTCTGCTCGTCGCTGGGGCCCTTGGGTGCCGCCGCGGTGTGCTCGCGCCCGTGCCAGGCCGCCGCCGCCATCAGCGCGACGGCGGCGAGCAGCGGCCCGTACGGCACCAGTGCCACGACCAGGATCACCGAGGCGACCAGGAAGAACAGCGGACCCCGCCGGTCCTTCGGTGTGTCCGCCCATTTACGCCGCCCCGCCCCCGCCAGCCGGCGCAGTCCCCGTGTGAGGGCGATCAGCGGGTGGAGGATGTCGGTGGCGCCGCCGGCCGCCGTCCGGGCCAGATCCCGGCTGCGGGCGATCTGCGCGCCGCCGGTGCTCAGGATGCGGGGGAGTGGGCGCCGGGCCACGTCGATCTCCAGGGTGTGCGTGCGGTCGGGAGCGGGGTCAGAAGTTGAGCCCGCTGAGGAGCCCCGCGAGACTCTGGCCACCCGCCTTGATGCTGGGGGCGATGGCCGTGCTCGAAAGGTAGAACCCGAAGAGGCCGCAGACGGTGGCATGGTGGCCCTTGAGCCCGTCCTTGCGGCAGAACAGGAAGACGCAGGTGCCGAGCAGGACGACGCTCGAAATGTTCAGAATCATGGGCTCTCTCCTGGTTCGTGGGGGCGGTCACCATGAGTTCTTCCAGATTCACAGAATGTATCCATACGATAAAAGGTGCAACTGGGTGAAATTGTTGAGATTTCGCCCATCCGGTCGAGTGGTCCTGCTTCCGTGAGCGGGCCCGGGGCGTCGAACTGGTCCTGTGGCGATCTTTGCCCGGTGTGGTTCGCTTCGGGGGGTGTCGAAGCCAGTACGCTGGCGATTCACCCGTACGGCGGCACCGCTCGCCACCGGGGTGCGTCCCCAGCAGGAGTAGTGAGAGGCGGTCCGGCCGATGAGCGAAGCCCCCGACCCCGAGGTCGTGGAGCTGGCGACCAAGATCTTCGATCTTGCGCGCCGCGGCGAGACCGAGGCGCTCGTGGCCTACGTGGACGCGGGTGTTCCGGCCAACCTCACCAACGACCGGGGCGACTCCCTGGTGATGCTCGCCGCCTATCACGGGCACGCGGGCACGGTGCGGGCCCTGCTGGAGCGCGGCGGTGACGCCGACCGGATCAACGACCGAGGCCAGACCCCGCTCGCGGGGGCTGCCTTCAAGGGGGAGACCGAGGTCATCCGGGTGCTCCTCGACGGCGGGGCCGACCCCTCCGCGGGCACCCCCTCGGCCGTCGACACCGCACGGATGTTCGATAGGAAGGATCTGCTCGAACTGTTCGGCGTGCAGTGATCCACATGTTCTGACCAGTACGAACAACGAAAACGGGGGAGGCGGTACGGGGCCGCCCGAAATATGGTCGCGGCAGCGCGAGAGCCCGAGTCATCATGACGTCGTGATTCACGGACGCGATGGCTGGGCAGGTGTTGCCGCGCCACGCGGGCCGTGACGCGGTCCGCATGGGCCACCGACGAGAGGCAGAGGAAGATGGTCTACAGCAAGCACGAGACGGCGGGCGCTCCGACGTGTTGTCACACGGCCAGGTAGTGGGTGGTTCCCGGTCGCGTCGACGCTTGATGTGAGGCATTTTCCCATGTTCGAACCGGTCATAGCGCCCAGCGGCACCCTGCTGGGCCTCCTCCAGCGGGGGCGCGGCGACGGCACGCTGCACGCGCTCACCGCACCGCGCGCCGAGGCGCTCGCGGCTCTCGACCACTGCGTCCTCGGCGACCCCCGCCGCGACTGGCAGGTCGAGAACCGCTCGCTCTACTACGCCCGTCTTTACCTCGACCTGGACGGCGGACTCGACGCCATCGAGGCGCACCTCTTCAGCGCCGAGGACATCCTCGACACCGAGGACTGCCGCACGGGCCTCGCCCTCGCCGTCCTCGGCCATCTCGCCTCCTATGGCAGGCGCGATGCCCTCGACCTGCTGCGCAGGTACGCCGCCTCGGGCAGCAACTGGGCCTGGGCCCTGGACGAGCTGGCGCTGCGGGACGACGACGCGGGGCTGCGCGCGCTCGCCGCCCCCGTGCTCGCCCGCTTCCCGGCCGACGCCGAGGGAGAGGCCGAGCTGGCCGCCGCCGTGCGGGACGCCTTCGAGCCGCGCCCGTGGCGGCTGTGGGCCGAGGACCCGCGCGAGTCCATCGCCGGGCGCGTGCGTGCCGCCCGGGAGGCCGGCTCCTTCGACCGGTGGCAGCGGCAACTGCGCCCGCCGGGCCCCCGCCCGGGCTGGAGCGTCAAGTCCGTCTTCGACTGGGCCCAGCAGGGCCTCGACCGCGGCGCCATGCTGCATGTCCCCGCCGCCCGCTGCCTCGTCGCGGTGGCAGGCCCCGAGGACCGGCCGGAGATCGTCGAGGCCGCCCGCTCGGGTGGCGACGGCGCCCGCTGCACGGCGCTGCGCTATCTCGCCGACACCGACGACCCGCAGGCCCTCGACCTCATCGAGGCGACCCTGGCCGACGGGTCCGCGCTCGCCGTCGACGCGGCCGTGGACGCCTTCGAACGCATGCGCTCCGTCGCCGCCGTCGACCGCGCCCGCGGCTGGGCGCACCGGCCCGACGCCCTGGGCGCCGCGGCCGGACGGGTCCTCGCCTGCCGGGGCGGCGCGCAGGACCGCGACCTGGTGCTCGCGGCGCTGCGCGAAGCCGTGCGCGGCGAGGGACCCGACGCCCCCACCCTGTGGACCCTGGTCGACGGCACCGGACGCCTCGGCATCGCCTGTGCCGCGCCGGTACTGCGCCACATCTACCGGGAGACCGCCTCGTCCCATCTGCGCGGCCGCGCCGCCCGCGCCCTGGCCTCGACCGACCCCTCCTTCCCCACCGGATTCGCCGTCGAGTGCCTCTGGGACTGCGAGGAGTCCACCCGCGAGGTCGCGGCACGGCACGCCGAGACCGGGGACGCGCGCGTCGTGGAGCGGCTGCGCCGCCTCGCGATGGATCCGGCCGAGGAGGACGAGGTGCAGACCGCCGTCCGCAGCCGGATCGGGCCGGACGCGGCGACGGCGTGAACGTTCGGTGGCCCGGAGGGCGGGCGGGTATGGACACGGGCTGACCTGCCGGGCCGTGCAGCCCAACGCTCATGGGACGTTCCCCGGCCGGAAAGATCGAAGTTGACGCGGCCACGTCCGGCACGGCGAGAACACGGGTATGCGTGTCGTCATCGTGACCGAATCCTTTCCCCCCGATGTGAACGGCGTGGCCCACTGCGCGCTTCAGACCGCCCGGCACCTCGTCGAACGCGGTCACGCTCCCCTCGTCGTCGCCCCGGCCACTCCCCGGTCCCAGGCCTCGCCCGAGCGGGCAGCCGGCGCCATGACCGGCGGGCCCGAAGCCCTGGCCACGTGCCCCGTCGTCCACGTCCCCTCCCTCCCGCTCCCCGGCTACCCCCAGGTCCGCGTCGCCCTCCCCAGCCGACGCGTCGCCGCCGCCATCACCGAACACCGCGCGGACATCGTGCACCTGGCCAGCCCCTTCGTCCTCGGCGTCCGCGGCATGGCCGCCGCCTCCCGACTGGGCATCCCGGCCGTCGCCATCTACCAGACCGACCTCGCGGGATACGCCCGCACCTACATGGGCGCCGGCGAGGCCGCCGCCTGGCGGCGCATCCGCTCCGTGCACGCCGCCGCCGACCGCACCCTCGCGCCCTCCAGCGCGGCCCAGCGGGACCTGGAGGCACACGGTGTGCCCCGGGTCCGGCTGTGGCGGCGCGGCGTCGACACGGTCCGCTTCCGCCCCGACCTGCGCGACGAGGCGATGCGCCGCGAACTCGCCCCGAACGGTGAACTGATCGTCGGCTACGTGGGCCGCCTCGCCCCCGAGAAGCACGTCGAACTGCTCGCCGGCGTCTGCGGCCTGGACGGCGTGCGCGTCGTCGTGGTCGGCGACGGGCCGAGCAAGCCGGCGCTGAGGGCCGCCCTGCCCGGCGCCGTCTTCCTGGGCCGCCGCACCGGCGACGAACTCGCCCGGATCTTCGCCTCGCTGGACGTCTTCGCCCACACCGGCCCGTTCGAGACGTTCTGCCAGACCGTGCAGGAGGCCATGGCGAGCGGGGTGGCGGTCGTGGCACCCGCGGCGGGCGGCCCCCTTGACCTGGTGGACCACGGCCGCACCGGACTGCTCGTGCCGCCGGGCGACGCCGACGCGGTACGGGACGCGGTCGCCTCGCTGGCGGCCGACCCCGACCGGCGGATCATGTACGGGATCACCGCGCGCACCACGGTCGAGGGCCGCACCTGGTCCGCCGTGGGCGACCAGCTCATCGACCACTACACGGACGTGCTCGCCGAGCGCCGGACGGCGGTGGCCGCATGAGCTTCGCGACCGAACGCGTCGGCCGCGGTCTGCGGATCGTCCGGCTCGCCAACTTCGTGGCCCCCGCCTCCGGCGGTCTGCGCACCGCCCTGCGCGAACTGGGCAAGGGCTTCAAGGAGGCAGGGCACGAGCCCGTCCTCGTCATCCCCGGCGAGCGCCACACCGACCAGGAGACCGAGCAGGGCCGGGTCATCACCCTGCCCGGCCCGCTGCTGCCCGGCACCGGCGGATACCGGGTCCTCACGGACAAGCGGCGCGTCGCCGCCCTCCTGGAGGACCTGGACCCCGACCGGCTCGAGGTCTCCGACCGCACGACGCTGCGCTGGACCGGGAAGTGGGCGCGGCGCGCCCGCGTCCCCGCCGTGATGGTCTCCCACGAGACCGCCGACGGCGTGCTGCGCACCTGGGGCCTGTCGGAGAACGTCTCCCGTCGCGCGGCCGACGCCCTCAACACCCGCACCGCGCACACCTACGCACGCGTGGTGTGCACCACCGAGTTCGCCGAGCGCGAGTTCGTGCGGATCGGGGCCCGCAACGTCGTCCGGGCCCCGCTCGGCGTCGACCTGGAGCAGCGCACCCCCGCACTGCGGGGCGCCGGCCTGCGCGCGGGCTACGCGCGCGCCGACGAGACGCTGCTGGTGATGTGCTCGCGGCTGTCGGTGGAGAAGCGCCCAGGCACGGCTCTGGACGCCCTGGAGGCGCTGCGGCGGCGCGGGCGGCGCGTGGTGCTGGTCGTCGCCGGGGACGGCCCGCTGCGCGTCAGGCTCGAACAACGGGCCCGGGAGCGGGGCCTGCCGGTCACCTTCCTCGGCCACGTGGGCGACCGCGACCTGCTCGGCTCCCTCCAGGCCTCCGCGGACGTCTGCCTGGCCCCGGGCCCCGCCGAGACGTTCGGGCTGGCCGCCCTGGAGGCGATGGCTTGCGGCACCCCCGTGGTGGCCAGCGCCCTGTCCGCGCTGCCCGAGGTCATCGGGTCGGCCGGTGCGACCGCCGTCAACACGGGCGGCGCCTTCGCCGACGCCATCGAAGGGCTCATGGAGCGTCCGGAGGCCGACCGCCGGGCCGCGGCACGCGCGCGTGCCGAGTGCTTCGGCTGGCGGACCGCCGTGGACGCCTTCCTCGCGGCCCACGACGCCCAGCCGTCCGGCGCGCTCCACGTCCGGCACACCGCCCGGGAGGGCGTGGCATGACACCCCCGCGGTTCGTGGCGCTCGGCGACTCCCTGACGGAAGGCGTGGGCGACCCGGTCGGGGACACCTGGCGGGGCTGGGCCGCGCTGCTCGCCGAAGGCCTCCCGGCCCGGTTCACCAACCTGGCCGTCAGCGGGGCCCAGACCCGGGACGTCCTGGAACGGCAGACTCCGGCGGCGCTGGAGCTGACCCCGGACCTCGTCTCCGTCGTCATCGGCGTCAACGACACCCTGCGCTGCACCTTCGACATCCACGCCGTCGCCGCCCGACTGGACCAGGTGTACGCGGCCTTCCGGGCCCAGGGCGCCGTCCTGCTGACGGCCTGTCTGCCCGACCCGGGCTCGATGCTCCGGCTGCCCGGATCCCTGGCACGCCCGCTGGCCCGGCGCCAGCGGGCGGTGAACACGGTCGTGCACGCGCTGTCCGAACGGTACGGGGCGGTGCATCTGCACGCGGCGGAGGGCGGCTGGGTCACCGACCGCGCCATGTGGAGCGCGGACCGGCTGCACCCGGGGGAGCGCGGACACCGCCAACTCGCCCTGCACTTCCATGAACTGCTCGCTCGGAAGGGCCTGGCCACGGGCACCGCGCCGTCGGCGGATCCCGAGTTCGCCCCGCCCACCCGCTCGGCGAGCCTGTGGTGGCTGGCCACGGCGGGCACGGGCTGGGTGGCGAGGCGCTGCACCGACCTGCTCCCGCAACTTCTCACCCTGGCCGCCTCCGAGGTGCGCCACAAGGCCCGCGGCACGAGCGCCCGCCTGGACCTGACGGCGTCCCACGCGGTGACGGCGGCCCTGGCGGCCCTGACCCCGGCCGACCGACCGGACCCCGCCTGACCCCTGGAGCGCGGCCCCGACCCCCGAGCGGACAGGAGCGGGGCCCACCAGGGGTCGACGAGGGCGCGGGGTTCCGGCCGGTCGGCCCCCGACTCCTCGTGGGGCGGGAGAGCCGACCACGCTCCCGCGCCGTACCCGTCACACCGTCACCCACCCGCCCCGCCGCCGCACGCCCACGAACCGCACCACCGTCCCCGGGGCGGCCTGCCCGGCCGCCGCGAGATCCGCACCCCGCACGACCCCCACCACCGGATACCCCCCGGTGGTCGGATGGTCGGCGAGGAACACCACCGGCCTGCCGTCCGGCGGCACCTGCACCGCCCCCGACACCATCCCCTCGCTGGGCAGTTCCCGCCGCAGCGCCGGGGCCCGCACCAGGGCCGGCCCCTCGGTGCGCAGCCCGACCCGGTTGCTCGCGGACGACACCCGGTACGCGCGCGTGAGGAACGTCCGGACCGACTCCGCCGTGAACCAGTCGTGCCGCGGCCCGAGCGTCACCCGCAGCACCAGTTCTGCGGGCGGTGCCACCCACGCGGCGGCGTCCACGCCCGCACCCGCCCGGCCACCCCGCGCCGGTTCGCCGAGCGGCAGCACGTCACCGGTCGCCAGCGGCGCCGGCCCCAGCCCGGACAGCAGATCCGTGGACCGGCTCCCCAGCACCGGTTCGACGGCCACCCCGCCCGCCACGCCGACGTAGCCGCGTACCCCCCCTCGCGCGCGCCCGACATCGAGGAGCGCGCCGCCCGGTACCCGTACCGGCGCACCCCAGGCGGCGGGGCGGCCGTCGACCGTGACCGCGCAGGGCGCCCCGCCCACCACGACGGTCACCTCGTGGCGGGGCCGCACGGCACACCCGTCGAGCGTGGTCTCCAGGACGGCCGCCCCGGGCGGGTTCCCGACCAGCCGGTTGACCAGGGCCGCCGCCGGCATGTCCAGCGCCCCGGACCTCGGCACCCCCAGATGGGCATGGCCGGGCCGCCCGAGGTCCTGCACCGTGGTCAGCGCCCCCGCCCGTACGACGCACAGCGCCCGGTCCGCCATCAGACCTCCACCGGCACGAAGCGGACCCGGGCGCCCGGTGCGAGCAGCGCGGCCGGGACGCGCGTGGGGTCCCACAGCACCGCGTCGGTGGTGCCGACGAGCTGCCAGCCGCCCGGCGACGAGCGCGGGTAGACGCCCGTGTAGGGGCCCGCGAGGCCCACGGCCCCGGCCGGGACGGCGGTGCGCGGGGTCGCCCGGCGGGGCACCCGATACCGGTCGGGCAGCCCGGTCAGATAGCCGAAGCCGGGCGCGAACCCGCAGAAGGCCACCCGGAACTCGACCGCCGCGTGGATCCGCCCGACCTCCCGCGGCGCGACGTCCCACAGGGCGGCCACCTCCGCCACGTCGGGCCCGTCGTACCGTACGGGGATCTCGACCGGCTCCCCGGCGCGCGCCGCGACCGGCGGGATCTCCCAGCCGGTGAGCCGCGCCGCGAACCGTGCCGGCTCGGCCAGCCCGGCGAGCAGCACGGTACGGGCCGCCGGCACGATCTCGCGCACCGCCAGCTCCCCGGCGCCCCTGCGCCGCAGCAGTTCGGCGTGCAGGGCCTCGGCCTCCTCGCCCGAGGACACCTCCAGGAGCAGGGCGTCGTCCCCGACCGGCAGCGCCCTCATGCGAAGGGCTCCACCCGGACGCCGCACGTCTCCAGCTCGGCGCGCACCCGGCGGGCCAGATCCACCGCGCCGGGTGTGTCGCCGTGCAGGCACAGAGATCGCGCGCGTACGGGGATGTCGCGCCCGCCGAGCGCGCTGACGACCCCGAGGCGGGCGAGGTCCACCGACCGCTCCACCACGGCGTCGGGGTCGGTGACCACGGCGCCGTCCTGGCCGCGCGGCACGAGGGTGCCCTCCTCGGTGTACGCCCGGTCCGCGAACGCCTCGGTGACGACCGGGAGTCCGGCCTTGGCCGCCACCTCCAGGAACCGTGATCCGGGCAGCCCGAGCACGGGCAGTCCGGCGTCCGCGAGCAGCACACCGTCCACGACCGCCTCGGCCTGACGCGCGTCACCCACCACCCGGTTGTAGAGCGCGCCGTGCGGCTTGACGTACGACACACGGGAGCCCGCCGCACGGGCGAAGACCTCCAGCGCCCCGATCTGGTAGGCGACCTCGGCGGCCAGCTCGCCGGACGGCACGTCCATCGCGCGCCGCCCGAACCCGGCCAGGTCCCGGTAGGAGACCTGGGCGCCGATCCGTACGCCCCGTTCGGCCGCCAGCTCGCACACGCGGCGCATGGTGGCCGGGTCCCCGGCGTGGAAGCCGCAGGCCACGTTGGCGCTCGTGACGACGGACAGCAGCTGCTCGTCGTCGGTGAGCCGCCACCGGCCGAAGCCCTCGCCCAGGTCGGCGTTCAGATCGATCATGGTCTCTCCCCTGCGGCCACATGCCGCGTGCGATGGACGACGTCAGGCGACGCGGTACTGCTCGTCGCGCGCGTCGGTGATGAACATCTGCCCCGGTGCGTGGGTGCGGGCGAACGGCGGGCGTGAGGCCATCACCGCGGCCTGCGGGGTCACACCGCAGGCCCAGAACACCGGGATGTCGTCCGCCCGGTCCACCCTCACCGCAGCTCCGTCCCGCGCGTCTCCGGCAGGCCCAGCAGCGCGAGGGCCGCGAGGGCGTACCCGACGGCACCGAACACCAGCGCGCCGCCCACGCCCCAGCCGTCGGCGAGGAAGCCCACGAGGGTGGGGAAGACGGCGCCCACGGCGCGGCCGGTGTTGTAGGTGAACCCCTGCCCCGTGGCGCGCACGGCGGCCGGGTACAGCTCGCTCAGATAGGACCCGAAGCCGCTGAAGATCGCGGACATGCAGAAGCCGAGCGGGAATCCGAGCACCAGGAGAAGGGTGTCGGCGCCGCTGGGGATGTTCGCGTACGTCAGGACGCAGATCGCCGACAGCAGGGCGAACAGCCAGATGGTCCGCTTGCGTCCGAGCGCGTCCGTGAGGTGGCCGCCCGCCAGGTAGCCGAGGAAGGCGCCGGAGATGAGGAGCGTCAGATAGGCGCCGGTGCCGACGACGGACAGGCCGCGCTCGGTCTTGAGATAGGTCGGCACCCAGGTCGCCAGCGTGTAGTAGCCGCCCTGCACTCCGGTGGACAGCAGGCTCGCGAACACCGTGGTGCGCAGCAGACCGGGCGTCTCGGCCGTGCCCCGCGTGAAGATCTCCGCGAACGACCCCTTGCGCGCGCTCTGTTCGCGTCGGGCGGCCGCCTGCGGCGCGTCGTGCACCCGGCGGCGCATCCAGATCACCAGCAGCGCGGGGAGCGCTCCCGTCCAGAACATCACGCGCCAGGCCAGATCGTCGCCGAGGAAGGAGAAAACCAGGGTGTAGGCGACGGCGGCCAGCGCCCAGCCGACGGCCCAGGAGCTCTGGACCGCCCCGAGGGTACGGCCCCGGTTCCTGCTGTTCGCGTACTCGGCGACCAGGACCGCGCCGACCGCCCACTCCCCGCCGAAACCGAGGCCCTGGAGGGCGCGGAAGACGAGCAGCCACTCGTAGGTGGGCGCGAAACCGCAGGCGACCGTGAACACGGCGTAGGTCACCACGGTGATCATCAGGGCTCTGACCCGTCCGATGCGGTCGGCCAGCACCCCGCCGATGGCGCCGCCGACCGCCGAGACCACCAGGGTGACCGTCGTGAACAGTCCGGTCTGGCCGCTGTCGAGACCGAAGTACGCCGCCAGGGCGACCATGCTCAGCGGCAGCGTGAAGTAGTCGTACGAGTCGAGGGCGTAGCCGCCGAACGCGCCGGCGAAGGCCCGGCGGCCCTGCGGGCCGAGCGCGCGCAGCCAGCCGAACGGGCCGTCGTCGGCGATGTGTTCGTCCGCTTCGGGAGGGGTGTCGGAGGTCAGGGACCGGGAGGGGGGCGGAGTCGTGCTCACGGGCACCTCGCAAGGGGGGACGGAGGGTGCTTGGGGGACGAGCCGTCGGTCGCGGCGCCCGGAGCGGAACACGGTGGGCGCCGTGCAGAGCACCGTAGAGGATTGTTGAACGATTCTTCAATAGCCGTGTGGACTCGTGTTGTCCCGTTCCTGTCCTTGCGCTTGAATTCCGGCATGACGGAGCAGCTGACGGGACTGGCCTCGGACCGCGCCCTGCTGGGACGCACCAGCACCGCGGAACGGGTCTCGGACATCCTCAGGAGTCGTATCGCCGAGGGCTACTTCGCCCCCGGCACCCGGCTCTCGGAGGACGGCATCGGCGGGGCGCTCGGTGTCTCGCGCAACACCCTGCGCGAGGCGTTCCGCCTGCTCACCCACGAGAGGCTCCTGGTTCACGAGCTGAACCGCGGAGTCTTCGTCCGGGTGCTGACGGTCGAGGACGTCCAGGACATCTACCGCACCCGCGGCCTGGTCGAACGCGCCGTGGTGCGCGGCCTGGGAGACCCGCCCTACGCCCTGGACCGCATGACCGAGGCCGTCGAGGAGGGCCGCCGCGCGGTGCGGGACGGCGACTGGAACGGCCTGGGCACAGCCAACATCCACTTCCACCGGGAACTGGTGGCGCTGGCGGGCAGCGAACGCACCGACGAGCTGATGCGCAGTGTCTTCGCCGAGCTGCGCCTGGCCTTCCACGTGGTGGACGACCCCCGCGCGCTCCACGAGCCGTATCTCACCCGGAATCAGCAGATCCTGGCGGCCCTGCGCACCGGCGACCGCCCCCGGGCCGAAACCCTCCTGGAGGCCTACCTCCACGACTCCCTGACCCGCATGGTGGAGGTCTACCACCGCCGAGTGAACCCCGAGCCCTGAGCCACCGGCCGACCAGGGGCGCGGGAAACGGCGCAAACCCCACGACGCACCCGCAGTCGACGACGCACAGGAAGAAGCGCCCGGCCAGGGGCGCGGGGAACTACGCAAAACCCACCACGTGCCCGCAGCCGACAACGCGCCGGAGCACCCCGACCAGGGGCGCGGGGAACTGCGCGAAGACCACGACGCACCGGCAGTCGACGACGCACAGGAAGAAGCGCCCGGCCAGGGGCGCGGGGAACTGCGCAAAACCCACCACGTGCCCGCAGCCGACAACGCGCCGGAACACCCCCATCAGGGGCGCGGGGAACTGCGCAAAACGCCCACGCCCCCGCAGGGCCCCCCGCCGTTTGGGTCGATGTCGGACCAAGGACCTAATCTGTGCACCGTGACTTCGCCCGCCCCGACGGACCCCGTTCCGCCCCAGCTCAGCCCGGCCCCGGCCGCGCGCCCGGCCCCGGGCCCGGCCGCCGACGAGGGCCTGGCGCGTCGGCTGCGCGCGCTCGCCTGCACGGCACCCCTGCACGACCTGGACGCCCGCAAGGCGAACCTGGCCGGCGAGTTCTCGGTGTACGGAATGTCCGAAGTCGCCCTCGCGGCCATCGACCTGGTCACGCTGAACATGGACTTCGACACGGGCGCGGACCACGACCAGATAGTCGCGAGGCTCACCCCCCGCATCGCCGCCCAGGCCCCCGCACGCCCCGCCGAGGAACACGAGCGCGTGGCCCGCTGGGTCCTGGAGAACCTGATCAACGTCGGCAGCGTCGACCGCGGCTTCCGCGCCGTGTACGGCACCTTCTCCCCGGACGGCACCTATGTCCGCAGGGACTACGACTTCAAGCTGATCGAGGAGGTGCCCGGCTACGGCGGAGGCGTGTATCTGCGCACCACCGACGAGGCGGTCAACGTCCTCGTCGGCGCGCTCGACACGGACGTCACCAGCGCCCAGATCGCGGCCGAGGTCAAACTAGAGGTACTGATCAGCCGCGGCCGCCTCGCCGACGCCCAACTCGCCGCCGAGCAGGCGCGCTACCGGACCGTGCAGTACTCGGAGTCGCTGCGCAGGGCCCTGGAGGCGACCCGGCGCAACGTGCGCGCGGTGGACTGGCTGAGCGCCGTGCCCGACATGATCGCCGAGGCCCTCGACCACGTCGCCGACCGCTACCGGCACGAGAACGCGATCCTCACCAACATCCGCAAGGCCCGTGACGAGTCCGAGGACCCCGAGCAGAAGCGGCGCGCCGCCGAACTGGTCGACATCGTCAAGGACTGCATCCGCCGCCACACGCAACTGCAGTCCCGGCTCCTGGAGGCGGGACCCCTGTTCCGCGCGGAGCAGGACCGCCAGGCGTTCGCCGCCCCGCAGGCCACGTCGGGCACGGACCTGTACGGGCATCTCCTCGCCCCGCTGCTCCCGCTCCCGCTGGAGCAGGCCATCCGGGTCACGGACGCGTTCTTCACCCAGGGGACAGGCCTGCGCACCCCCGATTCGGTCCGTGTCGGCGACCTGGTCGACCTGCTGCTGACGCCCCCGGTGGAGCGCGAGCACCTCGGGGCCGAGATGCCCGAGCCCGACCTGATCGCCACACCGGACGACAGCCGGTTCAGCGAGGAGCAGCTCGCCGCCGCCACCGGACTGCTCGACCTTCCGGCGGACGCACCGCGCCGCCTGTCCGGACTTCTCGCCGAGGCGCGCCGCCAGGACCCCGAACTGCCCTACCTGGTGGCCCTCCTGGCCGTCCACGCGGCCAGCCCCCCGGTCGGCACGGCCTACCGGCAGGGCGAGGAGAAGCTGCTGTTCGCCGTGGACGACGGCATCGAACTGGACGACCCCGAGTTCGGCGGCGCGGATCTGATCGTCGGCACGGCCCTGCTGGACGCGGCGGGCATGGCGGCGGACCGGACGGAAGCCGCATGACCGGCCACCAGCACCCCTGTACCTCCCGCACCCCCCGTACCAAGGAGCCCCAACCGTGACCGAGCACGTCGAGTGGAGTGAGCCGGAGACCGCCGCCGCGCCGGTGAGTCACGCCGTCACCCCCGCCGACGCCGCCGACGCGGCCCGGCTCGTCGCCTTCGGACTCCAGCCGAAGCTGCAGCCCGCCCGCGACCAGGAGTACGCGGAGCTGCTGCGCCGCTACCGCGAGGACCCGCCCTTCGCCCGGCTCGCCGACGCCGTCGCCACCGGGCTGGGGCTCATCGTGCTGGAGGTGTCCCCGCGCGCGGGCATGGCCGTGACCGCCGCCGAGGACTCGGTGTTCGCCGTCCGGATGGGCGACTACGCGCGCCGCGCCTCGACCGACTCCGGTGACCGCTTCCTGCACGGCCTCGCCCATCTCGCCGTCGCCGCCCTCGCCTATCCGCGCCCCGAGGACCTGGCCGACGACGGATACATCGGGCGGGTCAGCGTCAACGGTGTCGACGCCTTCGTACGGCAGGCCTGCCGCCGACTGGAGGAGCGTGCGGAGGACCACGGCGAGAACACCGACCCGGCGACCGACGCGCCGGGCCTGGAGGCCGCCTGGCGGATCTGGGCCCGACGCAGCGCGACCGGGGCGACCAAGGACGCGCGCCGGCTCGCCGGTTCGACCACCGGCATCGTCAGCAAGGCCGTCGTGTTCCTCACGGACTCCGGCTTCCTCCAGCGCACGGGCGACGACAACGGGGGCACCTACCGCACGACCGCCCGCTACCAGCTCCAGGTGCGCGACATGGCGGGCGGTGCCGCCATGGCCGAACTCCTCGAACTGGGCGTCGTCCCGGTCACCGACGGCACCGCCACCCTGCTGCCCGCCGAACACACCGAAGACCTGGAACTCGTGGCCGACGCCGGTCTGCCGTTCCACTCCGGGAGCGCCTGAGGCCCACGGCCCCAGAACCTCCCCACGCCGTCCAGAACACCCAGCACGAATCACGACGAGAGTCCGCCGCCATGTACGAGCTGTCCAGGGTCCGCCTCTACTCCATCGGGCCCGCCGGCGCGCGCTACGCCGACACCGTTCTGGACCTGCGGGGGGTGGGCGACCCGGTGCCCGACCCCGCGCCCGCCCAGGCGGAGTTCTTCGAGGAGGAGCCCGTCGGACCGCCGCGCCGCCCCGCACCGGCCGGTGTGCTGTTCCTGGAGAACGGCGGCGGCAAGTCCGTCCTGCTCAAGCTGATCTTCTCGGTGATGCTGCCGGGGCACCGCAACACCCTCGGCGGCGCCAGCTCCGGCGTGCTGCGCAAGTTCCTGCTCGCCGACGACTGCGGCCACGTCGCCCTGGAGTGGCAGCACACACTGACCGGCGAGTGCGTCGTGGTCGGAAAGGTGAGCGAGTGGCGCGGGCGCCAGGTCTCCGGCGATCCCCGCAAGTTCGCGGAGGCCTGGTACTCCTTCCGGCCGGGCCCCGGGCTCAGCCTGGACAGTCTGCCGGTCGCCGAGTCCACCGCCGTACGACCGCCCGTCGAGGGCGCCTCGGGCGCGGCGGGCCGGCGCCGGACCATGAAGGGCTTCCGCGACGCCCTCACGGATTCGGGCAAGGCCTACCCGCATCTCGAAGTGCACTGGGAGGAGATCCACGACCGCTGGAACGAGCACCTGACGGAACTCGGCCTGGACCCCGAACTCTTCCGCTACCAGCGGGAGATGAACGCCGACGAGGGTGAGGCGGCGGGCCTGTTCGCGGTCAAGAAGGACTCCGACTTCACCGACCTCCTCCTGCGGGCCGTCACCGACACCCGGGACACCGACGGGCTCGCGGACCTCGTCAGCGGCTTCGGCAACAAGCTGGGACGACGCGCCGAGCTGATCGCCGAACGCGACTTCACCGCCGGGTCGGTGGACCTGCTCGGGCGCATCGTGGACGCCGCCGGGACCAGGGCACGGGCACGGGACGTCCACGCGGGAGCCGAGCGGCGCACCCGCGCCCTCGCACACCGGCTCGCCGCGCGCGGGGTGCGGGAGCGGGTGCGGGCGGCCGACCTCGCCGGGCGGGTCACGGCCGCCGCCTACGCGGTCACGCACGCCGAGGGCGCCCGCCGGCGAGCTTCCCTCGTCGCGGCCGAACTCGCCTACCGCCACGCCTCCCTGGCGCTCGCCGGCGCCGAGAAGGCCGCAGCCGCGCAGAAGCGCGAACTCGCCGACGCCCGCCAGCTGCACTCCGCCTGGCAGGCCGCCGAGGCCGTGCTGCGCCATCGCGCCGCCGCCGACCGCTCCGTCCGGGTGTCCGCCGCCATCCGGGAGGCCGAGCGGGACGCCGCCCCCGCGCTCGCCGCCCGCGCCAAGGCGGCCGTCGACCTCGTCCGGGCCCTGCACGCCGCGGCCGAGCGCGCCGACACCCTCGCCAACGAGGAGGAGGAGCGGTCCGCCGCCCTCCAGGAATCCGGCGAGGCCGCCTACCGCGACTCGACCGCCGCCGCCACCGAGGCGCAGCGGGCCCGCAGCGAGGTCGGCCACCTGCGCCAGCGGCTGGACGAGGTCGAGCAGGAGACCGCCGAGGCGGTGCGCGCGGGCTGGCTGGACGACAGCGCGCCGGACGCCGACCCCGCGCGGGCCGCGCTCGCCGCGAGCGACGCCGAGAAGACGGCCGTCGCCGCCTGGGACATGGCGCGCGAGACGGCCCGCCGGGCCTTCGAGCACGCGCGCGAGGCGGCGTCCGCCGAGTCGCGCGCCGAACTGACGGCGGCCCGCGCGGCGGACGCCGCCACCGGCGCCGAGCGGGCCCACGAGGCCGAGCACGGGGCCGCCCGCACCCTGGCCGGCGAGGAGCGGCTCGCGGAACTGCTGAGCCTGTCCCACGGCGGCGCCCGGAGCCGGGTGCCCGGCCCCCGCCGCGACGGCAGCACGCCCCCGCCCGGTGAACCGGCGCCCGAGGAGAGCGCACTCGACGCCGACGCACTGGACGGCTTCGCCGACGAGCTGCGCGAACTGCTCGACGGCTCCGTCTCCTTCGCCGAACGCCAGCTCTTCGAGCTGCGGACAGCCGCGGCCGACGACGCGCGCATCCTCGGCGCCCTCGGCGACGGCGGACTGCTCCCGCCCGGCCCGGACGTCCTGGCGACCGTCGAGTTCCTTGGGGAGCACGGCATCCCCGCGCTTCCCGGCTGGCGCTACCTGGCCCAGGCCGTCGACCCCACCGACCACGCGCGCGTGCTGGCCGCCCGCCCCGAACTGGTCGACGGCGTGATCATCACCGACCCGAACGCGCACGTCAGGGCCCGTGAAGCACTCGGCGACGCCGCGCTGCTGCCGCGCTCCGCAGTCGCCGTCGGCACGGCCGCCGCGCTGCTCGCCCCGGCCCTCGAGGCCGACGGCGCCGGCGACGTGTTCCTCGTGCCCCCGAACCCGGCCATGCACGACGAGCACGCCGCCGACGAGGAGCGGCAGGCCCTGCGCGCCCGCGCCGGCGAACGGGACGAGGAGATCCGGGCGCTGGCCGCACGGCTCGGCAAGGACCGCGAACTGGCCGCCCGACTCGCCTCCTGGCGCACCGGCTGCCCCCGGGGGCGGCTCACCGAACTCGCCGCCACCGCCCGCGAGGCACGCGCGTTCGCCGAGGAGAGCGAAAGCGAACTGTCCGAGGCCCGCACCGTCCGCGCCGAGGCTGACGAGGCAGCCGCACAGGCGGCCCAGGCGCGCGACGAGCGGCAGGAAACGGCGCAGCGGGCCAGGCGCGTCGCCGACGCGCTCGCCGGGCTCGCCTTCCGGCTGCGCGAGCGCGCGGGGTGGCAGGTCAGGCTGCGTGAACTGGCCGACGAGGCCCTGGAGTCGGAAGCCCGCGCCCAGTCCTTCCTGGAACGCGCCCGCGCCGCCGACGAGGACCGCCGCGCCACGCAGCGCGCCGCCGACGACGCCCGCCGCACCGCACGCGCCCTGCGCGCCGAACGCGCGGAGATCGCGGGCGCCCCCGACGACATGCCGGCCGACGCGGACGACGGGAGCGAGCAGCCCGGAGCGGCCCTCCCCACCCTGCGCGAGGCCTACCGTGCCGCCTCCCAGCTCTACGAGAAGGTCGGAGTCGGCGCCGACCTGCGTGCCGAGCAGGCGCGCGCCGAGAGCGACGAGTCCGCCGCCGTCGCCGAGCTGGAACGGCTGAGCAACAAGGTGCGGACACGGGCCGAGCAGCTCCTCGCGTCCCCGGACGGCTCCGACGGCCCGTCCCGGCAGGCCGCCTCCGCGCGCGCGGAGGAACTGGTCCAGCTGCTGGAGACACGCATGTCCACGGCCAGCGAGCACCTGGGCCGACTGCGCGGCGAGGCCGAGCGGCACGCCCCCGCCGACGGCGAGGCCCACACGGAACTCCCCGAGGAGCAGGAGCCCCGGGACACCGAGCACGCGCAGACCCTGCTGCGCGCGGCGACCGGTGAACTCGCCGCCCGCACCGACGAACTCGACGCGGCCGGCGAGGCCCACTCCGAGCTCCTCGCCTCCCACCGGGCCGCCGAGGACGCGGCCGGCGGCTTCGACGAGATCACCGCCATGCTCCGCGACCTGCTGCGCGAGCACGCCCCCGACGAGGAGCGCCCGGACCTCGAGCCCTACCCGGGCACCCTCGAAGAGGCCCGGCAGAGCGCCGCCGAGGCCCGCAGGTCCCTGCGCGGCTGCGCCTCCGACCTGTCCGGGGCGGACTCGGCCGTCCGCGAGGCCTGCGACGTGCTCGTGCGGCACGCCAACTCCACGCGCTACGAGCAGGTCCGCACCCCCGCCCGCCAGCAGATCCGGGAACTTCCCGCGTCCGCGCTGCCGGAGCACGCCCACAAGTGGGCGGAGGCGTTCGCCCCCCGGCTGCGCGTACTGACCGACGAGCTGGCGCAACTGGAACGCAACCGCGACTCGATCGTGGACCGGCTGCGGGGACTGGTCGAGTCGTCGCTGGCCACCCTGCGGTCGGCCCAGCGGCTCTCCCGGCTCCCCGAGGGGCTGGGGGAGTGGTCCGGGCAGGAGTTCCTGCGCATCCGCTTCGAGGAACCCGACCAGGCCACTCTCGCCGAACGCCTGGGCGAGGTCATCGACGAGGCGACCCGGGCCGCCGTCAAGAAGAACTCCGACCTCCGGCGCGACGGCATGTCACTGCTGCTGCGAGGGGTGAGCGCGGCCCTCCAACCCAAGGGCGTCGCCGTCGAGATCCTCAAACCGGACGCCGTGCTGCGCGCCGAGCGCGTCCCCGTCGGCCAGATGGGCGACGTGTTCTCCGGTGGCCAGCTCCTCACCGCCGCCATCGCCCTGTACTGCACGATGGCGGCGCTGCGCAGCAACGACCGCGGCCGCGACAAGCACCGTCACGCGGGCACCCTCTTCCTGGACAACCCCATCGGCCGGGCGAACGCCACCTACCTCCTGGAACTCCAGCGGGCCGTGTCCGACGCCCTCGGCGTGCAGCTGCTCTACACGACCGGTCTGTTCGACACGACCGCGCTCGCCGAGTTCCCGCTGGTCATCAGGCTGCGCAACGACGCCGACCTGCGCGCCGGACTGAAGTACATCCGCGTCGAGGAGCACCTTCGGCCGGGCCTGCCGCAACAGGCCCAGGCCGAGGAGGCGGGACACAGCGAGATCACCGCGACCCGGATGTTCAGGCGCCCGAACGTGGACGCCCCGTAGCGGATGCCCGGGTGCCGCCGCGGCGGCCGGGCAGGTCAGGGGTGTCAGGGGTGGGACAGCCGCCCGGCACCGCCCTGCCGGCGTATCCGCTCCCGGCGTCGCTGCGCGGCCCGCGCGTGGCGGCGCGCCGTCCGGCGTTCGCGGCGCAGGGTGCGGGCCGTGCTGCTCGGGGCCGACACCACCCCGTAGCGCTGGTACCACACCTGACGCGTGATCCAGACGTCGAGCACGCCCCAGGTGGCCACCACCGTGCTCGCGACGCTGCTCAGCACCATGGGGAAGGCCAGCCACGACCCCGTGAGCGTGCACAGGAGGGCGACCACCGCCTGGATCAGGGTGACCGCGATGATGATCACCGCTCGTACCGCCGACGTGCGCACGGGATCCGGCAGCCGACGACGACGCGCGGACTCCTCCACCCACAGGGGCCGATAGGCCCGCCGCTCGTCCCCCCGCCCTGCCACTGCCGCCCCGTGCCGCTCTGCCGTGCTCATCGACTCGTCACTCCCCACCGCCCACGGACCTACTCGTCCCGCCGTCACCCGACCCCGGCTCCTCAGTGGCTGCCCGGCTTACGCCCCATTACGCCACCTGAGCGCGGCACGCGGCTCCTGCGGCCGATTCCGCCCCCCGTTTCCCGTACTGAGAAGACGAGCGGGCGTCCGTGAAGATTCCCGGCAGACGTGAATTTCCGGTCAAGTGGCCGGACACCGCTCCGGACGGGACCCGGGCGCCCTCACCGGCAGGGAGGCAATCTCCCGTAATGGCAGGACAACTGCCCATGTCCTGGGCGCCGTACACGGACCTCACGTCCGACCACCCCTTCGAGATATTCACCAGTCGGTAGTAGGCTCGCGCCGTTTGTTGTCGGACATGTGTACCCCCCGTCCGGAGGGGGCCGAGCTGGGGGAGGCCATGCGGTTTCGCGGGAAGTCGATCCGCCGGAAGATCGTGGCGCTGCTTCTCGTGCCGCTGCTGTCCCTCACCGCCATCTGGGCCTTCGCCACGGTGCTCACCGGCCGCGAGGCCCAGTCGCTGTTCCACGTCTCGCACACCGTCGAGAAGGTCGGCTACCCCGCCGAGGACACCGTGCGCGTCCTGCAGCAGGAACGCCGCCAAACGCTCGTCTACCTCGCGGACCCCCGCGCCTCGGACGCCCTCGCCGCCCTCCACCGCAGCCGCGTCGCCACGGACAAGGTCGTGGCCGAACTCCGCCGCAACGGCAAGGACCCGGACGTGCGGGACGACATGGGGCCGGACACCGCCGAACGCCTGACCACGGCCCTGGACGCCCTGGACGGCATCGGCTCCCTGCGCCGCAGCGTCGAGGACGGCACCGTCGACCGCTCCCAGGCCCTCGACCTCTACGATCGCCTGGTCGACCCCTGCTTCCCCCTCCTGACCGGCCTGCACGTCCTGGACAACGTGGACGTCGACGAGCAGGGGCGTGCCCTCGTGGGCGTCTTCCGCGCCCGCGAACTGCTCTCCCGGGAGGACGCGCTCCTCGGTTCGGCACTGGTCGACGGCCGGACCACCCGGGAGGAGATCCGTGAGATCTCCGACCTCGTCGCCCAGCGCGAGGTGATGTACGACGTCAGTCTGCCGCTGCTCCCGGACGCGGAGCGCGACCGCTTCCAGCGCTACTGGAACAACGCCGACACCGCCGCGCTGCGCGTGGCCGAGCAGAACGCCGTCTCCGCCGCCCCCGGCACCCCCAAGGGCGTGACCGCCAAGGGCTGGGACGAGGTGGCCGGCGGGGCCCTCACCCGACTCGACAGCATGAGCACGTCGGCGGAGAAGCGGTATCACGAACGCGTCCGCCCCTACGCCATGAACGTCATCGCCAAGGCCGCCGTCGCGGGCGTCCTGGGGCTGTGCGCCGTCCTCTTCTCGCTCTTCATCTCCGTGCGCGTCGGCCGTGACCTCGTCCGCGATCTGCGCCGGTTGCGCCGGGAGGCCCACGAGGCGTCCGGGGTGCGGCTGCCCAGCGTGATGCGGCGGCTGTCGACGGGCGAACAGGTCGACATCGAGACCGAGGTGCCGCGACTCGAGTTCGACAAGACCGAGATCGGCGAGGTCGGCCAGGCCCTCAACACCCTTCAGCGCGCGGCGGTCGAGGCCGCCGTCAAACAGGCCGAACTGCGCGCGGGCGTCTCCGAGGTCTTCGTCAACCTCGCCCGGCGCAGCCAGGTCCTGCTGCACAAGCAGCTCACCCTGCTCGACACCATGGAGCGAAGGACCGAGGACACCGAGGAACTCGCCGACCTGTTCCGGCTCGACCACCTCACCACGCGTATGCGCCGCCACGCCGAGGGCCTGGTCATCCTCTCCGGCGCCGCCCCCTCCCGGCAGTGGCGCAAACCCGTCCAGCTCATGGACGTGGTGCGCGCCGCCGTCGCCGAGGTCGAGGACTACGAACGCATCGAGGTGCGGCGACTGCCACGGCTGGCCGTCACCGGACCCGCGGTCGCCGACCTCACCCACCTGGTCGCCGAACTCCTGGAGAACGCCACGGTGTTCTCGCCTCCGCACACCGCCGTCCAGGTCGTCGGCGAACGCGTCGCCAACGGGTTCACCCTGGAGATCCACGACCGCGGCCTCGGCATGGCGGCGGAGGCACTCCTGGACGCCAATCTGCGGCTGGCCGAGACCCCCGAGTTCGAACTCTCGGACACCGACCGGCTCGGGCTGTTCGTGGTCAGCCGGCTCGCGCAGCGCCAGAACGTCCGAGTCTCCCTCCAGCCCTCCCCCTACGGCGGGACCACGGCGGTCGTCCTCATTCCCGACGCCCTGCTGACGGACGAGATCTCCGACACCAACGGCCTCGGCTTCCGCCTCGACCGCCCGCAGCGCGCGGCCGAACCGGGCACGGCGCCGGATCCCGTCGCGGCGCGCTCCAAGGCGCTCGGCGAACTGCCCGGCATGCCCGCCTCGATCCTGGACGGTCCGGTCGAGCTGGAGGCCCCCGTCGCCCTGGACGCGATCGACGACTTCCCCGGCGCCCTGGACAGCGAGGACAGCGAACGCGGCGGCCTCTTCCGCCCGCGCCGCTTCCTCGCCGAGCCCCCGTCCCCGGGCGAAGAACACCAGTCGGCGCACGGCACCGGCCGTGAACCGGCCCGCTCCGGCGACACCGGGCACTCGGGTGCCCCGATCCCGCTGCCCCGGCGCGGAGGCACCCCCAGACTCGTCAGCTCGCACGGCCGCCCGGTGACCGGGCAGGGACCGCGGCGCTCAGGAGGCGAAGTGGACCCCGACGCGCGCGAACGCCACCTCACCGGGCCCCGGGACGCCGCGGCGCGACCGGGTCGCGCGGGGGAGACCCCCGACCTCGGCGTGGGCCCGGTCGCCGGGAACGCCGAGACACCGGCTCTGCCGCAGCGACGCCGCACCCGTCCCCCCGCGACCGCCGAGGACGCCCCCTCCAACGAGAACCCGGCACACGGTCCGGCGGAACCGGACACGGGCGCACTGCCCCGCCGTGTCCGGCAGGCCAGCCTGGCCCCGCAGCTGCGGGACGGCCCCGACCGGCGCACGGAACGGGAGGGGCCGCGCACCGCGGACCGGACGGAACCCGCCGAGCGCGACGCCGATGACGTACGAAGCCGCTTCGCCTCGTTGCAGCGAGGCTGGCAGCGAGGACGCGAGGAAAACGCCGCCGGCGACGACGCCCGGGACGGCTCAGCACGAGGAACGACAAAGGGAGACGGTCGATGACCGCACCGAAGGCCGCAGGACCGGGCGCCGCCGGCAAGGCGACGGGAGAGCTGAACTGGCTCCTCGACGACCTGGTGGAGCGTGTCGCCAGTATCCGCAAAGCGATCGTGCTCTCCAGCGACGGCTTGCCCACAGGTGTCTCCAAGGATCTGAGCCGGGAGGACGGCGAGCACCTGGCCGCCGTCGCCTCCGGATTCCACAGCCTCGCCAAGGGCGTGGGCCGGCACTTCGAGGTCGGTGGCGTTCGCCAGACCGTCGTGGAACTCGACGAGGCCTATCTGTTCGTCACGGCCGCCGGGGACGGCAGCTGCCTCGCGGTCCTCTCCGACGCCGAGGCCGACATCGGCCAGGTCGCCTACGAGATGACGCTGCTGGTCCGGCGGGTCGGCGTACATCTGGGCTCCGCTCCACGCACCGATGTGCCCTCGGGCGGGTAGTGAGAGGGCATGAGCGGAGACGATCGGGGAAGCAGCCACTGGTTCGACGACGAGGCCGGACCGGTGGTCCGGCCGTACGCGATGACGCGGGGGCGCACCAGCCACGCGGCACAGCACCGGCTCGACCTGATCGCCGTGGTCGTCGCCGAGTCCCCCGAGGAAGGACCTGGGGTCGACCCGACGCTGTCGCCGGAACACCTGGACATCGTCGGACTGTGCCGGGACACGCCCCAGTCCGTCGCCGAGCTGGCCGCGGGACTCGATCTGCCCGTCGGTGTCGTACGGGTCCTGGTGGGAGACCTCGTGGACGAGGAACTGGTGCACGTCACCCGTCCCGTCCCGCCCGCGGAACTCGTGGACGAGAGCATCCTGCGCGATGTGATCAACGGTCTGCGGGCCCTGTGAGCCGGGGTTGCCGCTCGCTCCGGGGGAGCGCGCGGCAACCCCTCTACGCGGGACGGGTGGCGCGCCACGGCCCCCGCGTGCGGGGTCCGGGACGGTGACGGCCCGCCCGTTATGATCCGAGCGCTCGTCGACGGCCGTCCGCGGTGTGCCCGGCATCCCGCGGACAGGGTGGGGAACAGCACGATCGGAGAGACGCACGTGACCACGGGCTGGCAGTTCTGGGTCGACCGCGGCGGCACCTTCACCGACATCGTGGCGCGCCGCCCGGACGGCCGGCTGCTCACCCGCAAGCTGTTGTCGCAGGACCCTCACCGCTACGCCGACGCGGCCGTCGCGGGAGTCCGCGAACTCCTCGCCGGTGACGAACCGATCGCGTCCGTCCGCATGGGCACCACCGTCGCCACCAACGCCCTCCTGGAGCGCAAGGGCGAACGCACCCTCCTCCTCATCACCCGCGGCTTCCGCGACGCCCTGCGCATCGCCTACCAGAACCGCCCGAGCATCTTCGCCCGAGAGATCCGTCTGCCCGAACCGCTCTACGAGCGGGTGATCGAGGTCGACGAACGCATCACGGCCGACGGCACGGTCCTGCGCGCACCCGACCCGCACGCCCTGACCGGCCCACTCCAGGAGGCGTACGACGACGGCATCCGCGCGGTGGCCGTCGTCCTCCTGCACAGCCATATGCACCCCGCCCACGAGCGGGCCGTCGGCGAACTCGCCGCGCGCGTCGGCTTCCCGCAGATCTCGCTCTCCAGCGAGGTCAGCCCGCTGATGAGACTGGTCCCGCGCGGCGACACCGCCGTGGCCGACGCCTACCTCTCGCCCGTCCTGCGCCGCTACGTGCGGCACGTCGCCGACGAACTCGCGGGCGTTCGGCTGATGTTCATGCAGTCCAACGGCGGACTGGCCGAGGCCGGGCAGTTCCGCGGCAAGGACGCCGTGCTCTCCGGGCCGGCGGGAGGCATCGTCGGCATGGCGCGGATGTCGCAGCTCGCCGGCCACGACCGTGTCATCGGCTTCGACATGGGCGGCACCTCCACCGATGTGTCCCACTTCGCCGGCGAGTACGAACGCGTCCTCACCACGGAGATCTCCGGGGTCCGGCTGCGCGCGCCCATGCTCGACATCCGCACCGTGGCCGCCGGAGGCGGTTCGGTCCTGCACTTCGACGGCTCCCGCTACCGCGTGGGCCCGGACTCGGCGGGAGCCGACCCCGGGCCCGCCTGCTACCGGGGCGGTGGACCGCTCACCATCACCGACGCCAATGTGATGCTGGGCCGCGTCCAGCCCGGACACTTCCCCGCCGTGTTCGGCCCCGGCGGAGATCTGCCCCTGGACGACGCGCTCGTCCGCCGGCGCTTCACCGAACTCGCGGCCCGGATCACGGAGCGGACCGGCGACGACCGCACGCCCGAACAGGTCGCCGAGGGCTACCTGCGGATCGCCGTCGCCGACATCGCGGGCGCGGTCAAGCGGATCTCCGTGCAGAAAGGCCGCGACATCACCCGCTACGCGCTGACCACCTTCGGCGGAGCGGGCGGCCAGCACGCGTGCATGGTCGCCGACTCCCTCGGCATCCGCACCGTCCTCGTGCCGCCCATGGCCGGGGTGCTGTCCGCCCTCGGCATGGGACTGGCCGACACCACGGCCATGCGCGAGCAGTCCGTCGAGGCCCCCCTCGCGTCCGACGCGATGCCCGGCGTCCTGCGGACGGCCGACGACCTGGAGCGGGCGGCCCGCGCCGAACTGCGTGCCGAGCGGATCCCCGAAGCCCGCGTCCAAGTCACCCGCCGGGCGCACCTGCGCTACGACGGCACCGACACCACGCTGACCGTCGAACTGGCCGACCCCGACGCGATGCGACGGGACTTCGAAGAACGTCATCGCGTCATGTACTCCTTCACGCTCGACCGCCCCGTGGTCATCGAATCCCTCTCCGTGGAAGCCACCGGAATCACCGACCCCCCTGATCTCTCCGCCCTCGCCCCCTACCGGGGCCGGCGCGCCACGGCCGGGTCCGCACGCCTCCACACGGGCGGCGTCCGGCGCGACGTCCCCCTCCACCTCAGGAAGCGGCTGCCTCCCGGCGAAGAGGTCACCGGCCCCGCGATCATCGCCGAGGACGGCGCTACGACCGTCGTGGACGAAGGATGGCGAGCCACAGCCACCACCGACGGTCATCTGGTCATGGAACGCACGGCGGTCACGGAGAGTTCCGAACCCGACACGGAAACCGACGGGGAAGCCGGCACGGAGTCAGGCGCCCGCGCCGCCGAGCCCGACCCGGTCCTGCTGGAGGTCTTCAACAGCCTCTTCATGTCCATCGCCGAACAGATGGGCGCACGGCTGGAGTCCACGGCCCAGTCCGTCAACATCAAGGAACGCCTGGACTTCTCCTGCGCACTCTTCGATCCCGAGGGCAACCTGGTCGCCAACGCCCCCCACATCCCCGTCCACCTGGGCTCCATGGGGACCAGCGTCAAGGAGGTCGTCCAGCGCCGGCAGGGCCGGATGCGCCCCGGCGACACCTACGCGGTGAACGACCCCTACCACGGGGGCACGCATCTGCCCGACGTCACCGTCGTCACCCCGGTGTTCGACACGGAGGGCCGGCGGATCCTGTTCCATGTCGCCTCGCGCGGCCATCACGCGGAGATCGGCGGCACCGCTCCCGGCTCGATGCCCGCGCACAGCCGCACCATCGACGAGGAGGGCGTCCTCTTCGACACCTGGCTCCTCGTCGAGAACGGCCGCTTCCGCGAGGAGGAGACGCGCCGTCTGCTGAGCGAGGCTCCCCACCCCTCCCGCGACCCCCGGACCAACCTCGCCGATCTGCGCGCCCAGATCGCCGCCAACCAGAAGGGCGTGGACGAGGTGGGCAGGATGATCGAGAACTTCGGTCTCGACGTCGTCCAGGCCTATATGAAGCACGTCCAGGACAACGCCGAGGAATCGGTGCGCCGGGTCATCGACGCCCTGGACGACGGCGAGTACGCCTACGAGACCGACTCCGGCGCCGTCATCCGGGTCCGGGTGCGGGTGGACCGCGCCGACCGGTCGGCGACCGTCGACTTCACCGGCACGTCGGCACAGCTCGACACCAACTTCAACGCGCCCCTGTCGGTCGTCCGATCCGCCGTGCTGTACGTCTTCCGCACCCTGGTGGACGACGACATCCCCCTCAACGACGGCTGCCTGCGCCCGCTGCGCATCATCGTGCCCCCGGGCTCCCTGCTCGCCCCCGAGCCCCCGGCGGCCGTCGTCGCGGGCAACGTCGAGACCTCCCAGGCCATCACCGGCGCCCTGTACGCGGCGCTCAAGGTGCAGGCCGAGGGGTCCGGCACCATGAACAACGTCACCTTCGGCAACGACCGCCACCAGTACTACGAGACCGTGGCCTCCGGATCGGGGGCGGGAGACGGCTACGCGGGCGCGTCCGTCGTCCAGACGCACATGACCAACTCGCGCCTGACCGATCCCGAGATCCTCGAATGGCGACTGCCGGTCCTGCTGGACGAGTTCGCGGTACGGTACGGCAGCGGCGGTGCCGGGCACTGGCGTGGCGGGGACGGCGCTGTCCGCCGCCTCCGGTTCCTGGAACCCATGACCGTCTCCACTCTTTCCCAGCACCGCAGGGTCCCGCCGTACGGCATGGCCGGCGGCGAGCCGGGGCGACTCGGGGCGGGCCGCGTCGAACGCGCGGACGGCACCGTGCTGCCCTTGGCGGGCAGCGACGTGGCCGACGTGGGCCCCGGAGACGTACTGGTCGTCGAAACCCCCGGCGGCGGAGGCTACGGCCCTCCACCGTCCGACACCCATCGAGCAGGAGAAGAGAACGATGATCTTCGGGCGCAGTGAGCGCGGCAAGCCTCCGGTGGAGCCCGTCACGCTCAAGATCCTCGTGGCCGGCGGCTTCGGCGTGGGCAAGACCACCCTCGTCGGCACGGTGAGCGAGATCAGGCCGCTGCGCACCGAGGAGGTGCTCACCGAAGCGGGACGCCCGGTCGACGACACCAGCGGAGTCGAGGGCAAGCACACCACCACCGTCGCCATGGACTTCGGTCGCATCACCCTGCGCGAGGACCTGGTGCTGTACCTGTTCGGGACGCCGGGCCAGGACCGCTTCTGGTTCCTGTGGGACGAACTGGCCACCGGCGCCCTCGGTGCCGTGGTCCTCGCCGACACCAGACGCCTGGAGGACTGCTTCGCGGCCGTCGACTACTTCGAGCGCCGCTCCATCCCGTTCGTCGTCGGCGTCAACTGTTTCGATGACACGTCCCGCTATCCCGCCGAGGCCGTACGCCAGGCCCTCGACCTGGACGAGGGGGTGCCCGTCGTCCTGTGCGACGCCCGCGAGCGCGAGTCGGCCAAGGACGTGCTGATCGAGGTCGTCCGCCACGCGATGGTGTACGCGGCGGGCCCGAGCGAGAGCGTCGCCACCTGAGCCCGCGACGGGCGGGCGCGGCGCCGCGCGCCGGTCACCGCCCCCGTGCGGGGTCGCCCGCCCAGGCCCGCCCGGTCGAGGGGCCGCGCCGGCCGGCGCCGCCCGGTACCCAGTTCATGACGTGTTCACACGGCAGTCCCAAGTGATCACAGGGCGTGCGGACCGCCGCCACGGCAGGGGCGGGTCCGGCCACGGGGCCTCGGTCACCGCACGGCTATCACGGCCGACCCGTGTCCGAACAGCCCCTGGTTGGCGGTGATGCCCACGCGTGCGCCCGGCACCTGCCGGTCACCGGCCTCACCCCTCAACTGCCATGTCAGTTCGCACACCTGGGCGATCGCCTGTGCCGGAACCGCTTCCCCGAAAGAGGCCAGCCCCCCGCTCGCGTTGACGGGTATGCGCCCACCCGGCGCGGTGGCCCCTTCTCGCAGCAGCTTCACCGCCTCGCCCGCACCGCACAGCCCCAGATCCTCGTACCACTGCAGTTCCAGCGCGGTGGACAGGTCGTAGACCTCGGCGAGGGACAGCTCCCCGGGGCCGACTCCCGCCTCCTCGTACGCCGTACGCGCGATGGACGCGCGGAAGGTCTCGGCGGACGCCGCCACCGCGACCTCGGAGTCCGTGGCGATGTCGGGCAGGTCGAGCACCGTGTGGGGATAGCGCGGAGTCACCGTGGACACGGCCCGGATCCGCACCGGCCGTGCCTGCCCGTGCCGTTGTGCGAACTCCATGCTCGACAGCACCAGCGCGGCGCCGCCGTCCGACGTCGCGCAGATGTCGAGCAGCCGAAGCGGGTCGGCCACGAGCGGCGACGCGGCGACCTCCTCGGCGGTCACCCGCCGGCGGTAGCGTGCGTTCGGGTTGAGTGCGCCCAGCGCCGCGTTCTTGACCTTGACCTGCGCGAAGTCGTCGGTCGTGTCGCCGTGCACGGCCATGCGGCGACGTGCGTAGAGCCCGAAGTACATCGGGTTCGTGGCTCCCAGGATCCGAAAGCGCAGCCAGTCGGGGTCCTCGGGCCGTTCTCCGCCCGCCGGACGGAAGAACCCCTTGGGGGCGGCGTCGGCCCCCACCACGAGCACCACGTCCGCCAGGCCCGAGAGGATCTGCGTCCGCGCCGTGCCGATCGCCTGAGCCCCGGACGCGCACGCCGCGTACACGCTGGTGACCCGCGCTCCCTGCCAGCCGAGCGCCCTGGCGAACGTCGCCCCCGCGACATACCCGGGGTAGCCGCCCCGTACGGTGTCCGCGCCGACCACCGAGCCGACGTCCCGCCAGGCGATCTTCGCGTCGGCGAGCGCCGCCCGCGCCGCCGCCACCCCGTACTCGACGAACCCGCGCCCCCATTTGCCCCAGGGGTGCATGCCCGCGCCGAGCACCGCCACATCGTCCGTCATCGCGCCACCCCCGTCGGCCGCCAGTGCCATGTCGTCCAGGTCGTCGTGTCGTCCTCGTGCAGCACACCGGGGACGAGTTCGGCCTCCATGCCCACCGCCAGGTCGGCGACCCTCACTCCCGGTGCCGCCTGCCCGAGCACCACGATGCGCTCGGCCGCCAGCTCCACCGCGATCAACGCGTACGGCTCCCAGGGAAGTTCCGGATTCGTCACATAGGGTGACGGAGGCCGGTAGCAGGCGTCCGTGTACGACCAGATCCGCCCCCGTCCGGAGAGCGGGGTCTCGACCAGCCCACCGCCCTCGCACCCCGGGTTGCGGCAGAAGGTGTCCTCACGCGGAAAGAACACCGAACCGCACGCGGAGCACCGGGTGCCGATCAGGCGGAACCCGCTTCCCTCGCCGCTGAACCACCCGGCCACCACGGGTGTACGCGCACGTGCCATGGCCCCTCCCGGCAATCGACCGACAGATACCTGACGACCTGTCAGAAGTCTGCCACGGGCACCCGGAATTCGGCAGGCGTCACGAAGAACCCCGCGACACCACGGCGACCCGATACAGTCCGCCCGTGTCCGAATCCTCGTTCGCATCCACCGGCTTCGCGCCGGACTCCCACTGTTCGAGCTGCGGAGCGCCCCACGAAGAGGCCGCCTCCGGCCCGCCCCGCACCTGCCGCGTCTGCGGCACGGTGGCCTACCGCAACCCCCTTCCGGTCGCCGTCGCCCTGCAACCCGTCTACGACACCAGGGGAACCGCCCTCGTCGTCATCACCCGCACCATCCCTCCCGCCCGCGGCGGCGTCGCCCTTCCGGGAGGGTTCATCGACCACCGTGAGGACTGGCGGCACGCCGTGGTGCGCGAACTCCACGAGGAGACCGGCATCCAGGCCGCCGCCCGCGAGGTACGACTGGTGGACGCGATGAGCTCACCCGACGGACACCTCCTGCTGTTCGGGCTCCTGCCCGAACGCTCCGCCGCCGACCTGCCCCCGTCGACGGGGACCGACGAGACGGAAGGGTGGCACCTCCTGCGCCGCCCCACCGAACTCGCCTTCCCGCTGCACACACGGGCGGTGCGGGAATGGTTCGAGGGGCGCTTCGTCTGAGGGAGGAGGGTCGGTTCACGCCCGCGCCGGCCACGTGCGCGGGGGCACCGCACTCCTCACGCCTGGCCCAGACCCCGTATCCGCACCGGACGCGAGGGGGCGCCCCTGCCCTGCGGCCCGTCCACGCGGACCACCACCGAGCCGCCCTTCCACCGCGTCACATACCGCTCGGCCTCCGGCTCGTCCCAGCCGTCGCCCGCGTCCGGGACCACCAGCCCACCACCGGACCTGCCCCGCGCGGGCGCCCACACCTCCAGCTCGACACCGCCCTCCTCGCCGCGCACCGGAAGGACCGCACCCGCACGCGCGAACACCGGGATCCGCCCCACGGGCGCGTCGACCACCACCGGGCCCGGCCCCTGGAACGCCTCCTCGGTCGCCACGTCGTACCAGCGCCCCCGCGGCAGCGGCACCGTACGCCTGCGCACCCCGGCGTCCAGAACCGGCGCCACCAGCAGGTCGTCGCCCAGCAGGAAGGCGTCCTCGCAGTTCCGCAGCGCCCGGTCCTCGGGGGCGCCCCACCAAAGGGGCCGCACATAGGGCGCTCCCGTGCGGCGCGCCAGATGCGCCAGCGTCACGAAGTACGGCAGCAGACGACGCCGCTCGGCCAGCACCTCGCGCGCGTGCCCCAGCACCTCGTCGCCGAACTCCCAGGGCTCCCGGCGGCCGGCCCGCACACTCGTGTGCGTCCTGAACAGCGGCAGGTACGAGGCCAGCTGGAACCACCGCAGATACAGCTCCGGTGACGGACTGCCGTCGAAGCCCCCCACGTCCGGCCCCGAGTACGGGACGCCGCACAGACCGAGCCCCATCACCAGGGAGAGCGAGGCGCGCAGCCCCGGCCAGCCGGTGGCCACGTCCCCGGACCAGGTGCCGCCGTAGCGCTGCATCCCGGCCCACCCCGAGCGGGAGAAGACGAACGGCCGCTCCCGCGGTACAAGGGCGCGCAGCCCCTCGTACGCGGCCCGCGCCATGCCCAGCGCGTACACGTTGTGGGCCTCCCGATGGTCACCGCCGCGGCCCTCCAGCGCGTGCCGGGCCGACAGGGGAAGCGTGTTCGGCCCGAAGGCCGTGAACGACACCGGCTCGTTCATGTCGTGCCAGAAGCCCGCGAACCCCTCGGCGAGCCGCTCCTCGTACAGGCCGCCCCACCACCGCCTGGCACCCTCGTCCGTGAAATCGGGGTACACGGCCTCACCCGGCCACACCACCCCCTTGACCAACCGGCCCGACGCGTCCCGCACGAACGCGTCGGCGGCGCTCCCGGAGTCGAACACCAAGTCGCCGGGCTCCGCCTTCACCGCGGGGTCGACGATCGACACCAGACGGATCCCGTCCCGCCGAAGCTCCCGCGCCAGCCCGGGCAGCCCCGGGAAGCGCTCCCGGTCCACCGTGAACACCCGGTGGCCGTCGTAGTGGTCGATGTCCAGATGGACCGCGTCGAGCGGGAGCCCCCGCTCCTGGTAGCCCGCGACGATCCGCCGGACCTCCCGCTCGCTGCCGAAGCCCCACCGCGCGTGATGGTGCCCCAGGGCCCAGGCGGGCGGCAGGGCGGGTGCCCCGGTCAGCGACGCCCACACCAGGAGCACGCGCGCGGGCGTGCCCACCACCACCCAGCAGCGCAGCGGGCCGCCACTCATCCGCAGCTCACAGGTACCGGGCCGGTCGTGCCCCGAACCGGCACCCTCCTCGCCCTCCCGCAACGACACCGTGCCGTCCCAGGAGGTGTCGTGGAACACGAGGTGCGTACCCGCGTCGGCGACCACCAGCTGCACCGGCATCGTGATGTACAGCGGATCGTCGCCCGGTCCGAACGGCTGTGCGGGATCCGTGTTCCACAGCCGGTAGGTCCCGTCACGCAGCCGAGGCCCCGACGCCCGGCCGCCCAGCCCGAAGAACCGCCCGTCGGCGGCCACTTCCGACCGCTGCGTCCAGCGGGCATCACCACCGGCCACCGGTTCCCACCACCGGGGAGGCAGATCACGGCGCAGGGTCACCCCTCCGGGAGTGCGCACCTCGACCGCGCCATGACGCGAGACCACGATCGTGACGCGCTCCGCCACGACCCGCCAGCCGCCGTCCTTGTCCGGTTCGAGCACGGCGCGCGGATCCGGCTCCGGAGACGAGCCCGCGAGTGCGTACGACGGCTCCGGACCCACCCCGTCCCAGCCCCAGAACACGGCACCGTTCGCGGCGACCATGATCCGCAACTCCGCCCTGGCGAAGCGCACGACACCACCACCAGGACCCGGCTCCACCTCCCGCACCGGACCGGGCACCCGCGCGCGCTCCACACCCCGCCGCGGCAACCCGGCGGCGTCGGCGCGCCTCCTGCGCCACGCGGCCCGCACGGTGCGCAGACCCCCCGTCGCACCCCCCGAACCGACCGCCTTCACCGAACGCACCAGGTCACGACCGTCCATACCGCTCACCCTGCCATCGACATCCCCGAGGAGAAGCGCCGTTCAACTGCCGTTCACCCGTGGCCGGAGCACATCTTCATGACGGCGACCGCGCGAGGCGCACCCTGGTGCAGAAGTCGATCACATGGCATCGTCCCTGTCATCCGCGTGACGCGCACACCCCAGCCGATGCGCGGAACACGCCCACGACGCGCACAGCCCGGGAGCCGCCCCATGACCGCAGCGAACGCCATGCCGCTCTGGCAGCCCGACGCCGACCGCGTCGCCCGTGCGCAGATCACCAGGTTCCAGGCCTGGGCCGCCGAACACCACGGGGCTCCGGCCGAGGGCGGCTACGCGGCCCTGCACCGCTGGTCGGTGGACGAGCTCGAAACCTTCTGGAAGGCCGTCACCGAGTGGTTCGACGTGCGGTTCTCCACCCCGTACACGCGCGTGCTCGGCGACCGCTCCATGCCGGGCGCGCAGTGGTTCCCCGGCGCGACCCTGAACTACGCCGAACACGCCCTGCGCGCCTCGGCCACCCGCGGCGACGAGCCGGCCATCCTGGCCATCGACGAGACCCACGATCCCGAGCCCGTCACCTGGTCCCAGCTGCGCCGCCAGGTCGGCTCCCTGGCCGCCGAGCTCCGCGCCCTCGGCGTACGGCCGGGCGACCGCGTCAGCGCCTATGTGCCCAACATCCCGCAGGCCGTCGTCGCCCTGCTCGCCTCGGCCGCCGTCGGCGCCGTGTGGACCTCCTGCGCACCCGACTTCGGGGCCCGCAGCGTCCTGGACCGCTTCCAGCAGGTCGAACCCGTCGTCCTGTTCACGGTCGACGGCTACCGCTACGGAGGCAAGGAGCACGACCGGCGCGACACCGTCGCCGAACTGCGCCGCGAACTGCCCACCCTGCGCGCCGTGGTCCACATCCCGCTCCTCGGCACCGACGCCCCCGAGGGCGCCCTCGCGTGGTCGGACCTGACCTCGGCGGACGTGGAGCCGGTCTTCGAGCAGGTCCCCTTCGACCACCCGCTGTGGGTGCTGTACTCCTCGGGCACGACCGGCCTGCCCAAGGCCATCGTGCAATCCCAGGGCGGCATCCTGATCGAGCACCTCAAGCAGCTCGGCCTGCACAACGACCTGGGACCCGAGGACCGCCTGTTCTGGTACACCTCCACCGGCTGGATGATGTGGAACTTCCTCACCTCCGGACTTCTGGCGGGCACCACGATCGTCCTGTACGACGGCAGCCCCGGCTACCCGGACACCGGCGCCCAGTGGCGCGTGGCCGAACGCACCGGCGCCACACTTTTCGGCACCTCCGCCGCCTATGTCATGGCCTGCCGGAAGGCAGGCGTCCATCCGGCACGTGACCACGACCTCTCCCGCGTGCGATGCGTGGCCACCACGGGGTCACCGCTGCCGCCGGACGGCTTCACCTGGCTGCGCGACGAGGTCCGCGACGACCTGTGGATCGCCTCCGTCAGCGGCGGCACGGACGTGTGCTCCTGCTTCGCCGGAGCCGTCCCCACCCTCCCGGTGTACATCGGCGAGCTCCAGGCACCCGGCCTCGGCACCGACCTGCGCTCCTGGGACCCCAGCGGCCGGCCCCTCGTCGACGAGGTCGGCGAACTGGTCGTCACCAACCCGATGCCCTCGATGCCGGTCCGCTTCTGGAACGACCCCGACGGCAGCCGCTACCACGACAGCTACTTCGACATGTACCCGGGAGTGTGGCGGCACGGCGACTGGATCACGCTCACCTCACGCGGCTCCGTGATCATCCACGGCCGCTCGGACTCCACCCTGAACCGACAGGGCGTCCGCATGGGCTCGGCCGACATCTACGAGGCCGTCGAGCGGCTCCCCGAGATCAAGGAATCCCTCGTCATCGGCGTGGAGCAGTCCGACGGCGGCTACTGGATGCCCCTGTTCGTCCAGCTGGCACCCGGCGCGGCTCTGGACGAGGACCTGCTGAACCGGATCAAGCAGATTATCCGCGAGAACCTGTCACCCCGTCACGTTCCCGACGAGGTCATCGAGGTCCCGGGCATCCCGCACACCCTCACGGGCAAGCGCATCGAGGTGCCCGTCAAACGACTCCTGCAGGGAACCTCCCTGGAAAAGGCCGTCAACCCGGGCTCCATCGACAACGTCGACCTGCTCCACTTCTACGAGGACCTGGCCCGCAAACGCGCCTGACCCCTCCGGGCGGCCTTCGCCGAACGCCCGCGACGGCCTCCCGGCCTCGCGGGCGAGCCCGACTGTCAGTGGGTCCCACTACTGTGAGTGACGAATGATCGACCGCACACAGGGGGACACATGCCGCACACCGACCAGCTCCCGCGACGTGACCTGCGCCGCGAGATCGCCGGCACCATCGGCCTGCTGACCGACGAACACGACTTCACGGCGATGCGGCGGCGCTACCGCAGCTTCGCCTTCGACGACCACACGGCCTATCTCCAGCAGGTGGAAGACCTGCTCAGGACGCTCGCGGCCCAGGGCGGTCACACCAATGTCGCGCTCTTCGACCCGGAGGAATACGCGGAGTTCTGCGCCGAGAGCGGTCTGGAGCCGGACACCCCGGCCAGCCGCACCCGCTTCACAGCGGAACTGGCGGCGACCGGACCGACCGTCCTCTACGAGGGACAGACCCTGGCCGAACTCGTCCCGGAACTCCTCGGCGAAACCGTCCGCCAGGCCACCTGGCAGTACGCGACGATGCTGCTGGCCCGTCTCGGCGCGTGCGCCTGCTGCGGAGAGGACATCGGACGAGCAGCCTTCGCCCAGGCGTCCAGGCTCCTCGCTCGCGTCCTCGCCACCGCGGCCCCCGGCCACCGCCACCTGGTGTGCAGCGTCACGGGAACACCGCAGCCCCTCGTCGCCGTACTCACCTCCGACCGCGAACCGGACGGCACGACCCGCACGGACGAGACGGAAGCACTCGAGTTCACCAGCGTTCTCGCCCTGGGCATCGCCCTCCACCGCCCCGGCGGCCTCGTCATGCGGACCACCACACCCGAGGGCACGGACCGCGTCTACGGATGGCGACTGCGCCGGGAGGGCCTGGCACCGCTCACCGCCGGGGAGGTCTTCGACGCCTACTGCACCGACGCCGAGTCGGGAGACCTGATCTCCCCGGAACCCGGCGTCGACTACTGCGCCCCACCCGACCTCGGGGACGAGGAGGACCCGACGGGCCACCCTCGTTGAGCGGACTTCGAGACCTCGGGAGAGAAAGCCGCGGGGCCTCATCCGCGGGATGCGTGGATGAGGCCCCGGCCGTACGACAGCGGACACCTTCGTGTCCGGATCACTCGCCCGACAGCACCGCCTGGGCCGCCTTGCGCGCCTCGTCCGCGGAGTCCGAGGCCCGTGCCGCCGCCGCGGCCCGTTCGCACTGGGCCAGCGTGTACTTCGCCAGCGTCGCCCGCACATAGGGAATCGAGGCCGCGCCCATGGACAAGGAGGTGACACCGAGACCGGTCAGCACACAGGCCAGCAGCGGGTCCGACGCGGCCTCGCCGCAGACACCGCAGCTCTTGCCCTCCGCCTTCGCCGACTCGGCGGAGAGCGCGACCAGGTCGAGCAGCGCCGGCTGCCACGGATCCTGCAGCCGGGACACCGCACCGACCTGACGGTCGGCGGCGAACGTGTACTGCGCGAGGTCGTTCGTCCCCAGCGAGAGGAACTCGACCTCCTGCAGAATCGAGCGCGCCCGCAGCGCGGCGGACGGGATCTCCACCATGGCGCCGAACTTCGCCCGCAGCCCGGCCTCGCGGCAGGCATCCGCGAACGCCCTCGCGTCGGACCGGTCGGCGACCATCGGCGCCATCACCTCGAGGTAGACCGGCAGGCCCTCGGCAGCCCTGGCGAGCGCGCTCAGCTGCGTACGCAGCACCTCGGGGTGGTCGAGCAGGGTCCGCAGGCCACGCACGCCCAGGGCGGGGTTGGGCTCGTCCGCCGGAGTCAGGAACTCCAGTGGCTTGTCCGCGCCCGCGTCCAGGACCCGTACGACCACACGGCCCTCGGGGAAGGCCTCCAGAACCTGCCGATAGGCCTCGGTCTGCCTCTCCTCGGACGGCGCGTTCTTGCTGTCGTCCAGGAACAGGAACTCCGTGCGGAACAGACCGACACCCTCGGCCCCTGCCTCGACCGCGGCGGGTACGTCCGCCGGACCGCCGACGTTGGCCAGCAGCGGCACCTTGTGACCGTCCGCCGTCGCCCCCGGCCCGGTCGTCGCGGCCAGGGCTGCCTTCCGCTCCGCCGCCGCGGCCTGGAGCTGCTCCTTCTTCTCGTCGGCCGGATTCACGAAGATCTCACCGGTGCTGCCGTCCACGGCGATCACGGTGCCCTCGGTGAGGTCACCCGCACCGGGCAGCGCGACCACGGCCGGCACACCCAGAGCCCGGGCCAGGATCGCACTGTGACTGGTGGGGCCGCCCTCCTCGGTGACGAACCCGAGGACCAGGGCCGGGTCGAGCAGCGCCGTGTCCGCGGGAGCGAGATCACGAGCGACCAGGACATACGGCTCGTCGCTGTCCGGGACGCCCGGCATGGGCACGCCCAGCAGCCGCGCGACGATGCGGTTCCGTACGTCGTCGAGGTCGGCCACACGCCCGGCGAGGTACTCGCCGGCGTTGGCGAGCAGTTCCCGGTAGGCGGCGAACGCGTCGTACACCGCCCGCTCCGCCGTACTGCCGACGGCGACACGGCGCTCCACGTCCGCCATCAGCTCGGGGTCCTGCGCCATGAGCGCCTGGGCCTCCAGCACCGCCTGGGCCTCGCCTCCGGCCAGGTTGCCTCGCGCGGTCAGGTCGGCCGCCACCGCGTCCACGGCCTGGCGAGCGCGCCCCTGCTCGCGTTGCGCGTCCTCCACCGGCATCTGCCTCGCCGGCGGCTCCAGTACGGCGGTCCCCATGTGCCGGACCTCGCCGATCGCCACCCCGTGGCTCACACCGACGCCTCGCAGCGTTGCTTCCATCTCACCCTGGCTTTCTCTTCGGTTCGTGCCTGCACGGCCGGTACGGCGTCGGGCTCACTGCCAGGCGAAGAGCTGGTCGCCCGTCTTCACTTCGCCGTCCTCGCGCAGGCCGGACAGCGAGTCGGCCGTGGCTTCGAGCGCGACCACCGGGCACACCGCCGACTTGCCGGCCGCCTCGACGGCAGCCGGGTTCCAGCGCACGATCGCCTGGCCGCGGGCGACGGTGTCCCCCTTGTTGACGAGCAGTTCGAAACCCTCGCCGTTGAGCTGCACGGTGTCGATGCCGAGGTGCGTCAGCACCCCGTGCCCGTCCGCGTCCACGACGACGAACGCGTGCGGGTGGAGCGAGACGATGACGCCGTCCACAGGAGAGACGGCGTCCAGGGGTTCACGCAGAGGGTCGATCGCCATTCCGGGGCCCACCATCGCGCCGGAGAAGACGGGGTCGGGCACGGCGGTCAGCGCGATCGCGCGTCCGGCGAGAGGGGACGTCACGGTGGTCATGGGAAGCCTCCCAGGGGCGGTGATCCAGAGATGGGCCGCCACTGCCTGTCCCGGGCGGCGCTCTGAGCAGCAGCGTATGTCATATGAAGTGCCGCTTCCGCATGAGACAGAGGAGTTGAGAGCCCTGGACACACGGCCCCGTCGATTTGCAACGGCTCCGACGCTGCGGGTAGAGTCTTACTCCTGCCTGGGGGCAAGAGACGCGGATTCGCGTCGGAGCCTCGGCAGATCCACACTTGACCAGATCCTCACTCGGGGCCCTGTTCTGCATGTCTGCAGCACGGTGGTCAGAGGGACGGAAATGCTCTGATAAAGTTGGGACCGCCGGAAAGGGAAAGCGCGGAAGCGCCGAACTGGAAAGCACCGAGGAAATCGGATCGGAAAAAGATCTGATAGAGTCGGAAACGCAAGACCGAAGGGAAGAGGCCCGGAGGAAAGCCTGAGAGAGTC
>NZ_JBEZHK010000038.1:0-74008 GCF_040650555.1 Streptomyces sp. NPDC048664 | reverse complement strand
TTCGGCGCTTCCGCGCTTTCCCTTTCCGGCGTTGTCGACTCTATCAGATCCTCAGTTCCCTTCGGGCCTGACTCCCAGTCAACTGGGTTTGTCTTTCCGGCTGTTGGGCCGTTCCGACGTCCCAAACCTTAGCGGATCCCCCGGGCGATTCCCAATCGAGCGAATCGAGCGGGTCGCCGTACTCCCATGAAAGCGAATTCGGGCACGCCGAAATCTTTCCCAGGGGGAGATCGAGCCGAGTGGTTGGGTGCCGCTCTCGCGGCGAAGGTGCTGCCGGAGAACCGTTACGGCTCCGTGGCAACTCGGAGAACATTACGGGTCGGCGGGTCGACTGTCAAGCGTGCCCCCGCGTGGCCCACGGCAAACCTTCGGGCCGTCAGTCGAGGTCGCTGAGCCGGCCGCCCGCGTCCGGCTGGGCGTGCTCGACGCGGCGCAGCAGCCGGGTCAGGACCTCGCCCAGCGCGGTGCGCTCCTTGGGAGAGAGGTCCTGGAGGAGGTCCTCCTCGAACACCGACGCCAGACGCATCGCTTCGAGCCACTTCTCGCGGCCCTCCGCGGTCAGCTCGATGATCACGCGGACCCGGTTGGCCTCGTCGCGCTCACGGGTGACCAGGCCCTCGCCGACCATGCGGTCGATGCGGTGGGTCATGGCGGCCGGAGTCAGGCCGAGCCGCTTGGCCAGATCGCTCGGGCCCAGACGGTAGGGCGCGCCGGAGAGGACGAGGGCCTTGAGGACCTCCCACTCGGCGTTGCTGATGCCGAGCCCCGAGGTCTGCCGGCCGTAGGCGACGTTCATGCGGCGGTTGAGCCGGGACAGCGCCGAGACGATCTGCTCGACCTGGGGGTCCAGGTCCTGGAATTCGCGCTGGTAGGCGGCGATCTGTTCATCGAGTGTCGGCTCACTGGCGCCGGGGGTGTCGCCCATGGACCGCAGTATGGCACGCACTCGCTTGGCATTGAAGTTCTTCGGCGTGTACAGTTTAGGTTCTAAGTTTAGCTTCGAAGTCTTCAGAGGTAACCGCTTCAGAGGTAAGACCTACCGGTCCGAACCAGCCGACGCGGCCCTCCTTCCTAGGGCAGGTGAACGTGACCAGGGCAATGGGCGCAGCGATGCGCCGGATTCATGTGGGCAACGCACTCAGCGCGTTCGGCCTCGGCTTCACCGTCCCGTACCTGTACGTCTATGTGGCGCGGGTGCGGGATCTCGGTGCTGTGACGGCGGGTCTGGTACTCGCCGTCTTCGCCGTGGCCGCACTCGTCGTGCTGCCGTTCGCCGGGCGGGCCATCGTCCGACGGGGTCCGCTTCCGGTGCTGCTCGCCGCTCTGGTCTGTGCCGCTGCCGGCTCGCTGAGCCTCGGCCTGTCGGGTGGCACGGTGAGCGTGCTGCTGTCGGCGGCGCTGCTCGGCGCCGGCCAGGCGGTGATGCAGCCCGCGCTGGCCACGATGATCGTCGACTGCTCGGTCACGGAGACCCGGTCGCGGGCGTTCGCCATGCAGTTCTTCCTGCAGAACCTGGGACTCGGCGTCGGCGGCCTGATCGGCGGCCACCTGGTGGACACCTCGCGGGCCGCGTCGTTCACGCTGCTTTTCGCGATCGAGGCCGCGATCTTCCTCGCGCTGGCCGTGATCATGTCGACCGTCCGGGTGCCGCACGCGCCGGAGATCGGCTCCGACGCGCCGCAGGGCGGCCGGTCGAGCTGGCGGCAGCTGCTGGGCAACCGGGTCATGGTGCAGCTGTGCGTGCTGGGCTTCGTGCTGTTCTTCGCCTGCTACGGGCAGTTCGAGTCGGGACTCAGCGCGTACGGCGTCGAGGCCGCGGGCATCTCGACCTCCGCGCTGGGCACGGCGCTGGCGGCGAACACGCTGATGATCGTGGTCGCGCAGTTCGCGGTGCTGAAGTTCGTGGAGCGGCGCAGGCGGTCCCGGGTGATCGCGGCCGTCGGACTGATCTGGGCCCTCGCCTGGGCCGTCGCGGGGTTCGCGGGGCTGGGGCAGAGCAGCCAGACCATGGCCACCGCCGCGTTCGTGTCGACGTACGCGCTGTTCGGGCTGGGCGAGGCGATGCTCTCGCCGACGCTCGCGCCGCTGGTCGCGGATCTCGCGCCGACCGGCATGGCGGGCCAGTACAACTCGGCGTTCGCCCTGGTCAAGCAGCTGGCCCTGGCCGTGGGGCCGGCGGTGGGCGGTCCGCTGGCCGCGTCGCTGCCGGGACCGTACGTCGTGACGTTCCTGCTGTTCTCCCTGGGCATCACCGTCCTGGCCGTCCGGCTCGGCCGCCGGCTCACCGAGGCGCAGAACCAGCCGTCCTCGGCGAGGAGCCGGGTGGTGGCGCAGAGCGCGTCCGGCGCCCAGGATCTGGCGGAGGTCGGCGCGTCGGGCGCCTGAGCCGGCCGCGCCGGGGCTCCGGGGGCACGGCTCTCACGGCAGCGCGAACTCGCACCACACCGCTTTCCCGCCGCCCGGCGTCCGCCGCGACCCCCAGGTGGAGGCGATGGTCGCCACGATCGCGATGCCCCGCCCCGCCTCGTCCGCCGGCTCCGCGCGCCGGCGGCGGGGCAGTTGGTCGTCCCCGTCCGTCACTTCGACGATCAGGCGGCGGTCGGTCCGTCTGAGCCGCAGCTTCATCGGCGGGATGCCGTGCTGCAGCGAGTTCGCGACCAGTTCGCTCGCGGCCAGGACCCCCAGGTCGTGCAGCTCGGTCGGGAAGCGCCAGCTCGTCAGCACCCCGGAGGCGAAGGCACGCGCGCGGGGCGCTGCCTCCACCCCGCCGAGCAGTTCCAGGGCCGCGTTGCGGAACAGGTCGCCGTCGGGGCCCGTGCGCGCCGGGTGCTGAAGGACCAGGACCGCCACGTCGTCGTCGTGGTCGGCGGTGACACCCGCCGAACGGACCAGGCGGTCGCAGATCACCTGGGGTGTGCCCGTGGCGCCCGAGAGCGCGCGCTCCAGGGAGGCGATGCCCTCGTCCAGGTCGGCGTCGCGGCGCTCCACCAGACCGTCCGTGTACAGAACTGCCGTGGCGCCGGGGCCGAGCGGGACCGAGCCCGACGCGTGGATCCAGCCTCCGGTGCCGAGCGGCGGCCCGGTGGGCTCGTCGGCACGCAGGACGGCTCCGCTCTCGTCGCGGACGAGGATCGGCAGATGACCCGCCGAGGCGTACACCAGCCGCCCCTCGTTCGGATCGTGGATGGCGTACACACAGGTCGCGATCTGGTTGGGGTCGATCTCCGTGGCGAGGCCGTCCAGAAGCTGGAGCACCTCGTGCGGGGGCAGGTCGAGGCGGGCGTAGGCGCGCACCGCCGTGCGCAACTGGCCCATCACCGCCGCGGCCCGCACGCCGCGGCCCATCACGTCGCCGATCACCAGCGCGGTGCGGCCGCCGCCGAGGGTGATCACGTCGTACCAGTCGCCGCCGACCGCCGCGTCCGTGCCGCCGGGCTGGTAGGTGGCGGCAATGCGCAGGTCGTCGGGCTGTTCGAGTTCCTGGGGCAGCAGGGAGCGCTGGAGGGTCACCGCGGCGTGGCGCTGCTCGCGTTCGCCGGCTCTCAGCCGTTCGGCGGCCTCGGCGTGGTCGGTGACGTCGGCGGCGAAGACGAGCACACCCCCGGACGGCTCACCGGGGACCTCCACCGGGGTGCAGGTGACGGTGTAGAAGCGGCCGCCGGAGGTCTTGCGGGACTTGGCCGTGCGCGGCTTGGAGCTGCGGAGGACCTGGTCGAGGAGCGGGAGGAGCCCGAGTTCGTCCAGCTCGGGGAGCGCCTCGCGGGCGGGTGCGCCGGGTCTGCGCTCGCCGAAGGCCGCCGTGTAGGCGTCGTTGACGTACGCGATGCGGTGGTCGGGGCCGTGGACCAGGGCGACGAGGGCCGGGATGCGGTCGAGGACCTCACGCACCGGCAGTTCGTCGACCGCGGGCGCGTGGGTCGCCTCGCCGGTGAGCCGCTCGGCACGGGCCGCGGGCACGGCACCGTCACCTCGCCTGTCCGGGGCGAGGTCGGGCTCGGTCCGCGCTGCGGCGCGGCGCTGCGTTCCGGGGAGCCGGGCGCTCCAGCGCGTGAAGTTCACCGATTCCTTGCCTCGTCGTTGTCGTCGCCGGCCGGCTCCGGATCCGGGCAGGGGTCCGGTCGGGGTCCCGGAGCCTGCCCCGGAGGTACGGCACCGTGGGGGAAAGCCTGTGGATGCGGCCCCAGGCGGGGATCGGCCCGCCCAAGGTCATGGACCAGTCTGGCCGACCGGACCGGTATTCGTCAGACGTCGGCCCTTCCGGCGAAGTTCCTGGATCCGGTCAGGACGACCCCTTCGGGTCTTCAGAAGGCTTTCCTCCGGCCGCCAGTTCGAACTCCGCACGGGGATGTTCGAGGGAACCGAGCGAGACGATCTCCCTCTTGAACAGTCCGGCCAGGGTCCATTCGGCCAGCACACGGGCCTTGCGGTTGAGGGTGGGCACCCTGCTGAGGTGGTACACGCGGTGCATCAGCCAGGCGAGGTACCCCTTGAGCTTGCGCCCGTAGACGTGCGCGACGCCCTTGTGCAGCCCCAGGGAGGCGACGGAGCCGACGTACCGGTGGGCGTAGGTGTCCAGGGGCCGGCCGCGCAGCGCGTGCGCGATGTTGTCGCCGAGGACCCTGGCCTGGCGCACCGCGTGCTGGGCGTTGGGCGCGGTGTGCGTGCCGGGTTTCTCGGCGGTGACGTCGGGGACGGCCGCCGCGTCCCCGGCCGCCCACGCGTGCGGGATGCCGTCCACGGTCAGCTGGGGGGTGCACATGAGGCGGCCCTTGCCGTCGAGCGGCAGGCCGGTGGCCGCGAGGACCGGGTGCGGCTTCACCCCGGCGGTCCACACCAGGGTGCGGGTGGGGAAGCGCGCGCCGTCGGAGAGGACGGCCACGCGGTCGACGCACGACTCCAGGCGGGTGTGCAGGCGTACGTCGATGTTGCGGCGGCGCAGTTCGGTGACCGTGTAGCGGCCCATCTCCTCGCCGACCTCGGGAAGGACGCGGTCGGAGGCCTCCACGAGGATCCACTTCATGTCCTCGGGCGCGACGTTGTGGTAGTAGCGCGCGGCGTAGCGGGCCATGTCCTCCAGCTCACCGAGCGCCTCCACGCCGGCGAACCCGCCTCCGACGAAGACGAAGGTGAGGGCGGCGTCGCGGATCGCGGGGTCGCGGGTGGAGGAGGCGATGTCCATCTGCTCGATGACGTGGTTGCGCAGGCCGATGGCCTCCTCGAGGGTCTTGAACCCGACGCCGTGTTCGGCGAGACCGGGGACCGGGAGGGTGCGGGAGACGGATCCGGGGGCGAGGACGAGCTCGTCGTACGCGATCCGCTCGGTCCGCCCCGTCTCCTTGGTGGCGAGTGTCGAGAGGGTGGCGGTGCGCCGGTCGTGGTCGACGGACGTCACCTCGCCGACGACCACCTGGCAGCGGTCCAGGACCCGGCGCAGCGGGACGACCACATGGCGCGGCGAGATCGCGCCGGCCGCCGCCTCGGGCAGGAACGGCTGGTACGTCATGTACGGCTCGGGCGAGACGACCACGATCTCGACCTCGCCCCGACCCAGTTCGGCCTTCAGTCTTCGCTGGAGGCGCAGGGCCGTGTACAGGCCGACGTAACCACCGCCGACGATGAGGACGCGCACGCGCTCGGGTGGGTCGGGGGGCGTCCCCGGATGGTTTGCAGCCGTCACCGTCCCATGACGCACCCGACCCCGCGGGTTTGTCCACAGCCGGGGCGCATCGTGTGACGGGACGGCGAGGTGGGACGGACTTGGCCGAATTAGCCACATGCGCCAAGAACGCCCAGGTCAACAGGGGTGCACAGGGGGACGTGCGACGGGTCGAAGGGGACGAATCCGGCCCGTACTCCGATCGGGGGGCGCTCTGTGCGGAACCTGCCCCTTCTGAATTGACCCCTACTCAACTATGTTCGTATGCCGACGAGGTGTGGGGGAGATGGACTCCATGGGTCCGCGATGTGCGGGCCCCATCACGTGGGACGCTCGTTTCCCGCGCTTCGACCTTCATTGGCGGGACGTGTCTCCGGGGGGAGACGACATGACCGGGGGATCGCTCATGCATATTCAGGACGCTCATTGGTCTGCCGCGTCCGCCGTCGCGACGGCGGGCACCATGACCGCAACCGCGACCGGCGCGCGCGGGGACAGCCGTATGGACGGCCGTCTGGACAGCCGCGGGGACACTTCGCGGACGACACCGCTGCGCGTGGACGCCCAGCGCAATCTGGAGCACGTGCTGCGCGCGGCACGCGAGGTCTTCGGTGAACTCGGGTACGGCGCGCCGATGGAGGACGTCGCGCGGCGCGCCCGCGTCGGCGTGGGCACGGTGTACCGGCGCTTCCCCAGCAAGGACGTGCTGGTGCGGCGCATAGCCGAGGAGGAGACCGCCCGGCTGACCGACCAGGCGCGCACCGCCCTGGGCCAGGAGGACGAGCCGTGGTCGGCGCTGTCGCGCTTCCTGCGGACCTCGGTGGCGTCGGGCGCGGGGCGGCTGCTGCCGCCCGACACCCTGCGGGTGGGCGTCGCCGAGGAAGGCGCCGAGGACACGGGCGAGCAGCCGGCGGCGGACGAGACGCTGGTGCCGCCGCAGCGGCCTCAGCCCGCGACCGAGCTGCGGCTGGTCCACAGGCAGTCCGAACCGGACGCGGACGACTCGGGGACGGCGACGCTGCTGGAGGTCGTCGGGCAGCTCGTGGAGCGGGCGCGCGCGGCGGGCGAGCTGCGGACGGACGTCACGGTCGCGGACGTGCTGCTGGTGATCGCGACGGCGGCGCCCGCGCTGCCCGACGCCGCCCAGCAGGCGGCGGCCTCGGCACGGCTGCTCGACATCCTCCTGGAGGGCCTGCGCTCCCGCCCCACGCCCGTGTGAGCGGTACGCCCGGGCAGCGCGACACCGGTCGGGCATCCCGTCCCCGAGGCGCCATGCCCGGCCGAGGGCCCGGAATCACCGACGGGGGTCGCTGACCACGCACCCCGTCCCCAGCACGCACGCCCCGTCCGGCCACCGACCGGACGGGGCGGCTGTGTGAGGCGGCACGGCGGACGGCGGCCGGGGATGACGACCCGGCCCGGGTATCGCGCTCATCGACCGGGCATCACGGCCGGGGGACGGGGATCCCGCACGGGGGACGGGGTGTGCGTGCGGAGGCCGCCTTAGTCGAGCCCGCGGCACCTGGCCACAGGCCGCAGGCCGCCGATCCCGCACGAGGGGGCGGGTCGTGCGTGCGGCGGGGAGCCGGATGTCACTCGTTCCGGTGATGGGGGTTTGGGCGATGGCGGGGGTGGGCGCCATCGGTCGGGGGTTCCAGGCTGCGCGGACGTCGTTCCCGGGGAACGCGCGGTGGGCCGTACGAGTGTTTTCGGGCAGGTACCGGTGTGGCACGCTGACCGCTGTTCGGGAGTGGGTCGGGCAGGCGGCGGGGCTTTCCACGATGAGCGTTGACGGGCAGGACGAGTCACCGGGCGGCGGCGCGGAGGTCTCGCGGCGCGTGCCGGGCCAGGACACGCCACCCGCGCACACGGCGGGCGCGGACGCGGCGCCCGGGATCGGCCTGCCGACGCAGCGCGGACGCGGTGCGCTGCCGCCCTCGGACGCCGAACTGATCGTGGGGATGCGCGACGGGGACGACACGGCGTACGAGGAGCTGTACCGGCGCCACGCCGAAGCCCTGCGCCGCTACGCCCGCACCTGCTGCCGCGACACCCACACGGCGGACGATCTGACCGCCGAGGTCTTCGCCCGCATGCTCCAGGCGGTGCGCGCCGGTTCCGGCCCCCGGTACGCCGTGCGCGCGTACCTGCTGACCACGGTCCGCCGGGTCGCCGCCACCTGGGCGAAGTCCTCCCGGCGCGAACAACTGGTCGACGACTTCGCGGTGTTCGCCGCCCAGTCCGCGCGCCTCTCCAAAGAGCCCGGCACCGCGCCCTCCCCCGGCGGCTTCGGCGGCGACGCGGAACCGGGCGCCGACGTGCGGGCGCTGCACGAGGCCGAGCAGTCGATGGCCAGGGCGGCCTTCCGTTCGCTGCCCGAGCGGTGGCAGGCCGTGCTGTGGCACACGGAGGTCGAGGAGGAGTCGCCGAGCCAGATCGCCACCTTGTTCGGGCTGGACGCCAACGGGGCCCGGGTGCTGGCCAGTCGCGCCCGTGAGGGCCTCCGGCAGGCCTATCTCCAAGCCCATGTGAGCGCCGCGCTCGTCGCCGACGAGGAGTGCGCGCGCTACGCCGGTCAGCTCGGCACGTACGCCCGCCGCCGGCTGCGCACCCGGGCCGAGCAGGGTCTGCGCAAGCATCTGGAGGAGTGCGCCCGGTGCCGGCTGGCCGTGACCCAGATCGAGGAGATCGCGAACGGCATTCCCGCGGTCGTACCGGTCGCGGTCATCGGCTGGTTCGGTGCCACCGGGTACGCCAAGGCCCTCGCGCTCATCACCGGAGGTGCCGGTACGGCCGCGGCCGGAGCCGCGGCGGGCGCGGGGGCCACGGGTGGCGCCGCCGGTGGGGTCGCCACGGCGGGCGGCGGCTCCGCGGGCACGGGCACGGGGGGTGCCGGCGCGCTGGTCAAGGGGCTGAGCGCCCCGTGGCAGGCCGGGATCGCGGCCGGTGTCGTCGCGGTGGCGGCCACGGTGATCGCCCTGGCGACGGTCGGCCACCACGCGCCGGTCACGGACCCGGAGGCCAGACCGCCCGCGCCGCGAGCCGTGGAGTCCCGGGCCGCCACACGGTCCCCGCAGCCACCGCCGACGCCCACGCCGAAGGACACCCCGGCCGTCCCCCGGCCGCCCGCGACGACGCCGGCACCGGCAGACACCCCCGCCTCGGCCACCGAGCCGGTCGCGGTCCCGGTCGTGGACACTCCCCCGCCGCGTCCGGCGCGCACCACCCCGAGCGCCACGCCCTCCCCGACACCGACACCGACACCGAGTCCGACTCCGAGTCCGACTCCGACGCGGCCCCCGTCGCCCGCGCCGTCCCCGCCCGCCGCCGCGGTCTTCTGGTGGAACAGGCTGCCGTACGACGTGACAGCGGATCTGCTGCCCGACCGCGGCGACCGCGGCGGGCCCGTGATGCGGCTGCGGGAGAGCAGCTGGGTCTGGCGGCGCTGGGGCATGCGGATCGGGGACAAGCGCTACGGCCGCGGGGTGACCGTCCAGGGCGCGTCGTCGGTGGTGATCGAACTCAACCGCCCCTGCTCGTCGTTCGACGCGCTGACCGGCGTGGACGATCTGACCGCCGAGCCGGGCGAGGTGCGGTTCTCGGTGTTCCTCGACGGGGTACGGGCCTGGCAGTCACCGCCGGCCGCCGACGGTGACCCGGCACTGCCCGTCCACATCGGGCTCACCGGGCACAGGACGGTCCGGCTGGTCGTGGAGCCGCGTACCCGGCACGGCGGGCAGGCGCTCGTGGACTGGGCCCAGGCGCGTTTCACCTGCTCGTAGCCGCGAGGCTCCCGCCGTCGGTGGGGGACGCGCCCCCGGACAGCCGCTCCAGGTCCCGCAGCGCCGTCTCATGGGTGAGCCGCACGCCGACCGCCTGCTCGGCGTCGAAGCGGTCCCCGCCCAGGGCCGCGCGCGCCGCCTCCCTGATCCGCTCCGCCTGCGAACGCTCGGGCTCGGGCCGCGGGTACGCGCCGCGCCGGCCGTCCGCCGCGGCGAGCAGCCGGACGGCGGCGGCGTGCTCGCCCATCGACGCCAGGACGGTCGCCGTGCTGTCCAGGACTCCCGCCGTCACGGCCTCCGCGCACCGGTTCACCACGGCCACGCGCAGCGCCTCGACCAGTTTCGGCAGTCCGGACCGGGGACCGGCCTCGGCGGCGGTGACGAGCCCGTCGACACAGTGGACGGCGGCCAGGAACTGCGGAGGGGGCGACCCCCGCAACGCCTCCGTCCGCGCCCGCCGCCACCACTCCCGCGCCCGGCCGTGCTCCCCCTCCTCCAGCGCCAGGTACGCGCGGAGCAGGTACACGAACGCGCGGGCCTCCTGGACGCCGTACCGGTCCGCGGCGGCGTCGGCCCGGTCCAGGGCCTAGCGCGCGGCCGTCCGCCGGCCCTGGCGGTAGGAGATCTCGCCGAGCCGGGCGAGCAGGAACGGCGTCTCCGCGTACGCCCCCACCTCCCGGGCGAAGCGCAGCGCCTCCTCGTACTCCCCCGTCGCCTCCTCGAACGCGCCGCGCCCCATCGCCGTCTCCCCGGCCGCGCTGCACACCTGGGCCCGCATCCAGCGATCCCCGACACGGCGGCTGATCGACCGCAGCTCCGCGAGGTCGTCGTCCACGTCCGGCAGGCCGCCCAGGGAGTCGACCAGGACGTGCGTGCGCAGCATCAGGGTGGCGCCGACCTCCCAGTCACCGCCCAGTGCACGGCAGTTGGCGACCGTCATGTCCAGACCCTCGCGGACGTCGTGGGTTTGACCCATGGGGTAGGTGATGAGCGGCCAGACGACGCCGGGCAGGCAGGCCGCGTCCGGGCCGCCGCGCGCGAAGTGCGCGCGGACCGCGGCGACGTACTCCTGCGCGCGCTCACCCAGCAGGGTGTCGGCCGTCGCGGACTCCGCGAGCAGGAACAGGTGCAGCAACCGCAGCCTCATCCGCATCGAGTGGAGCGGGTGCTCCTCCTCGGGGCGGGTCGGCGCGTGGTACGCCTCGACGGGGTCGAAGGGGGCCGGGGCGGAGCCGTCCGGGGAGGTCGCGGGCGGTGCCGTGAGGCTCAGGACGCGGCTCACCCGGTCGACGCCCTCGCCCCGGAAGCCGCGCAGCCACCAGAACCAGCCCGTCGCGAGAGCGATGGCCCCGGCCTCCTCCTCCGCCCCGGCGGCGACGGCCCGGCGCAGACCGGTGCGGATGTTGTCGAGTTCCGTCTCCAGCCGTGCGATCCAGGGGAGTTGGTCGCCGGAGCGCAGTTTCGGGTCGGCCTCCTCGACGAGCGCGCGCACCCATGCGCGATGCCCGCGCTCCGCCGCCTCGCGCACCTCGGGCGTCTCGGCGGCCCGCTCGGTGGCGTACTCGTGGATCGTCTCCAGCATGCGGTAGCGCATGCCCGTGCCGTCCTCGCCCGTGGAAGGGGTCGCCACGAGGAAGGACTTGTCGACCAGGGAGCCGATGAGGTCGGCGGCGTCAGGTGTGCACACGGCCTCGGCGGCGGTCAGGTCCCAGCCGCCCGCGAAGACGGACACCTCGCGCAGCAGCCCGCGCTCCCGCTCGTCCAGCAGGTCCCAGGACCAGTCGACCACCGCGCGCAGGGTCTGCTGGCGGGGCAGGACCGTACGGCTCCCCGAGGTGAGGAGCTGGAAGCGGTCGTCGAGACGGTCGGCGATCTGCCGGGGGGTGAGCATCCTCAGCCGGGCGGCGGCCAGTTCGATGGCCAGGGGAAGACCGTCCAGGCGGCGGCAGATCTCGTCCACGGCCGCCGTGTCCGCGACGGCGGCGGCCTGGGAGGCGGCGCGCTCCAGGAAGAGCCGGCGCGCGGGATCGGGCGGCAGCGGCTCGACGGGCCGGACCGTCTCGCCCGGGACCCCGAGGGGTTCGCGGCTGGTGGCGAGGATCGTCAGGTCGGGGCAGTGGGTCAGGAGCGTCTCCGCGAGTGCGGCCGCGGCGTCGACGACGTGTTCGCAGTTGTCGAGGACGAGCAGGTCGGCGCGCGGCGCGCAGTGCTCGATCAGCAGGGCGACCGGGTCGTCGTGCGGTGCCGCCGACTCGTTGGTCATCAGGACCGTCTCGCGCAGCCCGAGCGCGCTGACCACGGCGGCCGGGACGGCCTCCGGGCGGTCGAGCGGCGCGAGTTCGACCATCCACGCCCTCGGCTGCCCGGCGGCGGCCGCCTCGGCCAGCCGGGTCTTGCCGGAACCACCCGGTCCGGTGAGGGTGACGAGGCGGGAGGTGCGCACGTCGGCCCGGAGGGCGTGCAGTTCGGCTTCCCGGCCGACGAAGGAGTTCAGGCGGGGGCGGATGTTGCCGGTGCGGGGGGTGGGGGCGGGGGTGGGGGCCCCTGACGGCGGGGCGGGGGCGAGCAACTCCGCGTGCAGTGACTGCAGTTCGGGGCCGGGGTCGGTTCCCAGGCCGTCCGCGAGCCTGCGACGCAGCCGCTCGTACGCCGCGAGGGCGTCGGCGGCACGGCCGGTGGCGCGCAGGGCGCGGAGGAGGAGGGCGTGCACGGGCTCGTCGTACGGATGGGCCGCGGCCAGTTCGGTCAGTTCCGGTACGACGTCGGCGGCGCGCCCCAGGCGCAGGTCGGCCTCGGCGCGGGCGCGGGTCGCCGTCAGGCGCAGCGCCTCGGGGCGCACGGCCGCGCTGCGGTCGGGCAGGTCGGCGAGGGCGGGGCCGCGCCACAGGGCGAGGGCCTCGCGCAGGTCGTGGGCGGCGGGTGTGCGCGTCGCCGCGGGAGAGGGCCGAGGTGCCGCGCTCGACGAGGTCCTCGAAGACGAAGAGGTCCACGGCGTCGCGGGCGGCGACGAGGCGGTAGCCGCCGGGTTCCTGGGCGACGGCGTCCCTGCCGAGGGCGCGGCGCAGGCGGCCCACCAGGGCCTGGAGTGCGGCGAGGGCGTCGAGCGGTGGGGTGTCGGCCCAGATCTCGTCGATCAGGGTCTGGTGGGTGACGGGGTGGTCGGGGTGCAGGGCCAGGGCGGTGAGCAGGGTGCGGAGCCGCTGGCCGCGGAGGGGGAGGGGGGTGCTCTGGTCGTCCTCTGCTTGGGCGGGGCCCAGGATGGTGTAGCGCACGGTTCATTGTCGCGCGTTGTCCTGGGTGGGGGGGCGTTGTCCGGTGCGGGTGGGTGGGGGCTTTCGCGCAGTTCCCCGCGCCCCTATCGGGGGGGGGTGCTCGGGTCCGTTGTCGGGTGCGGGTGGGTGGGGGGACTTTGCGCAGTTCCCCGCGCCCCTATCGGGGGGCTCGGGTCCGCTGCCTGGTGCGGGTGCGTGGGCGGATTTTGCGCAGTTTCCCGCGCCCCTATCGGGGGCCTGGGTCCAGGGCTTTTTCTCGGGGGGTGATTCCTGCGGGGACCGCTCGGGTTCTTGCCGGGGTGCCCGTCCAGCAGGTGCCGCGGCGCGCGAGCAGGCGGCGCAGCCACAGTTCCAGGGAGACCAGGTCCGCGAGGCCGTCCAGGGGGAGGGGGGCGCCGCCCGCCGCGGCGCGGACCGCCTTGCGGACCACCCGGGCCTCCACCAGGCCCGCCTCCGCCAGCAGCGGGGTGTCGAACAGGGCCATGAGGGAGTCCGCGGCCACCCGCAGGCCGGTCCGGGCGGCGGCCTGGGCCACGGCGTGCGTGGGCGCCCCCCAGCCGGGCGGCAGGCCGGCGACGCCCGCGCCCTCCAGCACCGCGCGCAGGATCGCTGCCCGCGCCCCCGGCTGCACCCGCAGTGCCTCGGGCAGCGCACGGCCGGCGCGGACGACCTGGTTGTCGAGGAACGGCGCGTGCAGCCGCTGGGAGCGGATCTCCGCGGCCTGCTCCAGTACCCGCAGGTCCGCCGCATGCCGGGCGAGCGCGGAACGCGCGCGGAAGTCGCCCGGGCGCTGTCCCGGGCCCGCCGTGGTGCGGCCGGCGGCCAGCTGGAGGCGAACCGATACTTCGGCGAGGGCCTCACCGGTCAGCCAGCGTGCCGCCGGCCCCGGTCTCGCCCAGGTGAGTGCGGCGAGCGACGCCTCCACCGCGCCCTGGGGCTCGTCGAAGCGGCGCTGCATCAGCCGTTCGGCGAGTTCGTCGAGGCCGGTCCGGTACGGCGTGCGGGCCAGTCTTCGCGCCGCGCCGTACACGCGCGCCGGGACCGTGACCGAGCCGTCGGCTCTCGCGAGCGCGGCCACCGGGCGGACGAGATGGCGCCGTTTGCGGTCCATCAGCAGGTCGGCGAGGCGGGCCGGGTGCGCGTCCAGGACCTGGCGGGCGCCGTGGCCGGTGAAGTGGTCGGCGCTGCCCGCCGCCAGCCGCGCCCGGTGCCGTGCCGCCGTCACCAGGCAGGGCCCCGGCTCGTCGGTGAGCGGGCCCGCCAGGTCGACGTAGGGAAGGACGTCCTCCCCGCCGGTGACCACCACATGGTGCAGCCGGGGGTTCGCCGCGAGCGTCCCGGCCCGTTCGAGCTCGGTCTCGCGGCCGCGTACGGCGAGGTCGTTGAAGGTGACGGCCAGCAGGCGCTCTCCGGCGCCGGTGCCGTGCCCGAGGACCGTCCCCGGCATCCCGGGGAGCCCGGCGGCGAGCAGCGCCAGCGTGCCCGAGGCCGGCCCTCCGGAGAGGTCGGCGCCGATCCCGGGCACCGGCATCCCCCGGGCGGCGCGGCGTTCGGCGGGCCCCATCCCGGGGACCGGGCCGGGGTCGATGTCGGCGCCGGGGACGTGCCGGGGGGCCGAGAGGCGCGCGCGTACGGCGCCCACGAGGGCGTCGCGCACCGCGGCGACGGCGGCGGTGGGATCGGTGACGGGCGCCGCGACCGCGAGGGAGGCGACGGGTTCGTATCCGGCGATCTCCCGCGCACCCGCCCGCAGGACGAGCGCGTGGCCGGGCGGGATGCGCCGCACCCCGTCGTACGGGGTCGAGTCGTGCAGCGCGGCCGGTACGTCGGGGGCGGCGAGCAGGGCCGCGAGGTGCCCGAAGTCCAGGTTGGCCTCGATGAGGTCGGCGAGCGGGAGCGCGGCGGTCGCGTAGGCCGTGCCGCCCGCCCAGGGGGTGTGGAACACGGGCCGCGCGCCGGCGAGGTCGCCGCACACCGTGAGCCTGCGTCCCACCTGGACGACGGCGGTGTAGCTGCCGGGCCAGGCGGTGAGATGGCGAAGTGCCCCTCCGCGGGCGGCGAGCAGGCCCCCGCGCAGTTCCTCGTCCGACGCCCCGCAGACGCCGAGGACCGCGATCCGGGTCTGTGCGTCGCCCTTGACGATCCGCACCTCGTCCGGGCGCCAGTCGCCGACCGCCCACAGCGGATCCGGGTCCCCCCACAGGAGTTGGGAGCCCACGGGGTGCACGGTGCCGCCGTCGTCGTGTCCGAAGGCGCCGTCCGGTCCCGGCACGGCGGGTCTCGCGGCGGCGCTGCTCCACCCCACCAACCACCGCATCGACGCCTCCACAGGCTGTGGACAACCAGTGCACCGGATGAACGGCTACATGCTGCCACGAAGAACGCCTGCCGGAGGGTCCCCGCCGCGACCTGTGCGCCCCTGAACGCGCCTTCGAGGAGCCCCCCGTGAACCGGCCAACTCGTCTCACGTGAACAGGCGTCGACAGGACGGGGCGCGGGTGCCATGGCGGAGGCGGCGACCTGAATGCGCCCCCGAAACACTCCCCGCAAACGCCTTTCGCGCCGCCAAGAGTCATGGTGGGAGGCCTGATCGCCCGCCGGGCCGACCAACGACATTCGGCCAAATCGACTACGCACCAGCGGGGTTGGGCACGCTCCGTACAGGATCCGCACCGGGTCCGCGCACCGCACGGTCCGGGAGGCGGAGCTCGCCCCCCGGACCGGTCCGCCGCCCGCGGGGATGGGGCGGCGGTATCCCCCAGCCCGCTGGATCCAGTACAGCGGGCCGACCCACGCGACACCATCGAACCGCCCCCGCGTCCGCCGCAGGAGAGCGCACGGACGGGCGCATGGCCACACACCGGGAGCACGTCACCACCCTCCGTGCCGAAGTCCGGGCCACAATCCCGCCATCCGGATTTACGCCCCTTAACGCATGGGATGCGGCGAACTACGCTGGGTTTACGAATGCCGGGCGGTTATGCCATCGCCGCGGCAGCCGTCTGTGTCGAGGGGTGGCGCATGTCCAGGGAGCAACGCGGGCCGAACGAGAAGCTCGGCGCCGTTCTCGCCCTCGCGGGAATCAGCAACGCGGGACTCGCCCGCCGTGTCAACGACCTCGGCGCCCAGCGCGGGTTGACGCTTCGCTACGACAAGACGTCGGTGGCGCGCTGGGTGTCGAAGGGCATGGTGCCGCAGGGCGCCGCGCCGCATCTCATCGCCGCGGCCATCGGCCAGAAGCTCGGCCGCCCGGTACCGCTGCACGAGATAGGGCTGGCGGACGCGGACCCCGCGCCGGAAGTGGGCCTCGCCTTCCCCCGGGACGTCGGCCAGGCGGTGCGGTCGGCGACCGAGCTGTACCGCCTCGACCTCGCGGGCCGCCGGGCCGGCGGCGGTGGCATCTGGCAGTCACTGGCCGGATCCTTCGCGGTCAGCGCCTACGCGACGCCCGCCTCCCGCTGGCTGATCACCCCCGCCGACAGCTCGGTGGCCCGTGACCCCGCGCCCGGCGACGGGCCGGCGGCGGCGCTGAAAGTCGGCCACAGCGACGTCCAGAAGCTGCGCGAGGCCGCCGAGGACGCCCGGCGCTGGGACTCCAAGTACGGGGGCGGGGACTGGCGTTCGTCAATGGTGCCCGAATGCCTGCGGGTGGAGGCGGCCCCGCTGCTGCTCGGCTCGTACTCGGACGAGGTGGGCCGGGCGCTGTTCGGGGCGAGCGCCGAACTGACGCGCCTCGCCGGCTGGATGGCCTTCGACACGGGCCAGCAGGAGGCCGCCCAGCGCTACTACATCCAGGCGCTGCGCCTGGCGCGCGCCGCCGCAGACGTCCCCCTCGGCGGCTACGTCCTGGCGTCCATGTCGCTCCAGGCCACCTACCGCGGCTTCGGCGACGAGGGCGTCGACCTCGCCCAGGCCGCCCTGGAGCGCAACCGCGGCCTGGCGACCGCCCGCACCATGAGCTTCTTCCGGCTGGTCGAGGCGCGCGCGCACGCGCGCGCCGGCGACGCCCAGGCGGCGGGCACGGCCCTGAAGTCCGCGGAGGGCTGGCTGGAGCGCGCCCGCGACGGCGACCAGGACCCCAGCTGGCTGGGCTTCTACTCGTACGACCGCTTCGCGGCCGACGCCGCCGAGTGCTACCGCGACCTCAAGGCCCCGCGCCAGGTCCGCCGGTTCACCGAGCAGGCCCTGTCCCGGCCCACGGAGGAGTTCGTGCGCTCGCACGGGCTGCGCCTGGTCGTGTCGGCGGTCGCCGAGCTGGAGTCGGGCAACCTGGACGCGGCGTGCGAGCAGGGGGTGCGGGCGGTGGAGGTCGCGGGCCGCATATCGTCGGCGCGCACCACCGAGTACGTCCGTGACCTGCTGCACCGGCTGGAGCCCTACGGCGACGAGCCGCGCGTGGTGGAGCTGCGGGAGCGGGCCCGCCCGCTGCTGATGACGCCCGCCTGAGCGCGTCGTCCGCGGGAGCCTTCGGCGCCCACCGGGCCGGCGGACCCGACGGGGCCGTGCGACCTGCGCGATCTTCCGCGCGTCCCGGGTTTGAGGGCATTGTCGGTGGCGCAGTGCACTATCGGAACCGGGAGGTGGAACAGGTGCGGGAGATCGGCCACGACTGTGACGTGCTGGTGATCGGCGGCGGGATCGTCGGCCTGTCGACGGCGTACGCCCTCACGCGCGCCGCGCCCGGTACGAGGGTGATCGTCCTGGAGAAGGAGCCGGGCCCGGCCCGGCATCAGACGGGGCGCAACAGCGGGGTCATCCACAGCGGGATCTACTACCGCCCCGGCTCCCTCAAGGCGCGGTACGCGGTGCGCGGCGCCGCCGAGATGGTCAAGTTCTGCGCGGAGTACGGCATCGCCCACGCCGTCACGGGCAAGCTGATCGTCGCCACGGAGCGGGAGGAGCTGCCGCGCCTGCACGCCCTGGTCCAGCGCGGCCGGGAGAACGGCATCGCGGTGCGGGAGCTGGGTCAGACCCAGATCGCGGAGTACGAGCCCGAGGTCCGGGGCCTGGCCGCCATCCATGTGGGCACCACCGGGATCTGCGACTACGGGGCGGTGGCCCGGCAGCTGGGCGAGGCCTCCGGCGCCGAGATCCGGTACGGCGCGCGGGTGGTCCGGATCGACCGGCGCCCCGCGCTGGGCGTCGCCGTGCGCACGGCGGACGGGACGGTCCTGCGCGCCCGGGCGCTGGTGAACTGCGCGGGCCTGCAGTGCGACGAGGTGGCCCGGCTGACCGGCGACGACCCGGGGATGCGGATCGTGCCGTTCCGGGGGGAGTACTACGAGCTGGCGCGGCCGGAGCTGGTGCACGGGCTGGTGTACCCGGTGCCCGACCCGGCGTTCCCGTTCCTCGGGGTGCATCTGACCCGGGGCATCGACGGCGGGGTCCACGTGGGCCCGAACGCGGTGCCGGCCCTGGCCCGCGAGGGGTACGACTGGACGGTCGTACGCCCCCGGGAGCTGGGCGGGACGGTGGCCTGGCCCGGCTCGTGGCGGATAGCGCGGCGGCACTGGCGGTACGGGGCCGGCGAGCTGCGCCGGTCGGTGTCGAAGACGGCGTTCACCGAGGCGGTGCGCCGGCTGCTGCCGGGCATCGAGGCGGACGACCTGGTGCCGGCGCCCGCGGGGGTGCGGGCACAGGCGGTACTGCGGGACGGGACGCTGGTGGACGACTTCCTGATCCGGGAGGCCCCGCGGACGGTGCACGTGCTGAACGCCCCGTCCCCCGCGGCCACCGCCTCCCTCCCCATCGGCAGGGAGATCGCCCGCAAGGCCCTGGCCGCGCTGAACCGGGCCTGAACCCCGTGCCGGGTCGGCGAGGACGCGCACCCCGGGGGCACCGCGCGGCGCCCCTTACCATGGAGGGCACTGTGTCTGAGTCCCTCGCATCCGTTCCCCAAGACCACGCGACCGTGCCCGGTGGCGCCCCCGGCGCGCGCGACCTCGACGCGGCCGTCCGGCACCCCCGTGCCAAGGGCGAGCCGCGCTTTCCCGACGGCCCCCAGGCCGACCCGGCGGGATCGCACTTCGAGCGCCGTATCCGCAGCTTCCAGCCGCGCCGCAGCCGGGTCACCGCCGGACAGGCGGAGGCGATCCAGCGGCTGTGGCCCCTGTGGGGTCTCGACATCGACGGGCAGCGGCGGGTCGACCTCGCGGAGCTGTTCGGGAACACCCGTCCCGTCGTGCTGGAGATCGGCTTCGGCATGGGCGAGGCGACCGCCCGCATGGCCGCGCAGGACCCGGACACCAACATCCTCGCCGTCGACGTCCACACCCCCGGGCAGGGCCATCTGCTCAACCTCGCCGACCGGAGCGCGCTGGCCAACGTCCGCGTCGCGAACGGCGACGCGATCATCCTGCTCCGCGAGATGCTCACCCCGGACTCCCTCGCCGGCCTGCGCGTGTACTTCCCCGACCCCTGGCCCAAGAAGCGCCACCACAAGCGGCGCCTGATCCAGCCCGAGTTCCTCAGCCTCGCCGCCACCCGCCTGGCTCCGGGCGCCCTGGTGCACTGCGCGACGGACTGGGAGCCGTACGCCGAGCAGATGCTCGACGTGCTCACGGCGCACCCGGACTTCGAGAACACCGAGCCGGGCGGCGCCTTCACGCCGCGCCCCGACTTCCGGCCACTGACCCGTTTCGAGGGACAGGGACTGGAAAAGGGACATGTCGTGAACGATCTGCTGTTCCAGCGCGTACCGCACCAGGACCGCTCCTTGGCCGGCGACTGAGCGCCACGGGCCCACCACCAGGCACCGTCGCGGACGGCGCCCCTGTCTCGTTAGGGTCGATGCCGTGGCCACCGTTCCCCCGTATCCGACGCGCCCCGCCGGTGCACCCGGTGGGCCGCCGCCCGGAGACCCGTACACAGCCCCGTACACCACGGCCCCGTATCCGACGGCCCCGTACGGACCCCCGTCCGGGCAGGCGTACGGCCCGGTGGACGGCCCCGTGCACTGGTGGCAGAAGCGCAGGGTGGGCTACGCCGCGCTGATCACCCTGCTCGCGCTGTGCGGTCTCGTCATCCTCGCCCTCGTACGGCAGCAGACCGGCACCGAGGGCTTTCTGGTGGGGCTCGGACTCGCGGTCCTGCCCGTGCCGCTGCTGGTGGCCGCGTTCCGCTGGCTGGACCGGGTCGAACCGGGCCCCTGGCGCGACCTCGTCTTCACCTTCGCCTGGGGGGCGTGCGCGGCGGCGCTCATCGCGATCGTCGCGAACAGCTTCGCGACGAGGTGGATAGCGACCGCCACGGCCGACCCGGCAGGCGCGAACACGCTGGGGGCGACCCTCGTCGCCCCCGTGGTCGAGGAGTCCGCGAAGGCGGCGGCCGTGCTGCTGGTCTTCCTCTTCCGCAGACGCGACTTCACCGGGATCGTGGACGGGGTCGTGATAGCCGGGGTCACCGCGACCGGCTTCGCCTTCACCGAGAACATCCTGTACCTGGGCATGGCGTTCGGCACGGACCGGATGACCGGCGGCGGGGGGATCACCTCCGCGACGGCCGGGACCTTCTTCGTCCGGGTGGTGATGTCCCCCTTCGCGCACCCCCTGTTCACCGTGTTCACCGGGATCGGCTTCGGTGCCGCGGCGCTGTCCGCGCGGCGCCGGCGGGTACGCCGGGTGCTGCTGCCGGCGGTCGGGCTGCTGCTCGCGATGGGCATGCACGCCCTGTGGAACGGGTCCTCGTCGTTCGGGGACTACGGCTTCCTCGCGGTCTACCTCTCGTTCATGGCCCCCGCGTTCGGACTGCTGACCTGGCTGGCCGTCTGGACCAGGCAGCGGGAGCTGAGGACCGTGCGCGAGGAGCTTCCGGCGTACGCGGCGGCCGGGTGGCTGGGGCCGGTGGAGCCCTTCACCCTGGGCTCGATGCGGGCCCGGCGGCTCGCCCGCCAGTGGGCCGGACGGCACGGCGGCAGGGCGGCGGCCCGCGCGGTCGCGCAGTACGAGGCCTGCGCGACGTCGCTGGCGTTCCTGCGCGGGCGCGGCCGCCGGGGCAGGGCGGACGCCGACTTCGTCACGCGGGAGCGGGAGCTGCTCACCGAACTGTGGGCGCGACGGGAGGTGGCCCGGCCGGCGCTCGCACAGGCCGCGCGGGCCATGACACCGGTGGCGCCCCTGGTCGTGCCGCCACCGGCCGGGGCGATGTACGGCTACGCGCCCGCCCACTGGGCACCGCCGCACGGCCCGGTGGCGGTGCCCCACCAGCCGCCGTACCCCGCGCACACCGTCCCCACGGCGCAGCCCGGCCACATCCCGTACCTCGGCTACATCCCGCAGCCCGGCCACGCCTGGCGCCCCGGCCAGAGCCCGGGAACCGACCCGGTCCCGCAGCCGGTCCAGAACAACCCGTATCGCGGCTGAGCGCGGCGAGGACGCCGCGTCACGGCCGGGCGGCAAGGTGGAGCGGGGCGTCGGGGCGGGTGGGGTGCGTCAGGCGAGGCGGGTCAGGCGGAGGCCGCCGTCAGTTTCTCCGTCTCCTCCTCCGTCAGGGCGAGATCGGCCAGCGCCAGCAGGGCCGGCAGTTGCTCCGGCGTCCGCGCGGAGGCGATCGGGGCCGCCACCGTCGGCCGGCCGGCCAGCCACGCCAGGGCCACCGTCGCGACCTCCACCTCCCGCTCCGTCGCGATCTGGTCGAGAACCGCCAGGACCCGCTGGCCGCGTTCGGTCTCCAGGTGCTTGCCCGCGCCCTGCGCCCGCTGGGAGTCCACCGTGACGCCCGGCCGGTACTTGCCCGTGAGGAAGCCGGACGCCAGCGCGTAGTACGGCATCGCCGCGAGGCCCGCCCGGGAGGCGACGTCCTGGAGCGCGCCCTCGTACGTGTCGCGGGAGACCAGGTTGTAGTGCGGCTGGAGTGCCACGTACCGCGCCAGGTTCTCGCGGTCGGAGAGGTCGAGGGACTCCCGCAGCCGCTCGGCGGAGATGTTGGAGGCGCCGATGGCGCGCACCTTGCCCGCCCTCACCAGCTGGTCGAGCGCGCCGATGATCTCCTCGACGGGGACCTCGGGCTCGTCGAAGTGCGTGTAGTAGAGGTCGATGTAGTCGGTGCCCAGCCGACTGAGCGAGGCGTCGGCCGCGGCCCTGATGTTGGCGGCGGACAGACCCATGTGCTCGGGGTGCCGGGCGACCTTCGTGGCGACGACGACGTCCGCGCGGTTGCCCCGCGCCTTGAGCCAGTTGCCGATGACGGTCTCGGACTCGCCGCCCCGGTGGCCGGGGACCCACGCCGAGTACGCGTCGGCCGTGTCCACGAAGTTGCCGCCGGCGGCGGTGTAGGCGTCGAGGACGGCGAAGGACCGCGTCTCGTCGGCGGTCCAGCCGAAGACGTTGCCGCCGAGCGAGAGCGGGAAGACCTCGAGGTCGGAGGAGCCCAGTTTGCGGAGAGAAGTCATGCTCTACGACAACGCGCGAACCGGTGAGAAGTTGTGCGGGGCGGCAGCAAAGATCACGCAAACAAACGGATCGTCACGTTCCGCCCCCGTGGGCGCCCGCCGGGGCGAGGGCACGGGGGCGGAAGGAGCGTGTCAGGGGTTGAGGCCCCGGCCCTGCAGCCAGGCCAGCGGGTCGATCGCGGCGCCGCCGTTCGGGTGCACCTCCAGGTGCAGGTGTGGACCCGTCACGTTGCCGGTCGCACCCACCCGCCCGATGACGTCGCCCGTGGTCACCTTCTGCCCGACGCTGACGTTGATCGAGGACTGGTGGCAGAACCACAGCTCCGTGCCGTCGTCCAGGGTCAGGATCGTCCGGTAGCCGTACGAACCGGCCCAGCCCGCCTCGGTGATGGTGCCGCCGTGGATCGCCTTGATGAGCGTCCCGGTGGGCGCGGCGAAGTCGAGGCCGGTGTGGTAGCCGGAGGACCACATGGAGCCCGCGTCGCCGAAGTGCGAGGTCAGGGTGTAGGAGGAGGTCGGCAGCGTGTACTGCTTGGCGAGATCGGCCAACTTCTTGGCCTCGGCCGCCTTCTTGGCCTCCGCCTCCTTCTTGGCCGCGTCGGCCTTGGCCACGGCCGTGTCCTGCGCCTTGGCCGCCTCGGCGGCGGCCTGCTTCACGGCGGCGTCCTGCGCCACCCGCGCGGCGACGGCGGCGGCCTGGTTCTGCCGGGCCTCGGCCTGCTGCATGATGCGGGCGCGCAGCGCCTCGGCCGCGCCACCGGAGGAGTCCGAGGCTGCGTCGTCGGCCGTCGCGGTCGCGGAGTGCCCGGCGGTGCCGGCGTCCTCGCTGATGAGTTCCTTGGCCGAGTGCGTGAGCGAGGACAGGTCCGGCATGGAGAGGGAGACCGGCGCCTTGCCGGTCTGGGCGCTGGCCATGCCGCCCGCGCCGACGGCCGCTATGACGCCGACGCCGAGGACGGTGGAGCTGCGCGCGAGCCCGCCGCCACGCTGCTTGCTGACGCGGTGCCGGCCGCGCACGGGACGGAGGGAGTCCTCGGTGGGGTTCCACTCCTCCCAGGGGCCCTCGTCCGCGCCGGGCGCGAAGCCGAACGTCTGGGGGTCGTTCGGAGCGAACGAGGTGCTCTGGGCAGGCCGGTTGGACGCCACGTGGGCGCACTCCTTTCCTTCCGTCTCGCCTACCGGGTTAGCTGACGGGTTCGGAGAGGAAGGTCTCCTACGCGCGTATACCGGCCGTGTTGCGCACACGGCGATACCCGCTCGATTCACCCCAAGGTGGTGGTTCCCCGGTTCCCTCGCGGGATTCGGCACACGCGCACGGAGCCGTCTCTTGTGACGGCTGGGACAACCGCGCTGCGTTATCGAACGTTAATAGACTCGGGGCCCTGATTCCAAGCGGTTCCGAGAGATCCTTAACGCCGTTGGCCAGGACTTTCAGGCCACGACCTACCCAAAAAGGGCGAGTTACCCCCGCCCGGTAAACCTCCGGCGGGATGACGGTTCGTCAATCGTTACGCGGAGAGCCTCCGGGTCCGCGCCCGTCGTGATAACGATCAAGAACGCGCGGACGCCCCCGAAGCGACCTCGGAGGTCCCGGAGGCTTCCGCCGTCCCGGAGGCCTCGGACGCCTCGGGGCGGCGTACGGCGAGCAGGGCCATGTCGTCCGTCGCGCGGCCCTTGGTGTGCCGGGCGACGTCCTCCACCACGGCGGACAGGAGGGCGCCGGGTCCGGCGGTGGCCCGGCCGGCCAGCCGGACCGCGGGGTCGTAGAACTCGCCGCGCGCGTCCCGCGCCTCGGAGACGCCGTCCGTGTGCAGGAGCAGCGTCGCCCCGGGCGGGAACTCCCGCTCCTCGGCCCGGTCGGGCCAGACCCCGAGGTCCCCCATGCCGAGCGGCAGCGCGCTCTCCCCCGCCTCCAGCACGCGCAGGGTGCCGTCCGGCGACAGGAGCAGGGGGGAGGGGTGGCCGCGGTTGACGATGCGGACGGCCCCGCCGCCGTGCGGGATCTCCACGAGCACCGCGGTGGTGAAGCCCTCGAACGCGTCGAGCCCCTCCCGCCGGGCGCCCTCGCGCGACAGCGCCCGCTCCAGGCGCTGGGCGACGGCCTCCAGCGTCGTCTCCTGCTCGGCCGCCTCCCGGAAGGCGCCGAGCAGCACGGCGACCGCGGCCACGGCCCCCATCCCCTTGCCCCGCACGTCCCCGACGATCAGCCGCACACCGTGCGGGGAGTCCTGCACGGCGTACAGGTCGCCGCCGATGAAGGCACCCGCGTGCGCCGCCTCGTAGCGGGCGGCGATGTCCAGTCCGCCGATCCGGGCGGCCGGCTCGGGCAGCACGGCGCGCTGGACGGCGCCGGCGATCTCGCGGGCGGAGGCGAGCCGCTCGTTCTTGCGGCGTACGAGCACGTTGAGCAGGACGGCCAGGACGGCGACGGTGACGATGGTGACCGTCTCGGTGACCGACCCGGCGTGCCCGGCGGAACCGACCCCGAGGCGGGCCCCGAGACGTGTCCCGAGCACGGCGAGGATCGCGGCCACCCCGATCAGGACGGTGCCGCGCAACGTGTACAGGGGCGCGGCGACCAGCGGTGCGGCCGTGAAGAGGGGGCCCGCCGTGACGTCGGAGGGCGTCAGGCAGTCGTAGCCGGCGCCCACGGCGATCAGCAGCGCGGGCAGGGCGGACAGGAACGCCCGCGCGCACCGGACGCGACGCGCCTCGCCGCCGCCGGCACCCGCGCCACCCGCACGGCCTGGAGTGTCGCGGCCGTCCCGCCTGTCGGCGCCCGGGGAGCCGTCGGGCCCGGGGGAACCGTCCGGCCCGGGATCGCCGGACGGCCGGCCGCCGTCCGCCGGCCGGTCCGGTCGATCTCGTCGGTCTTCTCGGCCCTGTCGGCCCTGTCGGTCGTGGAACGTCTCGACGTACCGCGCACCTGCTTGCTGCACCACCCGTACAGGTTTTCCGGAAGGTGGGCGGAAGGCGACCGCTGTGGGCCGGCCGGAGTACGGGCGGCCGGAGCGGGGACGACGGCCCCCGGAAACGGTCCCCGGAAACACGAAGGGCCGGAGCCCTTTCGGACTCCGGCCTTCGCGTTCAGTAGCGGGGACAGGATTTGAACCTGCGACCTCTGGGTTATGAGCCCAGCGAGCTACCGAGCTGCTCCACCCCGCGTCGGTGAAACCAGTGTACGTCATCCGCGGGGGCCGACGCACACTCGTTTCCCACGCACCGTCCCCGACCAGCGGATCGCGGCGCCCGAGGGGGCCGCGGCCCGGGTGGGGGCGGGGTGGTCAGGGGTGGGCAGGCGGGGCGAGCAGATGGGCGTTCGGGGCCTGGGCGAGCGCCTCGTACTCCGGCAGCAGCACCACGTCGGCGCCCCGCGCCGCCAGGACGGCGTTCCCGTCGGCCGCCGCAACGAACGTGTCCGGTTCGCACCAGGCCGTGACCACGCGCCGTACTCCCGCGTCCAGGATCAGCCGGGAGCACGGCGCCGGGCGGGAGGCGCGGCGGGCGCAGGGTTCCAGGCTGCTGTACACCGTGGCGCCGGCCAGCCGGGGATCGCCGGCGGCCAGCTTCGCGAGGGCCGCCTCCTCGGCGTGGACGACGGGGTCGCCGCCCTCGCGGGAGTGCGCCCGCGCCAGTTCCGTGCCGTCGGCGGCGACGATCACGGCGCCCACGCTGAAGGCCGTCCGGGAGGGCGGGCACTGCGCCGCGAGCGCGCAGGCCTCCTCCAGCCACCGCCGGTCGGCCGCGGTGGCGAGCGGTCCGGTGCCGGGGGCCGTGGGGACGTAGCGCATCAGGACGACGTCCCCGACCTGCCGGGTCTCCACGAGCCGCATCCGCCCCGGCGGGTACGCCCCCGGCCCGAACATGCGCGGCGCGGCCGTGTCCCCGACGAACAGGGGCGCGAGGGCGAGCTGAAGCTCGTCCGCGAGGCCCTGGCGCAGCAACTGGGTGTGGACCAGGCCGCCGCCCTCGACCATCAGCCGCCGTACGCCCCGCCGCTCCCCCAGGTGGGCGAGGACCGCCCGCCATTCCACCTCGGGGCCGAGCGCGACCACCTCGATGTCGGCGGGCAGCCGGCCGCGCAGCCGCCGCGCGCCCTCGTCGGTCGTGCAGACGGCCTTCTCCCCGCCGGTGTGCCAGAAGGCGGCGGCGGGATCGAGGTCGCCGGAGGCGCTGACGGTGACCTTGAGGGGGTACTCCGGCAGGCCGGCGGCGACACGGGCCGCGCGTCGCTCAGCCGAGTTGACCAGCAACCGCGGGTTGTCGGTGCGCAGTGTGCCCGCGCCGACGAGGATCGCGTCGCTGCCCGCCCGCACCTCGTCGACCCGGTCGAAGTCCTCCGGCCCGGACAGCAGGAGCCGCTCGGGTCCGGTGTCGTCCAGGTAGCCGTCGAGGGAGACGGCGGCGGACAACAGGACGTAGGGCTGGGTCATGGGGCGCTCTCCAAGGACAACTATGGTTCAACTTTTAAACAATAACTACACTGGCGGCATGACGACGACCCGCTGGCTCACCCCCGAGGAACAGCGCGCCTGGCGCTCGTACCTGGCGGCATCGTGGCTCCTGGAGGACACGGTCGACCGGCAGCTCCAGCAGGAGGCCGGCATGCCGCACCTGTACTACTCGGTCCTGGCCAACCTCTCGGACGCACCCGGACACCGGATGAGGATGACCGACCTCGCCGAGACACTCAAGATCACGCGCAGCCGGCTCACCTACGCCGTCACGCGCCTGGAGAGGGACGGCGCGGTGCGCAGGGAGGGCTGCGCGAGCGACGGGCGCGGCAGCGAGGCGGTGCTGACGGACGAGGGCATGGCCCTGCTGGAGCGTACGGCGCCCGGCCATGTCGAGACGGTCCGCGCGTCGGTCTTCGACCACCTCACCACGGAGCAGGTGGCGCAACTGGAGGCGATCTGCGGGCAGATCACGCGGGCCCTGCAGCAGGACGAGGAGCGCTCGGCGTGCGGCGGGGTGCCGTGGCGCCGGCGCTCCACCGCGACGTGACCGCCCGGAAAAGCATTGCTTGAAACTTAAAGCATGAGTTAGAGTCTCCGACGGACGGTGTGCTTCAAATCTGAAGCATGTGGATCGGGAGAAGAGACGGGCGCATGCGCGACGAACGTGGGGCCAACACGACCAGCGACAGCGGTATTCCGACCGGCACCGGTGGGCCGACCGGCCTTCCCGCCGCCTCGGTCCGCACCCGTGTGACCGTCCCGCTCCGCTTCGGCGACGGCTACACGGTCACCGCCGACCTCGTCACCTTCCACGGCCTCGCCGACGGCCAGGAGCACCTGGCCGTGATCCTGGGCGAGCCCCCCGCCGACCGGCCCCCGCTGGTGCGACTGCACTCCGAATGCCTGACCGGCGACGTCTTCGGCTCGGCCCGCTGCGACTGCGGCCCCCAGCTGCGCGAGGCGGTGGAGCGCATCGCCGACAGGGGCGGTGTGCTGCTCTACCTCCGCCAGGAGGGCCGGGGCATCGGCCTCTACAACAAGCTCGACGCCTACGCCCTCCAGGACCAGGGCCTCGACACCTACGAGGCGAACGCCGCGCTGGGCCTGCCCGAGGACGCCCGCGACTACACGGCCGCGGCCCAGATGCTCCACGCCCTGGGCATCGGCGCCCTGGACCTGCTCTCCAACAACCCGGACAAGGCGGCCCAACTGCGCGGCCTGGGCCTGACGGTGGCCCAGCACGTCCCCACGGGCGTCTTCACCACGGCCCACAACGTCCACTACCTGCGCGCGAAGGTGGTCCACACCCAGCACACCCTGCCCCTCACGGAACTGACCGCGGGTTGAGAGCCCCGCGCCCCGGTCCGAGGGGGCGCGGGTCGGACGGCGCAGGGACGGGCGGCGCAGGAACGGCGGGTCAGCCGCGCCCGTGCTGCGTGGACGCCGGGCAGACGCTCTGCTCGTACTGGAAGACGTTGCCCGGGTCGTACTTCGACTTGATCTGGCGCAGCCGGTCGTAGTTGTCGGCCCAGTAGGCCGTCTCCCACTCCTGCATACCGATGTTCGGCACGTTGACGTACGCGCCGTGCACGTACGGGCGCATGGCCTGGCTGAACTCGGCGATCCATGCCTGGGCCTGCGGGGTGAGCGGGTCGCAGACACCCGGCTGGGTGCCGCGGGTGCCCCACCCGGCGCCGGGCTCCGAGTAGAAGAGCGCGTCGCGGTGCGGGAACGAGGTGCCGCCGCGGGGACTCCTCCTGACCGCCCCGCCGAACGCCTGGGTGAAGAAGTTGCTGTCGTCGGTCGGGGCCGTCGCCATGAACGAGGCGATCACGTCGATCGCCGCGCTCGGGAACGGCTTCCTGGTGAACTGCGAGAAGAACTTCCAGTTCGCCGGCTCGTCCTCGGTCGGCACCTGGAATCCCGCGTAGACGTCGCCCCACCTGCCCACCTGCGTCGTGACCGTCGGGCTGCCGACCGACAGGACCGGGGCGAGCATCTGCTGCGCCTGCGCCGGGGTCCCCTCGGCGAGCACCGCGAAGAGCAGGATCTGGTTCTTGTGGATCTCCAGCTGGGTGCCGAGCCGGTCGTCCGCCGTCGGTCCCGTGCGCTGCCAGGCGTCGAAGACCCCGTGCAGGTCCCCGATGCCCGTCCACGTCGCCTGGAGATAGGTGACGCTCTTCAGCGGCGCCGCCTTGTAGGTGAGCGACGTGACGATCCCGAAGTTGCCGTTGCCCGCGCCGCGCAGCGCCCACAGGAGGTCCGGGTGACTGCGGGCGTCCACCTGGAGCACCTTGGCGCACTGGTCACCCGAGGGGACGACGATCTCGGCGCCGACCAGCCCGTCGCAGGCCATGCCCAGCCAGCGGGTGAAGAAGCCCAGGCCGCCGCCCAGCGTCGCACCGGCCAGACCGACGCTGCCCTCCGTCCCGGTCGTCACCGCGAGGTTCTCGGCGGAGAGCGCCGTCACCGCCTCCAACTGGTTGAGGCCCGCGCCGACCTTCGCGATCCCCGTGCGGGTGTCGATGTCGACCGACTTCAGCTCGCTGATGTCGATCACGATGCCGTTGTCGACGTTCGACCAGCCCTCAAGGCTGTGGCGACCGCTGCGCACCCGCAACGCGACGTTGTTCTGCCGCGCCCACGTCAGGGCGTTGACCACGTCCTGGGTGTTCTGCGCGAAGACGATGACCAGCGGATAGTGGCTGAACAGCTCGTCCCACCCGAGGCTCGCCTGCGTGTAGTCGGAGTCGGCGGGCCGCACGACACGGCCGGTCAGCTGCGCCGGAGCGCAGTGCTCACCGCCGTGCCCGCCACCGCCGCCGTGTCCGCCACTCGCGGCGGCGGCGTCCACGGCGGTCGCCCCCGGGACAACCGCCGCACCCGCGCCGGCCGCGGTCGCTCTGAGCAGGCCGCGACGAGAAAAGTCATGCATGTTCTTTGTCCTCTCGACCGGCTCAGCCGGTTGGCGCGTGGGAAATTGCGTGGGGATTTCCGCGACGCGCAGAGTAACAAGGGGGATCATGACGATTCCGCCGACACGCAAGGGAATTGGCCCGGCCATTTCGAAAGGACCGGCCGACTTCTTATATCACCGCGCGTCTGAAACTGAACGGGAATACGCCGACGGACGAACGCCCTACTCGTCGCCGTCGACCTCGTGGCTGACGAGGAACAGGCCGGTGATCAGGTCGTTGTCATCTGGGCCGCGAAAAAGGCCCGGTTGACGAAGTTGTACTGCCTCGGGGGAAAGGCTCCCGGACCCGCGCGAGCTGCCGATCATCACACTCCAGCCAACCCCGGATATCGACGAGAACCCCCACGACGCCCCCCTCCGCTCACCGGCACGGCAGACGCGGCCGACGCCGACTGCGAGCGAGTTCCGGATTGCGGGGCGCTGTGAGTGGCGCGGCTGCGGCCACCGGGGCACCAGCTCCATTGTCACGGTGCGGCAACATCCGTACGCACTGCGTACAGGGCTGCCACTGTGGCTCACGCAACCACAGCACTGCCAAGGGGGGACCTTGCGCCGCTTCATCCTGCCTGTCGCCGCCATCGCGCTGACCGCCGCATGCACGAGTGGGAACACCACGCACGCCGCGCCGGCCTCCTCGGGGGCCCCGACCCGGACGCTTGTCGAGAGCCACAGCTCGACGGCCGAGCCAGGTCCCGTGCACCGTACGGCGAAGCCGAAGTCGTCCACCACGGATGATCCTTGCCTGCCCACGCGGGACGTCATCCTGTGGATGAAAGTGCCCGGCATCCCGGACAGTGCACAGGTGGTGGGGGAGTACGACCTGACGCACTGTGAGCCGACCTTCCAGAACATCACCCACACGTCGCCGACCGAGCCCGGGTATTGCACCGAGGCGGCATGGGCGAGCGACAATCCGGGCTACGACGCCGATGCCAGACCAGCAAAGCACCTCAAGAAGGTGCAGGTGACCGTAGGCCCTGCCTGTTGATGTCCAGCCTGTTGCGCTGTTCCGTCGTCGACGGTTGTCCGGGACTGCCGGGTTCACCGACCTCAAGGTTCAGCGCGTACCAGCAGCGTGCCGATGTGCCCGGGCTTTGCAGCGTCGATGACGCGGGCCTCGGCCGAGGCGAAGCCCGCGCGGGTCAGCAGGCGCTCCCAGACGGCAGGCCGGTAGCTGTACCGGTAGGTGTACATGGCCTTGCCCGCGAAGCCGCCCTTGTACATACCCTGCGGGCCGTACGCGCCGGGGATGGCCGGCGGCTGGGAGAACACGAACGTGCCACCTGGGACAAGGCGCTCGTGGACGAGCGGGAACAGCTGGGACGGGTCGGTGAACCAGGCCGCGCCGAAGATGGAGTACACCGCGTCGTATCGGCTCCCCTCCGCGGCGAGCCAGCGGAGCACCTCGCCCTGCTCGATCCTCACACCGAGGGCCGCCCACTTCTCAGTCGCACGTCGCACCATGCGCGGCGAAAGATCGACACCGGTGGCCCTGACGCCCTGCTGAGCGAGGTGAGCGAGGGCGCGGCCGGTGCCGCAGCCGATCTCCAGTACGGATTCCGGATTGCCGAGGAGCTCGGTGCCAGGACCGTGGCCGGAGTACTGAGTCCAGCAGAACGACGGATCGAGGTTGTCCTTGAAGGCCGACTCGGCGTAGGTGTCCCACAGTTCGGTCTCGGCAGCGATGTCGTGCGGTACGGGCACAGCGCGTTCCTCCGGGTCGTCCGGGATGCGGGAGCCCCCGCCCTCGGGGGTGCCGTGAGGGCGGGGGCGACTGTAGCGGGGTCAGTGGCTGTCGGGGACCTTGTTGTCGCACGGCGAGCAGTTGGCGCTGTCGATGGCCCACAGTTCCTCGTCGATGGCGAAGCCGATCGAGTTCGGGAAGTCGGCGGTGCGCAGGCACAGGCCGTCACGGCGGCGTTCGACGAACGGAGCGGGGTGCTTGTAGGCGCCGCCGTTGTACAGACGGCAGATGCCGAACCAGACGGGCGTGTCGAGAATCAGCTGATGGACGCCAAGGTCGACCAGCTTGCCGACTCCGAGGTGTACTTCGGGGTGCTCGATGCAGCCGACGGTGTACATGACGGCGTTGCCGAGGATCCGTTCGGCCATGTCGCGGACCATGGTGTGGTCGCGGAGCAGGAGGGCGATCTCCCGATCCCACAGGTTCATGCCGGAGTCGAAGACGTTGATGGTCAGCTCCGTGATGTGCGGAGCGACAGCGTTGAGGAGTTCTTGCGGGTCCCGCGTACGGGTACCTGTGGGCTGATCGAGGGTGACGGTCATTGACCTTCCCTTCTGGGGTGTCGTGCCGTATTGAAGACCCGCTCCGTCGAGGGTCCCCGGTGCCCCGGCCGGCGGCGCGTCTCCAGCCTCCACGCGGAGTGCTTGAGCTTGGCGAACATGTGGCCGGAGTCCTCGAAGCGGATGAATTGCGACACGTGCGCGGGCTCCTTCGGGCCGAAGTTGGCGAGCAGCTCGCGTGGCACGGTCACGGCTGCCTCGCCGGCCGCGAGGTCGAGCTGCGCAAGGTCGGCAGGATCAGTGATCGGGTCGCCCTGCACGACGTAGGTGTCGGTACCGGGCTCGGTGTAGAGGGTGGGGCATCCGTCGTTGCCCGAGTTCGTGCCGACTTTCCACAGGTGCCTGGTCATTACGGGCCCCTTCGCCGGTCGGGGTGGGCTGATCTGCCGCGCACCGTAGTGGCCGCGGGTTCGCTGGCAACAGGGCACCCGGTGCTGCGCTCCGTACCGTGGGGCTGACTTCACGTCACGAAAAGGACACAACGTACGCACGCAGCGCTGCAGCGGAGCAGCATCCCTCATCTGGCTCATCTATCCTTGGGGGAATCCATGCGTGCCAGAACTGCGGTTGCTGCGACGAGCGTCGCTCTTGCCCTCATGTTCACGGGCTGCGGCGGCCAGAACGCCACCTCCAAGCAGCAGTCGGCGCCGACAACCGCGTCCCCAAGCCCGACCCTCGACCTCGCGGCCAAGGTCCGCGCCTGGGCAGAGGAGGGGGGCACCGACACCCTGAACACTCTCGCGAAGCGCCTGGGCAAGGTCGACAAGGACTCGCACCCGGTCAACCTCGTGGGACTTCAGGACAGCTGCGCGCAACTCACCGCGGATGTCGAGACGGCGCAAGGGGAAGCCCCGATGCCGGATGTAACGCTCGACAAGCGCTGGAAGCTCGCCCTCTACCACCTCGGCAAGTCCGCGTCGGCGTGCACGGTGGGCGCGGCCAGCGGAGACCAGGCATCGTTCGATCTGATGTCCGCTGAGATGTCCATCGGCAACGAGCACCTGAACGCCGTGGCGAAGCGGATCAACGAGATCACCGTGGGCAGCGCCAGCTAGCAGATGCCTGCGACGTGGGTGCGGCGCCAGGCGTTGATTCATCCGCCGAGGCCGCAACCGGTCTGTAAGTCACGGACACATCCGCCTCACGCGCGGACCTGAAAACGAAGCAGCGCCCGAGCCAGCCGAAACCGGCCCGGGCGCTGCGTAGCAGGTCAAAACTGTTTCCCTCACCTGCGAACCCGTCGAAGCAGCCTTAGGCAGCCTCGGTCAGGCGGCTCCAGAAGTCGGAGACGGCATGCGGCACCGGGGCATCCTCGACGAGGCCAGCCAGCAGCGTCTCGGGCAGGACCATCCGTCGGTAGAAGGTCTTGGGGCGACCAGATGTCGCCCGTGGCTCCCGGCGCACCACACCGGACTCCTCGGCCGCGTGGATCACCCGTCGCCAGACGGGGGTATCGATGACAGAGCCGATGGCGCCGTCGTCGGTGCAGAGCATGTTAGAGCGCGAGTAGTGCCGAGCTAGCTTCTCGACCGCTGCCACTACATCGGCGGCGACGTCGCGCGTCCTCACCTCGTCGAGGTCAGCTCCGAGGCCACAATCCTGGAGTCGCCGCAAAATCGACGACGCAACGAAGTCCTGCTCGACGCCCTGCCTGCTAGCCACCCGCAGTCCAACGAAGTCCGCGGGGGTGACGCCGGTGACGTCGAGCAGGGTGGTCTCTGGGTCAATCACCACCAGGTGCCATGTCACGCCCTGCGCGACGCACGACTCAAACTGGGTGTTGCGCAGGTCGGAGCGCTCGAATCGGATATTTACCAAGGACGCTCCGCGGACCGCGAGGCCCGATGTGTCAGCATCCGCGAACGTCACGTTTTGCACCATCAGGTCGGGCTCGGCCGTCCCGCGCAGTCGCAGGACCTCCGCCGCGAGGGTGCCTGCGTTGCGGCCCACCACCTCCGCGAAGGAGTCGTTCGGGTCGGCAACCAGAGCGAGCACAGAGAGAATGGCCTGGCCGCTAGTGCCGGCCTCAACGATGCCGGTGACCGCCGCGCGGGCGGCTTCCACGGGGAGGTTGGCGCGGCGCAAGATAGAGGCGGCCTCCTGGCTGCCCCGGGCCAGGGCCTCCTCGACCGGCTTGGCTAGGAAGAAGCCGAAGAACAGGTCGTGTTCGAAGGCGACAGTGCCGGGCTTGGTGCCCAGCATGAGCATGGCGCGGCTTGGCGCGGCATCGATGAGGTTCTGCTGGGCCTCAGTGGGCAAATCGTGGACCTGGGCAAAGATCGACACCAGGTCGTGGAGGGTGGATCGGTTGAGTTCGCGGGTCTTCTGGCGCCACATTTCGATGGCGATCTCCTTGAGCAGTTCGACGTACTGCTCACCACTGAGGTACTGACCGTGCTGACCGACCAGTTTGCTGCTGACCTCACGCTGGACGTAGGCGTCCACGAGCTGCACGAGGAGCGGGCGGCCAGTCTCGATGGACTGGTTCTCCGCCTCCATCAACTCGCAGGTCCGTGCCAGGAACAGCGGCTTGTCCAGCAGCGTGCCCTCCGCATCGGGGCTGTCGCGCAGGGAGCGCACCCGGTCTCGGACCGCTGGGGAGAAGTGCTGGAGGTATGCCTCGACCTCGACCGTACCCCACAGCCGCATCTCCACCGGGACAAGCGACCAGAGTAGGGAGCCGAGTTCCGAGCTGCTGTTGGTTCTGGCAAGGAACTCTTGCTCGTAGTAGACACTGCGGGCAGCAGCGATCACCGAACCGCGACCGTCCAGTTCCTCTATGAAGCCAGCAAGAGAGCCAAACGCCTCCTCGTAGCTGCCCTGTCCGCCGATCAGTTCGTCAAACCCGTCGACAATGAGCCGCAGTCGGCCGTGCCGTACCAGACGGGCCACCGAGTGGTACGTCATCCTGGCCCGCACGTCCTGAAGTTCGGTCGCCAGGGCCTCATTGAGTCGCGCTAGCCCGCGGCCCTGAGCGCTGACATTGAGGTATAGGTAGTCGCTCTCGCCCCGCAGATAGCGGACCGCAGCCTCGTAGGTTAGCTCCGACAGCATCCGCGATTTGCCAGCGCCGGCGTCACCGGTGACAAAAACGATTTTCGTTGCTTCGGCATCGGGCACTGAGGAACGTTCAACAAGCGTCGCAGCGTCCTCGTCCACACCTCCGGAGAGGTGGGCGCGACCCGGGACGTAGCGGTCTCCGCGACGGCGGCCCAGGACCTGAACGATGTTCTTGGCCAGGGCTCGCAGGTCGGCCAGATCCGGTCCGGCAACGAAGGCCGCATAGTCAACGCGCTTGCCATCGTGCTCAACGACCCATTGCTCACGGGCACGGTCCCAGGTGACCGATGCCTCGCATTCATCGAAGTCGTGCGACCAGCGGACGAGAAGGCCGCCACCCCGAGTCGTGATCTCCGGTTCCGTTCCCGGGTCCACAAAGGTCAGCAGGTCCGCGCGCAGTTCATCGGCGAACGCGGTCACATCGGCACTTACCATGTTGGCCATCCTGGTGCGTGACAAATCTCGATGTTCGAATGGCTCGTAAGCCACTGGTCGTTGCAGGACTGGCCCGGGGCGCGCTTGCGGAGCCAAATCATCCTGCGGGTAGGGCGCGCGGCGGCGGCCAGTAGGCCGGGCAACACGTCGTCGTCGTCGCTGACGAGGACGGTCGGCTTGCCCTCCAGGCTGTAGCGCAGTGAGTCGGCAACGATCAGGCCGTCGACCATCTTCTGCGCAGCCTTGGGGGGACGGCCAGGATCGGCCTCGCGGGCGGCGCGGAAAGTACCCAGTATGCGGGTGCCCGGGTTCCAGGCCGAGGAATGGGCCAGCTCCGGCTCGACTCGCAGACCGTCGCGTCGAGTGTGAAAGTCGGCGAGGTGCGGCAGCGCCCACTCCCACTGCCGGGTCGCCCGTCCGTCGCGGAAAAGCCATCCCCCGTATAGGCGCAGCTGCAGGTCAGAGACTCGCGGCCAGTGCTGCTTCACGGCTTGACGCACCACGCGATCTACCGCGTGCAGTCCGTCGTACACGTCTGCGTCCGAGCGTGGCGCAGGGCACAGATTATTGAAGTCGACGACGGCAACCGCGGCGGACACCTCGTCCTGCCCTGGGGCGGCGGCTACGGCGCTGCTTGTCAAAGTCCAGTCTCCCCCCTGCACACCCGCCGCGGCGGGCTCGGGCCGGGGACACAGCAGCACGCCCGGCGGTCGGGTGGCAGGATAGCGTTCCACGTATGTCCGGGCTTTGACAGGTCGGAGGCGGCCCAGAGCACGCACTGGCCGCCATCGGCGTACAGCCACGCACACCACCAATCAGACGCCCTACGGACGCCGCCTGGCGTGCAAGCTCGAACATCCGCTCACGCATCGCTCACGCAAAACCCCGAAAACGCCACAGCGCCCGAGTCGACCGAAGCCAACCCGAGCGCTGCGTAGCAGGTCAGAGGGATTACCCCCCACCTGCGAACCGTAGGCCCTGTGGGACTCGAACCCACAACCAATGGATTAAAAGTCCACTGCTCTGCCAATTGAGCTAAGGGCCCGGGCGTTGTTGCCTACCCGAGCATAGCCGCAGGGAGCCGGGACTCCGATCGGGTATCGGGGTCTCGGCCACCCCAACGGGCGAGACGCGCCCTCGGCAGGGGGTGTGGGCTACGGGTCCAGCGGTTCCACCGCGGCGGCGCGTGCCGTCTCCCGGGCCCGGGTGCGGGCGTGGTCGGGGTTCAGGAACCAGTGGCGGGCGGAGGCCAGCCACCAGGTCGCCGCGAAGCCCAGCACCACCAGGACCGCGACCGGCGCGTAGTTGAAGGTCTCCCAGGTCACGGGCGAGAGCTGGGGCAGCATGAACAGGACCGTGATCACGCCGACCCACGCCACCGACACGATCCCGATCAGCCGTGACCAGCGGCCCAGGTGCCAGGGCCCGCGTTCGAACGAGTCGCCCTTGCGTACGCGCAGCAGCGTCGGGATGACGTACGCGACGTAGAGCCCGATGACCGCGATCGACGTCACCGCCGCGTAGGCCGTGTAGTTGATCAGGTACGGCAGCCCCAGCGCCAGGGCGCCCATCGCGGCCAGCCACACCGCCGCCACCGGCGTGCGGGTCCGCGGGCTGACCGTGTGCCACACCCGCGAGAACGGCAGCGCGCCGTCGCGTGAAAAGGCGTAGATCATGCGGCTGTTGGCGGTCACCGACGCCATCCCGCAGAACAGCTGGGCCCCGATCACGACGAGCAGCAGCAGTTTGCCGGCGCTCGCGCCCAGCGCGTCGAGCAGGATCTGGGCGGGCGGGGCTCCCGTCGGCGAGGCGAGCTCCTTGTCGTACGACTGGATGGCGAAGGTGAAGCCGAGCAGCAGGACGAACCCGGCCACCCAGGAGGTCCAGATGGACCGGACGATCCCCTTCGGCCCGGCCGTCGACGCGTCGTGCGTCTCCTCCGTCATGTGCGCGGAGGCGTCGTACCCGGTGAAGGTGTACTGCGCCATCAGCAGCCCGATGAGCGCGACGTACAGCCCGCTGCCCCACCCCGTGTGGTCGACGAACTTCGTGAACACGAACGACGCCGACTGGTGGTGGTCCGGTACGAGGGCGAGCGCGCCGACGATGACCAGGACACCCAGCACGTGCCACCACACGCTGATGTTGTTCAGGAGGCCGACGATCCGGACGCCGAAGGTGTTGAGCAGCCCGTGCAGCACCAGGATCCCGGCGAAGAGCAGCATCGTCCGGCCCGGCGTCACCTCGAAGCCGAACTGGAGGTTCAGGTACGCGCCCAGGAACGACGCCGCGCCGAAGTCGATGCCGGCGGTCACGGCGACCTGGCCGAGGACGTTGAACCATCCGGTGAACCAGGCCCAGGCCGCCGCGCTCGACGGCGGGGCCAGCCGGTGCGCCCAGAAGTACAGGCCCGCCGAGGTCGGATACGCCGAACAGATCTCGGCCATGGACAGTCCGACGAACAGGGTCATCAGCCCGACCGCGACCCAGCCCCAGGTGATCAGGGCGGGGCCGCCGGTGTTCATCCCGAAGAGATAGAGGGTCAGACAGCCCGACAGCACCGAGATGATCGTGAACGACACGGCGTAGTTGGAGAACGCCGACATGCGGCGGGCGAGGACCTGGGTGTAGCCGAGCTGGGCGAGCCGTTCCTCGTCCGACAGCCCGCTGGGCGTGGCGTCATGTGTCATGCACCCAGCGATTCCCTCGGCGCCGGCGTGATATGCGCCACACGGTAGATGCTGTGGCCAAGGGCTGGGGCCGCGAAAACGCCGCGCCCCCGGCCCGGGATCGGGGCGGGGGCGCGGCGTTCACGCGTCCTGCTCGTCGGCGTTACCCGCCGATGTCAGCCGTTGCGCTTCCAGCGCGGCTTGTCCTCGCGGCGGCCGACGGAGCCGGAGCCCCGGTGGTCGTCGCGGCGGCCGAACGGGCGGTCGTGGCCGCCGGAACGGAAGCCGGGGCGGTCGCCCTGCCGGTCGCGGTTGTAGGGGCGGTCGCTGCCACGGTGGCCGCCGCGCTCGTCACGACGCTCGAACGAACGGCCGCCACGGTCACCACCGCGGTCATCACGACGGAAGCCACCACGGTCGCCACCGCGGTCGTCACGACGCTCGAACGAACGGCCGCCACGGTCACCACCGCGGTCATCACGACGGTCGCGGTCGAAGGGGCGACGGTCACGGTCGCGGTTGAACCCACCGCGGTCGTCACGGCGCTCGAACGAACGGCCGCCACGGTCGTCACGACGGTCGCGGTCGCCGTCACGGCGGAAGCCGCCACGGTCGTCACGGCGCTCGAAGGAACGGCCGCCACGCTCGCCGCCGCGCTCGTCCCGGCGGAAGCCACCACGGTCGCCACCGCGGTCGTCACGACGCTCGAACGAACGGCCGCCACGGTCACCACCGCGGTCGTCACGGCGGAAGCCGCCACGGTCGTCACGACGGTCACGGTCGAAGCCCCGGTCGCGGTTGAACCCGCCCCGCTCCTCACGCGGGGCGCGCTCCACGTCCTGCGCGGTCGGCTGCTCCGGGACGGACACCTCCGCCACCGGCGCCTGCTCGGCCTGTGCCGACGCGGCGGCCGCGACAGCGGTCTCCGGGTCCTCGCCCCGCTCCCGGGCGGCCCGCGCCACCAGGCGGTCGGCCTCCTCGCGCAGTTCGGAGGCGCGCCGCGTGGCGCGCTCCAGCTGCTTGGTGAGCTGGGAGACGTCGCGCTCGGCCTGCTGCGCGGCGTTCCCGGCGGACTCGGCCTGGACCTCGGTCATGGACCGGGCACCGGTGATGTCGGCGACCTCGGGGTCGAACGCGGCGCCGCCCTGGATGATGTGGCGCGAGGCGTCGACGCCCGCGTCCTCCATCAGGCGGAAGATCTGGCGCCGCTGGTGCGGCAGCGAGAGGGAGACGACCGTGCCGGTGCGGCCGGCACGCGCCGTACGACCGGCGCGGTGCAGGTAGTCCTTGTGGTCGCCGGCCGGGTCGACGTTGAGGACGAGGTCGATGCCGTCGACGTGGATGCCGCGCGCCGCGACGTCCGTGGCGACGAGCACGTTCACGTACCCGTCCTTGAAGTCGGCGAGGGTGCGGGTCCGCGCGCCCTGGGTCATGCCGCCGTGCAGCGCGTCCGCCTTGGCGCCGGCGTCCCGCAGCTGCTCGGCGACGCGGTCGGCGCCCAGCTGGGTGCGCACGAAGATGATCGTCCGGCCCTTGCGGGAGGCGATGGCGGCCGTGACCGGGGCCTTGTCCTTCGGCTTCACGATCAGGATGTGGTGGGACATGGTCGTCACGGCGCCCTGCGCGGCGTCGACCTCGTGGCTCACCGGCTTGTTCAGGTAGCGGTCGACGAGCGTCCGGATCTCGTTCTCCATGGTCGCGGAGAAGAGCATGCGCTGACCGTCCGACGGGACCTGGTCGAGCAGCTCCGTGACCTCGGGCAGGAAGCCCAGGTCGGACATCTGGTCCGCCTCGTCCAGCACCGCGATGCGCACGTCCTCGAGCGAGCACGCGCCGCGGTTGATGAGGTCGCGCAGTCGGCCCGGCGTGGCGACCAGGACGTCCACGCCGCGCTCCAGGGCGTAGATCTGGTTGCCCATCGAGGTGCCGCCGCAGACGACCTTCATCTTCAGGCCGAGCACGTCACCGTAGGGCTGGAGCGCGTCCGCGACCTGCATGGCCAGCTCGCGGGTCGGCGTGAGGATCACCGCGCGGGGGCGCTTCTTCTCGGTGCGGCCGCCGGCCAGGGTGGCCAGGGTCGGCAGACCGAAGGACAGCGTCTTGCCCGAGCCCGTGCGGCCGCGGCCGAGGATGTCCTTGCCGGCCAGGGCGTCCGGGATGGTCGCCGCCTGGATCGGGAACGGGACGGTGACGCCGTTCTGCGCGAGCTTGCGGACGATGCCCTCGGGCAGGCCGAGATCGGCGAACGTGGTCTCGGGGGCCGCCTCGCCGTCCTGCTCGGTCGCGGTGGTGTCGACGTTCTCGACGTCCGTGGCGTTCTCGACGGCCACGTCGTTGTCGTCGCTCACACCGTTCTCGGGCAGGACGATGTGCTCAGTACTGGAAACAGACATGCGAAATGCGAACCTTCCGGAGTTCACGGCACGCGCCCATAACTCCGTGAAGTCGCAAACGACCGCCTCGATGCGGTCCGGCCACGGCAAGGGAGAGTACGCGCCACACGGCGCGTCTTATTGGCGCCGGGCAAATGGGATCAAACGATCTACCACCATACGCACCCACACCCGTCGAGCGCAAACCGATTCCCGCCCGCCGCGTGTGAGGCTCACCACACGCCCCCCACTACATCACGGGAGCCCCCGCCCGGGGTGCCGGTTCCCGCCGGAACTCCCGGGTGGCCTGCTCGTGCGCCGAGGACGAGGGCTCGGCCGTCGTCGGCGTCGGCGACGGCGGGTCCGGCGGGCTCGTCGGCGACGGGTCCGCGGTCGTCGGGCTGGGACTACCGGCCCCACCGCTCGTCGGGGCGGGCGGCACCGGGCCGTCACCGCCCGTGCCGCCGCTGGAGGCGCCGCCGGACGGCGCGGAGCCGCCCTTGCCCCCGGAGCCGTGCCGGGACGCGGACGCGGAGGGCGAGGCGGAGGCACCGGACGCGGAGGCCTGCGGCCCGGACGGACCGCCCCTGACCGCGACACCGCCCCGGCCCCCGCCACCGCCCGCCCCCGCCACGGGCCCCGCGCCGGGGGCGGCGCCCCCGTGCCGCCCCGAGGAATGCGCCGGCAGGGGACTGCCCGCGTCGTCCCCCACGCTCACGCAGCCGGCGGCAGTGGCGGTGACGAGCACCGCGGCGGCCAGACGGACGGGTACGTACCAGGCGCGCACGGGCACCCACCTCCGATAGGCGTCTCCCCTGCGTCCGGCCCCTCCGCCGGCGGGCGAGCCCGGCGGCGGAGGACCATCCGGGAACCGGGAAGGTTCGAGGAGTCCCCCTGTCCAACTCCCCCCGGGCGCCCGAGGACACGCGCCACGCCGGGACAAGACCGCGCACCGCACGCATTCGGCCGACTGTCGGCCGAATGCGACCGCCTACGCCCGAGCGCGGCCGTCCCGGCCGACACGACCTGACCGGACGTCACCCGCGCACGCCCCGGCCCGTGCCGACCGGGCCGCCCTCACCCGTACCCGAGCTCGTGCAGTCGCGCGTCGTCGATGCCGAAGTGATGCGCGATCTCGTGCACCACGGTCACCTCGGCCTCCGCCACCACGTCGTCCCGGGTCTCGCAGATCCGCAGGGTGGGCCCCCGGTAGATGGTGATCCGGTCCGGCAGCACGCCCGCGTACCACTCCCCGCGATCCGTCAGCGGGGTCCCCTCGTACAGCCCGAGCAGGTCCGGGTCGTCCGCGGCCGGCTCGTCCTCCACGAAGACGGCCACGTTGTCCATCAACCGCGTCAGCTCGGGCGGAATCCGGTCGAGCGCCTGAGCGACCAGTTCCTCGAAGTCCTCGCGCGTCATCTCCAGCACAGGGCCATTGTCCGGCACACCGCGCCCCCGCGGGAGTCGCGACCCAGCCCGAACGGCACGCGGGCACGCGCCGGCGGCCCGACCGGGGATCCGCATACCGCCCGGGCCGCTTGGGCATACGGCACCAATGGTCCGCGTCCTCGCCGCAGCCTCGCACCGCCTCCGCACCGCGCCCCGCGCCATCGGCAGCCGCTTCGGTTCCCGCTCCCGCCCCACCACCGCCCCTGCTCCCGCCCCCGCGCTCGCACCGCGGCGGCGGCCCTGGCTCCGCGCGCTGGGCACGGCCGCCGTCGCCCTCGTCGGCGCCTGGCTCGGACTGCTGGTCGTGGGCTCCGCCCGCGTCCCGGTCGGCCCCGTGAACACCACCATGACGTTGCGGCCCTCCCTCTTCGGCGGCACGAAGATCAACGTCTCGCCCCTCGGCAGCCTCGAACTGAGCAGCCACCAGGCCCCCGTGCGCCTCGACGTGAACGTGGACCAACTCGATCCCGTACGCGCCCAGGCCCTGGTCGACCACCCCGAGCGGATCTCGGGCCTCCAGCAGGAGATAGCCCGCGACGTCGAACACGGCACCCTGGACCTCGCCGTCCGCTCCGCCGTCGCGGTCGTCACCGGAGCCACCGCCCTGGGACTCGCCGTCCACCGCCGCCCGCGCCGCGCCCTGGCGGCCGGCGGCCTCGCGTTCACCCTGCTCACGGCCTCGGGCGTGAGCGCGTACGCCACCTGGAACCCGGAGTCGGTCCTCGAACCGAAGTTCTCCGGCCTGCTCTCCTCCGCTCCCGCCGTGGTGGGCAACGCGCGCAGCATCGTCACCGAGTTCGACGTCTACCAGAAGGAGTTGGCGCGCCTGGTGACCAACGTGACGAAGCTGTACGACGTCACCTCGACCCTCCCGGCCTACGAACCCGATCCGACGACCGTCCGCGTGCTGCACGTCTCCGACATCCATCTCAACCCGGCGAGCTGGAAGATCATCGCCTCGCTGGTGGAGCAGTACAGGATCGACGCGGTGGTCGACTCGGGCGACACCATGGACCACGGCACGGCGGCCGAGAACGGCTTCCTCGACCCCGCCGCGAGCCTCGGCGCGCCGTACGTCTGGGTCCGCGGCAACCACGACTCCCGCACGACCCAGCGCTATCTGGAGCACATGAGGAACGTGCACGTCCTGGACGACGGGCGGGCGGTCACCGTGGCCGGAGTCCGCTTCGCGGGCATCGGCGACCCGCAGTTCACCCCCGACCGCTCGGTCGCGCCCGGCGGCGACCGGGCCGAGGTCCTGGCCGGGGCGCGCCTGGCCGCCGCGCTGAACGACCAGAGGGCCGCCGGGACCCCGGTGGACGTGGCCGTCGCCCATGAACCCACGGCCGCGCGGGAGACGGACGGCGACGTGCCCCTCGTCCTGGCGGGCCATCTCCACCACGAGGGCACGGAGATCATGAAGTACGGCACCCGGTTGCGGATCGAGGGATCCACGGGCGGCAGCGGACTGCGGGCCGTCGAACACGAGTACCCGGCGCCCATCGAGGCCTCGGTCCTCTACCTCGACCGCCGCACCCGCCGGCTCCAGGCGTGGGACGAGATCAGGCTCGGCGGCCTGGGCGAGACCACGGCCGAAGTGACCCGCCACCTCGCCGAGGAGAACCGGCCGGGGGCGCGTCCCTCGCCCGGGACCACGCGCCCGACGGCCGCCACCGCGGGGCCCACGGGACCCCGGGAGCCGCGGCCGACCGCCCCGGGAACGGCCCTCGCGCGGACCGCCCCGTAAACCGTTTTGGCGAACCCTCCCCGCATCCCATATGCTTCTCACGTCCCCGACGCGCTGCGAAGCGCTCAGGCGGGCCGATAGCCCTCATCGTCTAGCGGCCTAGGACGCCGCCCTTTCAAGGCGGTAGCACGGGTTCGAATCCCGTTGGGGGCACGCATCACCGTGTGCGACACTGTCGTACACACGCTTGGTCCTGTGGAGCAGTTTGGAGTGCTCGCCACCCTGTCAAGGTGGAGGCCGCGGGTTCAAATCCCGTCAGGACCGCCAAGACCTCTCAAGAGGCCTTGATGGCTGGGTAGCTCAGCTGGTACGAGCGTCCGCCTGAAAAGCGGAAGGTCACCGGTTCGACCCCGGTCCCAGCCACCGCAGCCCTGACCAGGGCATGAGCCCCTCCCCGACATCAACGGGGAGGGGCTTTTCCATGTGCGCCGCGGCGCAACTGCCGTCTTGGCATGTCCCCTTCGAAGGGGTACGTTCTCGCCGGTCGGGCAGTCATAGGCCGTAAGGGACAGGCGGGCGGGGCATCATGAGCCGGGGCGGGGCGAACGGTATGCAGGACGTCGAGCTGGAGAAGGACCGGGCGCGCTTCGGTCTGCTCGCGGTGATCGTCAGCACCCTCGCCATCGCCGGGGTCGCGATCTTCGGCGTGTGGCGGCTGGACGGCGACAAGTCCGTGATCGTGGGCGTGCTCACCGCCGCCTTCACCGCCGTCAGCGGGATGACCACCGCCTATCTGGGCATCAAGGCCGTGTCCAACACCGCGAAGTCCCTGTCCCAGGACCGGGCCGCGCACGCCCACCCGGCGCCCGGGCACCCCGCGCCGCCCCCGGTTCCGCAGCAGCCGGGCGGCCACTGACCTCCCGGGGCGCGACACGCTGGAGCCGCGCGGCCGGCGGGCCCGGCAGCCGGCCCGTTCCCGGGCGCGAGCAGGCCGGACGTCCCGCGCGGCCCGGGGCGCCGGGCGCGCCGCGCACCGCCGACGGCAAATCGTTAGCCACGGATTTCGCCGAGGTGAGATCCTGGACCGCGTATGTCTACGCATCCTGCCCCCACCCTCGGCACCCTGGCCCCCCGCCTGTCGGAGCTGTCCCTGCGCGACGCGCACCGCCTCGGCCGCCGGCTCGAAGGCGCGCGCAAGATCCGCTCGCCCGAGGCGCGGGCCGCCGTGCTCGCCGAGATCGACGCCGAGGTCTCCACGGCCGAGGGCAGGATCGCCGAACGCGGTGCCCGGCTGCCCGCGATCACGTATCCCGAACAGCTGCCGGTCAGCCAGAAGAAGGACGCGATCGCCGAGGCCATACGTGACCACCAGGTCGTGATCGTCGCCGGTGAGACCGGTTCCGGCAAGACCACGCAGATCCCCAAGATCTGCCTTGAGCTCGGACGCGGCGTCCGCGGCATGATCGGGCACACCCAGCCCCGCCGTATCGCGGCCCGCACGGTCGCCGAGCGCGTGGCCGAGGAACTGGACACGCCCCTGGGCGAGGCCGTGGGCTGGAAGGTGCGGTTCACCGACCAGGTGAACCCCGACGCCACCTTCGTCAAGCTGATGACCGACGGCATCCTGCTCGCCGAGATCCAGACGGACCGCGAGCTGCGCGCGTACGACACGATCATCATCGACGAGGCCCACGAGCGGTCCCTCAACATCGACTTCCTGCTGGGCTACCTGGCGCAGCTGCTGCCGAAGCGGCCCGACCTGAAGGTCGTGATCACCTCCGCGACCATCGACCCCGAGCGCTTCTCCCGGCACTTCGGCGACGCGCCGATCGTCGAGGTCAGCGGGCGGACGTATCCGGTGGAGGTGCGCTACCGGCCGCTCCTGGAGGAGGACTCCGAGGACGCCGACCGGGACCAGATCACCGCGATCACCGACGCCGTCGAGGAGCTGATGGGCGAGGGCCGGGGCGACATCCTGGTCTTCCTCTCCGGCGAGCGGGAGATCCGCGACACCGCGGACGCCCTGACCAGGAAGCAGTACCGGTTCACCGAGATCCTCCCGCTGTACGCGCGGCTCTCCCACGCCGAGCAGCACCGGGTGTTCCAGCCGCACTCGGGCCGGCGCATCGTGCTGGCCACGAACGTCGCGGAGACCTCGCTGACGGTTCCGGGCATCAAGTACGTGATCGACCCCGGCTTCGCCCGCATCTCGCGCTACAGCCACCGCACCAAGGTGCAGCGGCTGCCCATCGAGGCGGTCTCCCAGGCCAGCGCCAACCAGCGCAAGGGCCGGTGCGGCCGTACCTCGGACGGCATCTGCGTCCGGCTGTACAGCGAGGAGGACTTCGAGGCGCGGCCGGAGTTCACCGACGCCGAGATCCTGCGCACGAACCTCGCCTCCGTCATCCTCCAGATGACCGCCGCCGGTCTCGGCGACATCGAGAAGTTCCCCTTCATCGACCCGCCGGACCACCGCAACATCCGCGACGGCGTCCAGCTGCTGCAGGAACTGGGCGCGCTCGACCCCGCGCAGAAGGACCCGCGCAAGCGCCTCACCGACACCGGCCGCAAGCTCGCCCAGCTGCCGGTCGATCCGCGCCTGGCCCGAATGGTCCTGGAGGCGGACCGCAACGACTGCGTCCGCGAGGTCATGGTGATCGCCGCCGCGCTGTCCATCCAGGACCCGCGCGAACGCCCGGCCGACAAGCAGGCGCAGGCCGACCAGCAGCACGCCCGGTTCAAGGACGAGACCAGCGACTTCCTCGCCTACCTCAACCTGTGGCGCTATCTGCGCGAGCAGCAGAAGGAACGGGGCTCGTCCGCGTTCCGGCGCATGTGCAAGCAGGAGTACCTGAACTTCCTGCGCATCCGCGAGTGGCAGGACATCTACTCGCAGCTGCGCACGGTCGCCAAGCAGATGGGCATCCACCTCAGCGAGCAGGACGCCCCCGACGAGCGGGTCCATGTCTCGCTGCTGGCCGGCCTGCTGTCGCACATCGGCATGAAGGACGTGAAGGACGGCGCGAAGAACGAGTACCTGGGGGCACGGAACGCCAAGTTCGCGATCTTCCCGGGCTCCTCGCTCTTCAAGAAGACCCCGCGTTTCGTGATGTCGGCGGAGCTGGTCGAGACGAGCCGGCTGTGGGCGCGGGTCAACGCGAAGATCGAGCCGGAGTGGGTGGAGCCGCTCGCCGGCCATCTGCTCAAGCGCACCTACAGCGAGCCGCACTGGGAGAAGGACCAGGCGGCCGTGATGGCGTACGAGAAGGTCACGCTGTACGGCGTGCCGATCGTCGCCCAGCGGAAGGTGAACTTCGGCCGCATCGACCCCGAGGCGAGCCGGGAGCTGTTCATCCGCAACGCCCTGGTCGAAGGCGACTGGCGTACGCACCACAAGTTCTTCGCCGACAACCGCAAGCTGCTGACCGAGGTCGAGGAGCTGGAGCACCGGGCCCGGCGCCGGGACATCGTCGTCGACGACGAGACGCTCTTCGACTTCTACGAGCAGCGGATCCCCGACCACGTCGTCTCCGGCGCGCACTTCGACTCCTGGTGGAAGCGCAAGCGGCACGAGCAGCCCGACTTCCTGGACTTCGAGCGGGAGATGCTCATCCGGGAGTCGGCCCAGGCGGTCACCAAGGCGGACTACCCCGACTCCTGGCGGCAGGGGCAGCTGAAGTTCCGGGTGACGTACCAGTTCGAGCCGGGCGCGGACGCGGACGGCGTGACGGTGCACATTCCGCTCCAGGTCCTCAACCAGGTGACCGACGAGGGCTTCGACTGGCAGATCCCGGGTCTGCGCGAGGAACTGGTCACGGAGCTGATCCGCTCCCTGCCCAAGCCGATCCGCCGCCACTACGTGCCCGCGCCGAACGTCGCCAAGGCCTTCCTCCAGGAGGCGGCGCCGCACGAGGAGCCGCTCGCGGCCGCCATGACGCGCGTGCTGAGACGCAGGGTGGGCGTGCCGTTCGAGGCCGACGACTTCGACTGGGCGAAGGTGCCCGAGCACCTCAAGATCACGTTCCGGGTCGTGGACGAGCGGCGCCGCAAGCTCGACGAGGACAAGGACCTGGCGGCGCTGAGGCTGAGGCTGAAGCCGAAGGCGCGCAAGGCCCTCTCACAGGCCGCGGCGGCCACGGCCGAGCGGCAGGGCGGGGAGTCCCTGGAGCGTACGGGCCTCGCGGACTGGACCATCGGCACGCTGCCCCGCGTCTTCGAGACCCGGCGCGCCGGGCAACCGGTGAAGGCCTATCCGGCGCTGGTGGACGACGGGGACACCGTCTCCGTGCGCCTCTTCGACACCGAGGAGGAGCAGGCGGAGGCGATGTGGCAGGGCACGCGCCGCCTGATCCTGCGGAACATCCCGGTGAACCCGGCGAAGTTCGCCTCCGAGAAGCTCACCAACGCCCAGAAGCTCGCGCTGTCGGCCAACCCGCACGGTTCGATCCAGGCCCTGTTCGACGACTGCGCCATGGCGGCGGCCGACAAGTTGATCGGCGACCTCGGGGGCCCGGCGTGGGACGAGGAGTCGTACGGGAAGCTGTACGACAAGGTGCGCGCGGAGATCGTGGACGCGACCGTGCGCACCGTGGGGCAGGTGCAGCAGGTGCTGGCCGCCTGGCAGGCGTGTGAGCGCCGGCTGAAGGGCGTCCGCAGTCCGGCGCTGCTGCCCAATCTGGCGGACGTACGGGCGCAGCTGGACGCCCTGGTGAAGCCCGGCTTCGTCACGGCGACCGGGACGCGGCGCCTGCCGGACCTGATGCGCTATCTGGTCGCCGCGGACCGCCGGCTCCAGCAGATGGCGACCAACGTCCAGCGGGACACGACCCGCATGGACAAGGTGCGCGAGATGCAGGACGAGTACGCCTGGCTGCTGGAGCAGTTGCCGCGGGGACGTCCCGTGGCCGCCTCGGTACGGGACATCCGCTGGATGATCGAGGAGCTGCGCGTCAGCTACTTCGCGCACGCGTTGGGCACGGCGTACCCCGTCTCGGACAAGCGCATCGTGAAGGCGATCGACGCGGCCGCACCGTGACCTGCTGCTCACGGAGGGTGAGTTCGACCAAGGGCTCACCCTCCTGTACAGTCTCTTCTCGCAGCGCAACGCGCGGAGAGAACCGGGAGACCGGATCACCGAACAAGCGCCGCGACTCCTGGTCCTGTGGAGCAGTTTGGAGTGCTCGCCACCCTGTCAAGGTGGAGGCCGCGGGTTCAAATCCCGTCAGGACCGCATCGATCGATCGAGGCCCGCATCCGGAAACGGATGCGGGCCTCGATCGTTTTCCCGGCCGCCGGCGAGGGCCGCGTGCGATATGCCGGTCGGGCCGTCTTGACGGCGTCACATTCCACCGGTACTTCAGAATCCGGGGACCTCGACCGCCCTGGGGTTCCCGGGGGAGGTGGCGCATGGCGACATCCGTACGGCACGAGACCCGCGCGCTCCTGCGCGCCCACCTGTCCGCCGCTTCGGGGCACCGGCACCGGACGCGGCACTGCCCGGTCTGCCATCGACTGCTGCGTCTGGCGATGGAGCAGCCCGGCCCGTACGGCGACGAGGGGCCCGAGGCGGCCACCACGGAGGCCGAGGACCCCTCCAGGGCGTAGAGCGGGGCCCCTGGAGGCCGACCGGGGCGCACGGGCGCCCGCAGCGGCGGCACCGGCGCGCGACCGCCGCGCCGGGCCGCGTACCGGCGCGCCCTCCCAACACCCGCTCCCCCCGGCCGGGTTCTCTTAGCAAAGCCACCGGGGAACCAACAAGGAGCCCGTCATGTGACGGGTGTCACCCCATGAGTTTCGAGGAGCGTGGAACTTACCCCTCTCATACAAAGGGTCAATTTTATATGTGCAATTGCACTCCATGGGAGGTCGTCCCGGGCCATATCCGACACCCCTCCCCAGACTCCGACAAGGACGCCCACGGGCCCGCTTCACGGACGACGACCGGGCACAAAAAAGATCGCGCCGGACCCTGTGGGGTCCAGCGCGATCGACGACGCACCCGTGTCGTGCCACTACCGAGGTGGGGCGAGGGTTCCGTTGGGGCGGCACCCGCGTCGTATGGAGCTGTGGTACAGACGTCGCGGCAGGTTGGGGGACCTGCCGGTATGTCCGTTATGCAGTTGTTCAGGCCTCGCTGCGCTGCTGCGGGATGCCCGCCAGCAGCGCACGGACCTCGGCTTCGCGGTAGCGGCGATGCCCGCCGAGCGTACGGATCGACGTGAGCTTGCCGGCCTTCGCCCACCGCGTGACCGTCTTGGGGTCGACACGGAACATGGTGGCGACCTCAGCCGGGGTCAGCAGCGGCTCGGCATCAGGGGTGCGAGCGGTCATGAGCGGCCTCCTCGGGAGAACCGAACCTTCTCGGTTCTTTCCTCTAAATTCTGCACCTTGACCCGCGTTGCCCGAAATGGTGGACGCGGGTCGAGTCGGTTATAGGACGAACGGCTTGTCCTCGGCACTACAACTACACCATCTGTCCAGCCGCGTCGGCCAAACCGATGGAATTGCCCTCCCAGGTGTTCATCAGCGACGGAAGCCGATGGACCATGCCATAGCGGACAGTCACGCCCTTGTGACGATCAGTCACAGAGAGATCAGTGGTCACCAAACCCCCCAAAGTGTGCAATGCGGAGTTCCTGTCCATAGGTGGGCAGAGGGAGCCTCCCCCGGGCTCCTTGTCCTATTTTGGCATGAGGAGGGCGGCATGACGCAAGGTCCACGTAAGTGCGCTCCGTCACGCTTGACGGCATACGCCCGGAACGGGTACCTACGTCCCCACGTTCCCGGGCGCGGTACGTCAACCATGGGCCAATGGTTGCGACTTCACCATGTCTCGCAGGTCACAATTCGTGCACCGGTGTCGCTGGTGCACCGGAGTCACTGAATTCATCTGCGTCGTCGGACTCATCCGTGTCACAGCGGGCCCCGACCGGCTCCGTCCGGGGCCGGGCCCCGCCGGCGTTCAGTTCGCCGAGCGGCGCTCCCGCACGCTCCGCCAGCGCTCGACCAGCCGGGCGTACGCCTCCCCGGCCGCGGCCCCGTCCCCCAGCCGCAACGCCTCGACGCCCTCGGCGACGTCCGCCGCCGAGTGGTCCCCGTCCAGGTCCGCCGCCGGCAGCACATGGACGAGCCCGCCGTAGTCCAGCTCGACCAGGGACCGGGGGTGGAACTCCTCCAGCCACCGCCCCACGTCCATCAGCCCGTCCAGGAGCGGCCCCTCGTCGAGCGTGTCCCTGAGCGTGCGCAGGGCCCGCGCGGTGCGCCGCCTGGCCTGCACCATGGGCGTGCGGTAGCGCAGCATCGGGGGCACCTCGGCCGCCCCCTTCTCGTAGCGGCGCTCCCCGTCGGAGACCAGCACGAACCAGTGCAGGGGGACCTGCCAGACCGAGGTGCGGATCCACGGCCGGGCGTCCGGGTTGCGGGCCAGCCAGCGCTCGTAGTCCTGGGCTGCCTGGCGGCGCACGACGGGCGGCAGCACCGCGTCGAGGACCGGCGCGGGCAGTTCCTCGGCCAGCTCCCCGAGCGCCTGCCAGCCGCGCAGCCGGGTGCGCCACGGGCAGACGCACACCGCCCCGTCCACCTCGGCGACGAAGGCGTCACCGCTCTCGTGCACCGGCACCGGGACGGGTGGGGTGGGCAGCAGGTCGGCCAGGGAGCGGCGCAGTTCGTCCTGGTACGAGGGGCGGTCGGGGCGCCGGGCGTAGCGCTCCCAGTGGGCGCGCTCCGGCTCGGGGAAGGCGGCCAGCGGCTCGTACACGCGCAGGTAGGACGTGTACGGGACGATCACCGAGGACACCTTGGGCACGCCTGCTCCCTCCCCATCGGGTCCGACACGAAACCAGGCCGGGCGACACCCGGCCCCGGACACCGTCCGATGTCCTGGCCGGGCCGGAGTCCGGGTGGAAAATCCAGGTGGAAAACCACAGCAAATCGTCCCACGAACCCGTCCTGGCGTACCCCGGGGAAAGGTGATCCGCGACACTGGGCGCCCTGTGGCCGGTTTCACGCTCTACCCTCATCCCCAACGGGGCCCGCCACCCGTACGGGACCCGACCCCAACCGCCGCTACACCCTCGGGAGTCACCACCGTGACCGACGTAACCGACGGCGTCCTGCACACCCTGTTCCGTTCGGATCAGGGAGGTCATGAGCAGGTCGTGCTCTGCCAGGACCGGGCCACCGGACTCAAGGCCGTCATCGCGATCCACTCCACCGCTCTGGGCCCCGCCCTCGGTGGGACCCGCTTCTACCCGTACGCGAGCGAGGAGGAGGCCGTCGCCGACGCGCTGAACCTCGCACGCGGGATGTCGTACAAGAACGCCATGGCCGGTCTCGACCACGGCGGCGGCAAGGCCGTGATCATCGGCGACCCCGAGCGGATCAAGACGGAGGACCTGCTGCTGGCGTACGGCCGCGCCGTGGCCTCGCTCGGCGGCCGGTACGTCACCGCCTGCGACGTGGGCACCTATGTGGCCGACATGGACGTGGTGGCCCGGGAGTGCCCCTGGACCACCGGGCGTTCACCGCACAACGGCGGCGCGGGCGACTCCTCGGTGCTCACCGCGTACGGCGTCTTCCAGGGCATGCGGGCCTCGGCCCAGCACCTGTGGGGAGACCCCACCCTGCGCGGGCGCAAGGTGGGTGTCGCGGGCGTCGGCAAGGTCGGGCACCACCTGGTCGAGCACCTCCTCGACGACGGTGCCGAGGTCGTGATCACCGATGTGCGGCCGGACGCGGTGCGCCGGATCACCGACGCGCACCCCGAGGTCGCCGTGGCCGCCGACACCGAGGCCCTGATCCGTGTCGAGGGGCTCGACATCTACGCCCCGTGCGCCCTCGGCGGCGCGCTGGACGACGACTCCGTGCCGGTGCTGACGGCGACGGTGGTGTGCGGCGCGGCCAACAACCAGCTGGCGCACCCGGGCGTGGAGAAGGACCTCGCGGACCGCGGGATCCTGTACGCGCCGGACTACGTGGTCAACGCCGGTGGCGTCATCCAGGTCGCCGACGAGCTGCACGGCTTCGACTTCGACCGCTGCAAGGCGAAGGCGTCGAAGATCTTCGACACCACGCTGGCCATATTCGCACGTGCGAAGGCGGACGGTATTCCGCCGGCCGCGGCGGCCGACCGGATCGCCGAGCAGCGCATGGCCGAGGCGCGCGCCGTCGTCCTCCCCGGAGAGGCGGCGCGGGCCTGAGCCCCGGCCGCGGACGCCCGACCCGGTGTCCGCGGCCCCTCCGCCGGGCGGCCACCGCGGACACGTGAGATGTACGGCGGTGGTCGAACGGTGCCCACCGGTGCTCCGGCGGCGCTCGCGGAGGGCCCTGGCGGTACCCGTCGGCGGCAGGTTGGAGAGAACTCTCACTCTTATCGGCGGGTCGCCCGCCAATAAGTGGTTAAAATCGGCCGTGACCAGCGAGGAAGGGGCGTCTCGTGGGTCATGGGCACACGCCCGCCCTGCGGGCGACGTACCGTATGGGCGTGGGCTCAGGTACCGTGGAAGCCCTACGGACCGGTCTCTCTGCGGAGAGCCCGTTCCGGATCATGAACGCGTGTCAAGACTCTGGGGCCGTCGAGCCCCGTCACCGAGGGGGTCGAGCCATGGGGCGCGGCCGGGCCAAGGCCAAGCAGACGAAGGTCGCCCGCCAGCTGAAGTACAACAGCGGCGGGACTGATCTGTCACGGCTTGCCAATGAACTGGGCGCATCGACTTCGAGCCAGCCGCCGAACAGCGAGCCGTTCGAGGACGACGAGGACGACGAGGACCCGTACGCACAGTACGCGGATCTGTACAACGACGACGATGAGGACGAGGACGACCAGTCCGGTCCCGCGTCGCAGCGTCGCGGCGCTTGACGTAGCGCGGAGCGCGCTGCGCGGTTCCCATAGCTGCTGCACCTCACCCGGTCCGGGGCCTCAGTGCCGGACCGGGTTTCGTGCTGCCTGCCGGGCCAGGCGCCTCGCTCAGGCGTAGTCGCCGACCATCCGGGCACCGGTCTCCTCGTCGCCCCGGCTCATGATCTCGCCGGCGACCCATGCCTCGACCCCGCGGTCGGCGAAGGTGGCGAGCGCGACGTCCACCGACTGCTCGGGAACGATCGCCATCATGCCCACGCCCATGTTCAGGGTCTTCTCCAGCTCCAGGCGCTCGACGTCACCGGTCCTGCCGACCAGCTCGAACACCGGCGCGGGCGTCCAGGTGGAGCGGTCGACCACGGCGTGCAGACCGTCCGGGATCACCCGGGCCAGGTTGGCCGCGAGGCCGCCGCCGGTGATGTGACTGAACGCGTGCACCTCGGCGGTGCGGGTGAGCGCCAGGCAGTCCAGCGAGTAGATCTTCGTGGGTTCGAGCAGCTCCTCGCCGAGGGTGCGCCCGAGATCGTCGATGTGCTGGTCGAGGCCGAGCTTCGCCCGGTCGAGCAGCACATGCCGGACGAGCGAGTACCCGTTGGAGTGAAGTCCGGAGGCGGCCATGGCGATCACGGCGTCGCCTTCGCGAATCCGCTCGGGGCCCAGCAGCTGGTCGGCCTCGACCACGCCGGTGCCGGCGCCCGCCACGTCGAAGTCGTCGGGGCCGAGCAGGCCGGGGTGCTCGGCCGTCTCGCCGCCGACGAGCGCGCAGCCCGCGAGGACACAGCCCTCGGCGATGCCCTTCACGATCGCGGCGACGCGCTCCGGGTGGACCTTGCCGACGCAGATGTAGTCGGTCATGAACAGCGGCTCGGCACCGCACACCACGATGTCGTCCATGACCATGGCGACCAGGTCGTGGCCGATGGTGTCGTAGACGCCCATCCGGCGCGCGACGTCGACCTTCGTGCCGACACCGTCGGTGGCCGAGGCGAGCAGCGGACGCTCGTAGCGCTTGAGGGCGGAGGCGTCGAAGAGGCCGGCGAAGCCGCCGAGGCCGCCGAGGACCTCGGGCCGCCGCGTCTTCTTCACCCACTCCTTCATGAGCTCCACGGCGCGATCGCCCGCCTCGATGTCGACGCCCGCAGCCGCGTAGGAGGCACCGGAGGTTCCCGTCGACGGGGTCGACTGGTCGAACACAGACATTGCCTGGGATCTTTCGGTTGGTGGAACGGGCTCAGGGGCGACGGATGGCGTCGGCCGCGGCCGTGGCGGCGGGACCGGCCGCCAGCTCGGTCTCCAGCAGCTGCTTGCCCAGCAGCTCCGGGTCGGGAAGCTCCATCGGGTACTCGCCGTCGAAGCAGGCGCGGCACAGGTTCGGCTTGGCGATGGTCGTCGCCTCGATCATGCCGTCGATGGAGATGTACGACAGCGAGTCGGCGCCCAGCGACCGGCCGATCTCGTCCACGGACATGCCGTTGGCGATCAGCTCGGCGCGGGTGGCGAAGTCGATGCCGAAGAAGCAGGGCCACTTCACGGGCGGCGAGGAGATCCGGATGTGGACCTCGGCCGCGCCCGCCTCACGCAGCATGCGCACCAGCGCCCGCTGCGTGTTGCCGCGCACGATGGAGTCGTCCACGACGACCAGGCGCTTGCCCTTGATGACTTCCTTGAGGGGGTTCAGCTTCAGCCGGATGCCGAGCTGGCGGATCGTCTGCGAGGGCTGGATGAACGTCCGGCCGACGTAGGCGTTCTTCACCAGGCCGGCGCCGAACGGGATGCCGGACGCCTCCGCGTACCCGATCGCGGCGGGCGTGCCGGACTCGGGCGTCGCTATGACCAGGTCGGCCTCGGCGGGCGCCTCCTTGGCGAGGCGGCGGCCCATCTCGACCCGGGAGAGGTAGACGTTGCGTCCCGCGATGTCGGTGTCCGGACGGGCCAGGTACACGTACTCGAAGACACAGCCGCGAGGCTTCGCTTCGGCGAATCGGGAGGTGCGCAGACCGTTCTCGTCGATCGCGATGAACTCACCCGGCTCGATCTCGCGGACGAAGCTGGCGCTCGTGATGTCGAGCGCGGCCGTCTCGGAGGCCACGACCCAGCCGCGCTCCAGACGGCCGAGGACCAGCGGGCGGATGCCCTGCGGGTCACGCGCCGCGTAGAGAGTGCCCTCGTCCATGAAGACCAGCGAGAAGGCGCCCATGACCTGGGGAAGGACCTTGGCGGCCGACTCCTCCACGGTCAGCGGCTTGCCGTCGTCGTCCACCTGGCCCGCGAGGAGGGCGGTGACGAGGTCGGTGTCGTTCGTCGCGGCGACCTGGGTGGCGCGGCCGTTCTCCTTGGGGAGGGCGGCGACCATCTCGGCGAGCTGCGCCGTGTTGACCAGGTTGCCGTTGTGACCGAGCGCGATGGAACCGTTGGCGGTGGCGCGGAACGTCGGCTGGGCGTTCTCCCAGACGGAGGCGCCGGTGGTCGAGTAGCGGGCGTGTCCGACCGCGATATGACCTTGGAGCGAACCGAGCGAAGTCTCGTCGAAGACCTGGGAGACAAGGCCCATGTCCTTGAAGACGAGGATCTGGGAGCCGTTGCTGACCGCGATACCCGCGGATTCCTGACCCCGGTGCTGGAGGGCGTAGAGCCCGAAGTACGTCAGTTTTGCGACCTCTTCACCCGGGGCCCAGACACCGAAGACGCCGCACGCGTCCTGGGGGCCTTTCTCACCGGGGAGCAGATCGTGATTGAGTCGACCGTCACCACGTGGCACGGCACCGAGTGTAAGCGAGATCGCGCACTGGTCCGAATCCGGCCGACGGGATCATGGACGCTCCCGACCCGCCCGACGACTGCCCCCAGACCCCTGCGATCACCTCGCCACGACCCCTGTTCTCGCTGGTCAGCGGAGTCTTCACGAGGGCGGTCCGAGGCCGGGGCGACCGGCTGGGCGGCGCGCCCCGGCGGGTTCTCCGCCCTGATGAGTGAGGCGTCGCACATCATGCGGGTTCGCGGCTCTCCGGGTGCCGTCCGTGACGCCCGGTGCCCCTCGGTGACAAGGCTCAGGTCATGAGCGGCAGCAGGTCGCCCAGGTCGGCTCGTTCGCCGCTCGCCAGGACCATGGCACCGGTCAGCGCGGTGGACCAGTCGAGGCGTCCTGTCGCCAGCCTGATCCAGGTCAGCGGGTCGGCCTCGACCACGTTGGGCGGGGTGCCGCGGGTGTGGCGGGGGCCCTCGACGCACTGCACGACGGCGAACGGCGGGACGCGCACCTCGGTCGAGGCGCCGGGCGCCTTCGCGGCGAGCGCGTCGGCCAGGAGGCGGGTGGCGGCGGCGAGCGCCTGGCGGTCGTACAGGATGTCGAGGCCCGGGACCGCGGCGTTCAGGTCGTCGGTGTGGACGACCAGTTCGACGGCGCTGGTGACGAGGTGGTCGGCCAGCGGAAGGGCGCCCGCGTCCGTGGCGAGCAGCCGGGCCGGGGGCTGTTCGGCGAGGACCCGCGTCAGGCGCTCCTCGACGTCGGCGAGGTGGGCGACGGGGTCGGGATGCCGCCGGGACGCCTCCCGGGCGGCGTCCGCGCCGGCCGCGCGGTGCCCGGAGGCGGCGGACGGCCACTCCGGGAGCGGGAGGTCCTGCCGGGCGGGCTCCGGCGCCGCGACGAACCGGTCGACGGCGGCGAGGGCCTCGCCGAGGTGCGCGACCAGTTCGGCGACGGTCCAGTCCCCGAGCCGGGTGGGCCGCGCGAGGTCGTCCACCGTGAGCGCGCCCACGGCCGCGCGCACGTTCCCGATCTGGGCGAGCACCGCTGTGCGGGTCCTCACGGGGTCGTAGGTCCGGGTGCGCTTCCTGGCGGGGGGCATGAGGGCGAGCCTATGCCGCCGGTACGGGCCCTGAGGCGCCGCCGGCCGATCCCACGAGCCGCTGCGGACGCACCACCGGATGCCGCCGGGGCGCACGGCACGCGGGGCGGCCGCCACCGCCATCACCGCCGTGCCCCGGCCCCGACGCCTCACCGTCGGCACCGGCGACCGCTACGCCACGGAGGCCGGTGGCGGTCGAACGCCGCGCCGGGCACGACTCACCGTCCTGACCGTCGGCGGCCCGGCCGGAAGTGAGGGGCACGCACACCCGGGCGGGGCCGCCCGGGTGTGCGCCGGGCGCGCGGCACACGACGAAGGCCCTGACCGGTTGCGGGGCCGGTCAGGGCCTTCGGTGGCGTGCGCCGCGGCCCTACGCCAGCAGTGCCGGGATGGTGCGCTCGTGCGCCTCACGCAGCTCGGTCAGCGGCAGGGCGAACTCGCCCTGCACGTCGACCGCGTCCCCGTCGACCACACCGATACGGGTGGCCGGCAGACCGCGTGCCCCGCACATGTCGGTGAAACGCAGCTCCTCGGAGCGCGGCACCGCGACGACCGCACGGCCCGCCGACTCGGAGAAGAGGAAGGTGAACGCGTCCAGACCGTCGGGGACGATCAGCCGGGCACCCTTGCCGCCGAGCAGCGCCGACTCCACCACGGCCTGGATCAGACCGCCGTCGGACAGGTCGTGCGCCGCGTCGACCATGCCGTCCCGGGAGGCGGAGATGAGGATCTCGCCGAGCAGCCGCTCCCGCTCCAGGTCGACCTGCGGGGGCAGCCCGCCCAGGTGGTCGTGGACGACCTGCGACCAGGCCGAGCCGCCGAACTCCTCGTGGGTGTCGCCGAGGAGGTAGAGCAGCTGGCCCTCCTCCTGGAAGGCGACCGGCGTACGGCGCGTCACATCGTCGATGACGCCCAGCACCGCCACCACCGGGGTGGGGTGGATGGCCGCCTCGCCCGTCTGGTTGTAGAGCGAGACGTTGCCGCCGGTCACCGGGGTGCCGAGCTGCAGGCAGGCGTCCGCGAGTCCGCGTACGGCCTCCGCGAACTGCCACATGACGGCCGGGTCCTCGGGCGAGCCGAAGTTCAGGCAGTCGGAGACGGCCAGCGGCTTGGCACCGGTGGTCGCCACGTTGCGGTACGCCTCGGCGAGGGCGAGCTGGGCGCCCGCGTACGGGTCCAGCTTCGCGTAGCGGCCGTTTCCGTCGGTCGCGATGGCGACGCCGAGCCCGGACTCCTCGTCGATGCGGATCATGCCCGAGTCCTCGGGCTGCGCGAGCACCGTGTTGCCCTGCACGAAGTGGTCGTACTGGGAGGTGACCCACTGCTTGGAGGCCTGGTTCGGGGACGACACCAGCCTCAGGACCTGGTCCCTCAGCTCCTCGGAGCTCGTGGGCCGGGGCAGCTTGTTCGCGTCGTCGGCCTGGAGGGCGTCCTGCCAGTCGGGGCGCGTGTAGGGACGCTCGTAGACGGGGCCCTCGTGCGCGACCGTCCGCGGGTCGACGTCCACGATCTTCCCGCCGTGCCAGTAGATCTCCAGCCGGTCGCCGTCGGTCACCTCACCGATGACGGTGGCGATGACGTCCCACTTCTCGCAGATCTCCAGGAACCGCTCGACCTTGTCCGGCTCGACCACCGCGCACATGCGCTCCTGCGACTCGCTCATGAGGATCTCCTCGGGCGAGAGCGTGGAGTCGCGCAGCGGCACGTCGTCCAGGGTGACGCGCATCCCGCCGGAGCCGTTGGAGGCGAGCTCGGAGGTGGCGCAGGACAGGCCGGCCGCGCCCAGGTCCTGGATGCCGACGACCAGCTTCTCCCGGAACGCCTCCAGGGTGCACTCGATGAGCAGCTTCTCCTGGAAGGGGTCGCCGACCTGGACGGCCGGGCGCTTGGAGGGCTTGGCGTCGTCGAAGGTCTCGGAGGCGAGGATCGAGGCGCCGCCGATGCCGTCACCGCCGGTGCGGGCCCCGTAGAGCACGACCTTGTTGCCCGCGCCGGACGCCTTCGCGAGGTGGATGTCCTCGTGCCGCATCACACCGATGGCACCCGCGTTGACCAGCGGGTTGCCCTGGTAGCAGGCGTCGAAGACGACCTCGCCGCCGATGTTGGGCAGGCCCAGGCAGTTGCCGTAGCCGCCGATGCCGGCCACGACGCCCGGCAGGACGCGCTTGGTGTCGGGGTGGTCGGCCGCGCCGAAGCGCAGCGGGTCCACGACGGCCACCGGCCGCGCGCCCATCGCGATGATGTCGCGCACGATGCCGCCGACACCGGTGGCGGCACCCTGGTAGGGCTCGACGTACGACGGGTGGTTGTGCGACTCGACCTTGAACGTGACCGCGTAGCCCTGGCCGACGTCCACGACGCCCGCGTTCTCGCCGATGCCCACGAGCAGGGCGTCGGACTGCGGGGCCTTCTCGCCGAACTGCCGCAGATGGACCTTGCTGCTCTTGTAGGAGCAGTGCTCGGACCACATCACCGAGTACATGGCGAGCTCGGCACCCGTGGGGCGGCGGCCCAGGATCTCCACGACCCGCTCGTACTCGTCCTTCTTCAGGCCGAGTTCGGCCCAGGGCAGCTCGACGTCGGGGGTCGCGGCCGCGTGCTCGACCGTGTCCAGAGGCGTCCTGCTCATGCGCCCACCAGCTTCTTGATGATCGAGGTGAAGAACGGCAGCCCGTCGGTACGGCCCGAACCGATCAGCGGTTCGACGGCGTGCTCGGGGTGCGGCATGAGGCCCACGACGTTCCCGGCCTCGTTGGTGACACCGGCGATGTCCCTGAGGGATCCGTTGGGGTTGCCGTGTCCCGGGGCGTCGCCGCCGGTGACGTAGCGGAAGACGACCCGCCCCTCGGCCTCCAGCCGGTCGAGCGTGTACGCGTCGGCGACGTACCGGCCGTCCATGTTCTTCAGGGGAATGTGGATCTCCTGGCCCGCGGTGTAGTCGGCGGTCCAGGCGGTCTCCGTGTTCTCCACCCGCAGCTTCTGGTCACGGCAGATGAAGTGGAGGTGGTCGTTGCCGAGCATGGCGCCCGGGAGGAGATGGGCCTCGGTCAGGATCTGGAAGCCGTTGCAGATGCCGAGGACCGGAAGGCCGGCCTTCGCCTGCTCGATGACGGCCTCCATCACCGGGGAGAAACGGGAGATGGCGCCGGCCCGCAGATAGTCGCCGTAGGAGAATCCGCCGGGAAGCACCACGGCGTCCACCTGGCCCAGATTCCTGTCCTTGTGCCACAGGGCGACCGGCTCGGCTCCGGCGAGGCGGATCGCGCGCTGCGTGTCCCGGTCGTCCAGGCTGCCGGGGAAGGTGACGACGCCGATACGAGCGGTCACTTGGCGGCCTCCGCCACGTCCTCCACCTTGACGGTGAAGTCCTCGATCACGGTGTTGGCGAGGAAGGATTCCGCGAGCTCGTGGATGCGGGCGAGAGCGGCGTCATCGACCGGCCCGTCCACCTCGAGTTCGAATCGCTTTCCCTGACGTACGTCGGAGATGCCCTCGAAACCGAGCCGCGGCAGGGCGCGGTGCACCGCCTGGCCCTGGGGGTCGAGAATCTCCGGCTTGAGCATGACGTCGACTACGACGCGTGCCACTGGCACTCCCGGTGTGTGGTGCTGAGCAGGTTCCTTCAGACTACCCGCACAAAATTTCTACTCGCGTAGATTCGTAGTATCCTACGTGACGGCCGTCACGATCCGGCGGTGATGACGGTGATCGCGCGGAAAATCCTGGGAAAAACCGCAGAAGGACGCCGGGGGGACATTGCACGCGGACACGCGGACGTATTCAGTCGGTCTTCACAATGCAATGCCGCGCACTGTACAAAGGAATTGGCAATAGCCGATACTTCGCTCAATTACTGCCGGACAGTCGACATCTCCCCGACATCCGCCGGACGTCCGCGCACGTCATGGTGGCCTCTCGCGGAGGTGCCGCACGAAGGGACCGATATTCGTGGCGCAGCGTGTCGTGGTCACTCTCTTTGACGACATCGACGGCTCAGAAGCGGCGGAGACGATCGCCTTCGGACTGGACGGCAGGTCGTACGAGATCGACCTCAATCAAGCCAATGCCAAGAAACTGCGCAAGGTCCTGGCGCCCTACGTCGAGGCAGGCCGCAAGAAGGCGAAGTCGGGCAAGGCGTACACCCACACGGCCGTGACACCCGATCCGGCCGCCGTCCGCGCCTGGGCGCGTTCGAACAAGCTCGACGTTCCGCCGCGCGGTCGCATCCCCAAGAAGGTGTACGAGGCGTTCGCCGAGGCCAACTGACGCCGACGCGGGTCGGGCGGGGGCCGGCCGGGACCTCCCCTCGGGGGCCGGCACCGAACCCCGCCCGCAACCGACTTGCGCTGCACCCCTGGTGATCAGCTAGAGTCTGGAACACGCCGAGGGGCGAGGCCGAAAAGCCGAAGTCCCAAGGAGTCATGCGGGTGTAGTTCAGTAGTAGAACACCCCCTTTCCAAGGGGGAGGCGCAGTGTGCGATCCCTGTCACCCGCTCTACGCATCGGTCAGACCATCCTTGTGGATCAGGTAGGCTGGTGCTCGCACCGATCGGTGAAAGCCGGTCGGGAGCCATGCGGACGTAGCTCAGTTGGTAGAGCGCAACCTTGCCAAGGTTGAGGTCGCGAGTTCGAGCCTCGTCGTCCGCTCCACGAAGAAGAGCCCCGGTCACCGACCGGGGCTCTTCTCGTATGCGGCTCGCATGCGGCGCCACGGGACCGACCCTCTCCCGGCGATGTGCGGTGTGAGGGTCACCACATCCTCGCGGACGAAGCCGTGTGGCACGCGGCGGTGCGGCTCGGACGCGCCGCGAGGTTGGGTATAGTTGCTCTCGCGCAGCAGCGCAGTGCGGACGTAGCTCAGTTGGTAGAGCGCAACCTTGCCAAGGTTGAGGTCGCGAGTTCGAGCCTCGTCGTCCGCTCCACGAAGAAGAGCCCCGGTCACCGACCGGGGCTCTTCTCGTATGCGACGCCACGGCGCCGTCAGACAGGCTCTAGGACCAACTGAGCCCTGTCAGACGCTCGTACGCCTCCACGTACTTCGCCCGGGTCGCCGCCACGATCTCCTGCGACAGCGGCGGCGGAGGCTGCTCGCTCGCGCGGTCCCAGCCCGACGCGGCAGAGGTGAGCCAGTTCCGTACGAACTGCTTGTCGAACGACGGCTGCGCCCGTCCCGGCTCCCACAGGTCGGCCGGCCAGAAGCGCGAGGAGTCCGGCGTGAGCACCTCGTCGGCGAGGACCAGGTCCTCACCGTCGTAACCGAACTCGAACTTGGTGTCCGCGAGGATGATCCCGCGATCCCGCGCGATGTCACGGGCGCGGCCGTAGACGGCCAGGGTCGTCTGGCGCAGCTCCGCGGCGGTCTCGGCGCCGACCTGGCGCGCGACCTCCTCGTAGGAGACGTTCTCGTCGTGCTCGCCGACCGCCGCCTTGGTGGCAGGGGTGAAGATCGGCGCGGGCAGCTCCGAACCGTCCACCAGCCCCTCGGGCAGGGCCAGGCCGCAGACCGTGCGGGACTCGCCGTACTCCACGAGCCCCGAGCCGGTGAGGTAGCCGCGCGCCACGCACTCCACGGGCACCATCCGCAGGGACTTGCACACCAGGGTGCGGCCCGCCCAGTCGGCGGGGGCGCCGGGCGGCAGTTCCGTGCTCAGGACATGGTTCGGCACCAGGTCGGCGAGCTGCTCGAACCACCACAGCGACAGCTGGGTGAGGATCCGGCCCTTGTCCGGGATCTCGGTCGGCAGCACCCAGTCGAACGCGGACGTACGGTCGCTGGCGACCATCACGAGGTCGCCCGCCTCGTTCCGGTACAGCTCGCGCACCTTTCCGGTGTGCAGATGCACCAGGCCCGGCACCTGGACGGGCTCGGGCTTTTCCACGAATCCGGACACGGTTCCTCCCCGTGGTTATCTCCAACTGGCTCGATTGTCCCGTACGCCGACGCGGAGGCGGTGGTCGGGGGTGCGGGTCGAGCCGGTCCGCGGTGTCCGCGGGGGTGCGGGCGGAGCGGACGCGCGGTGCCCTCCGGCGCCCCGCCCGCGGCGCAGGCGGTCAGTCCCGTTTGCAGATGCGGTCGAGGAGGTTGGCGGTCGCCTGCTGCACCCGGGTGTCGACATGGCCCGGCCGGTCCAGCGCGGGAGACCAGGCGAACGTCCCCGACGCGAAGACCAGAGCCCCGGACGGGGCGCGGTAGAGCGAGGTCTCCTGGTGGCGCAGCACGCCGTCGCCGTCCCGGTACGGGGAATGGGCCAGCAGAATGCGGCCCTGGTGCTCGGGCAGCGGGGCCCGCGGGAAGTAGCGGTCCGCCTCGCCGGCCACCATCCCCGCCAGTTCGTCGCCCTCCCCGGCGTCGGTCGCCTCCCACAGCCAGTGCTCCGCGTTGCGCACGACGAGGGGGTGGGGTTCGGGCACCCGGCCCGCGTACTGGATGCCGATCGTCTCCTGCTCGGGACGGTCGATCTCCCGCCACAGCGTGGCCTTCCCCGGGCCGCGGCGCTTGCGGCAGGTGAGCAGGCGGTCCGGGACACCGGACGGGGACGGGCTCAACTCCACCTGCCAGTACATGGTGTTGGCGGAGAGGAAGACGAGCGAGGTGCCGTTCTCCCGGGCCAGGTCCACGGTGCGGCGCATCGGGGCCGACCAGTACTCGTCGTGCCCCGGGAAGACGAGGCCGCGGTAGCGGGTGGGGTCGATCCGGCCGGCGTGCAGATCGCGGGCGTCGGCGTAGGAGAGGTCGTAGTGGTAGCGCTCGGCCCAGCGGATGAAGTCGTAGGCGTGGCCGACGTGCAGCGGCAGGCCCGCGCCCGCGTACGGCCGGTCGAAGGAGACCGTGGTCGCGGCGTCCGCCTCGCCGAGCAGCCGGCCCTGCTCGTCCCACGCGTGATAGAGGCTGGCGCCGGTGTGGCCGTCCTCCGGATAGAGGTTGTACGCCTGCCAGGTGACGTCGGGGAGCAGCAGCAGGAGGTCCGCCGGGCGGCTGTCGCGCACGGTGAAGGGGACGTGCGAGCGGTAGCCGTCGACCGTGGTGAGGACGGCGACGTACGCTCCGATGCTCCAGTACGACGGGACCTGGAGCCGCCACGACAGCCACCAGTGGTGGCAGGAGACCGTGCGGTCGACCCTGAGCGGGGGCGGCTGGACGATGCCGGAGAGCCGGGGGCTCGTGGTGATCTTGCTGGCGCCGTCGCCGCCGTAGTGCCCGATCCGGTACACGTCGACGGCGAACTCCTGGGGCGGGTCCACCGTGATGTGGAAGTCGATGGCCTCGCCGGGGGCGACCGCGCCCGAGGAGGCGAACCCCTTGATCTGGCGGTGCACGTCGTCGGCCGAGCGGGGGCCGCCGCCCGTGCGCGGGGCCGGGATGCGGGCGCCCCGGTGGTTCCTGGACGGGACGTAGATCGGCGCCGGATCCACGTACCAGGGCACCACATGGCCCGTGTCGTCGAAGTACGTCTCGCTTCCGCGCAGCCAGGGGACGGGACCCTGACCGAAAGGATCCGTCACGGCGTGCGCGAGAGCGCCCGACTCCCAGCGGCGGATGTGTTCCGACCCCACCATGCTGTCCCCTCCCTCGTCCCCCGTGAGCCGTCCGATGGCCTTGCCGAGGCCTTGCGATTCCTACGCGATCGGTCCCAGCACATCACATTACGCACGCGGACCGTCACCGTTCGTCGCGAATTGACGTGAACGGAATGGGATTCTCCGGCCAGGGGTCGGGGTTGCGGATCCGGCGTGCGGGGTGTTCTCGCAGGTGGCAGGGCACCGGGGCGCCTGGAGCCCCGGAGGCGCCTGGGGTGCCTGTGACGCCTGGGCCCCGGTGCCGTGCGCTCTCGTATCCCTCACGCCACCTCGCCTGCCCCTCACACCAGGCGGACCGGCTTCTCGGGCCGTACGCCCAGCTGACGGAGCCAGGCGCGCAGCGGATCCGGGTCCCCCTCCTCGACCAGGGTGCGGACACGGGGGGCGAGATCCACCGCACGCGAGCCCCTGACCAGCAGGGACGGCCCGTCCAGCCAGTCGAGTCCGGGCGCCGCGCCAGCCGTGTCCATGGCGGAGCAGCACACCATAGCGATGACATGGTCGATCAGCAGTTCGCGGCCGGTGCGGGGCGGCTGGAGCGGGAACAGCGGCAGCAGGGCGTCGTCCCACAGCGCGTGGTCCGGCCCGGACGGCTGCCCGGCGGCGGCGCCGGGCAGCGGCCGCGCGAGAGCCGCCTCCTCCCGCGTCACCTCGGCGCTGAGCCCGGCGCCGAGGGCCGTGGTCCGCACACCGGCGAGCACGTCGCCCTCGTCGTCCATGTCGTTCTGGGCGCCCATGTCGTTCTCGTCGGCCGCATCGGTCTCGTCGTTCTCGTCGCCTTCGGTGGGCGTCGCGCCGCCGCCGTGTGCCGCGCCGGCCCGGTCGGGGTGGGAGTGGCGGTCGGGGCGGTCGGGTGCGAGTGCGGGCTCTGGTTCCTGACCAGGGGCGGTGCCTGCGGCGGTCTCGGTGGCGGTCTCGGTGCCGGAGGACGCCCCGACCGTCAGATAGCGCAGCACACGCTCCAGCGTCGGGCCGCCCGCGTCGCGCGCGGTCGGCCGTACCGTGTGCCGCGGCCCCAGGGTGTCCAGCACGCGGTGCAGGCGGGCCGCGTCGGTGCGCCACGTGCGGTCGACGACCTCCTCCGGATACTCCTGCCAGGCCACCGGGGCCCAGTCCGGGCCCGATTCCGCCGGACCGCCGTGGAAGAGGCGGGCCGCCAGCAGCGACGCGGCCTCGTCCACCGTGCCGGGCTCCTCCAGCAGATCGCAGGCCGGGCGTTCGCCCAGGCGCGAGGCGAAGCCCTCGGCCAGCCGGTCCCTGCGGGACAGCTCGGTGAGCGCCGCGACCACGCCCGCGTCCAGACGGGACGGCCAGCGACCCATCCGCCAGGCCGGCAGCGCGACCCGGGTCAGCAGCCGGTCCCAGCCGGCGTACGCCAGACCGACCTGCTCCTGGGCGACGATCCGCAGCCCGTAGTCCACCGCCTGCGCCCGCTCGGCGGCGGCCGACGCCACCCCCCGCTCCATCTCCTCCGCGTGCGTCCGGCAGCTCCGCAGCAGCAGTCTGGCCAGCCGTCCGGCGCAGGCCAGCACCGGCCGCGCCAACGGCCCGCGCGCGGCCGTCGACGTCACGGCGACGGCGGCGTCCAGCCCTCGCACGAAGCGCCGCGCCGCGGCTATGTCGGGGTGGGCCGAGGGGCCCGTACCGGCGACGACCGGGGCGAGCACCGCGCGCAGTTCGGCCACCCGCATCCACCACAGGAACGGCGAGCCGATGACGAGCACCGGCGCGGTCGTGGCGCGATGCCGGCGGGCGGCGACCAGGGCCCGCGGGCCCCAGGCGCCGGATATCCGGTCACCGCGGCGGCGCGGCGGGTCGTGGGCGGGGTGGGTGCGGTCCTCCAGCCAGCTGTCGCAGTCCGGGGTGAGCGCTATGGCGGAGGGCGCGGGGACCTCCAGGCGCTCGGCCAGGTCCCGGACCATGCGGTACAGGTCGGGCGCCCCGTCCTGGGTGATCGCGACCGTCGGGCTCAGGGCCGGGCGGGCCCGGGTGACAAGCAGGGCGATACCGGCGGCGGCGAGCAGGACGGCCACCGCCACACCGGTCACGACCCAGCGGACGATCCCCCAGGGACCACCGGTGAGGTGCCCGGTGGAGCGGCCCACGAGAAGCACCACGGCGACGGCGGCGGGCAGCAGGGCGGCGGCCAGCGCCCTACTGCGGATCCGCAGCACGGCGAGGGCCCTGGAACGCGCTGCCTGCGCGCCCACCTCCACACCCATTCCGGTCACGACCGGACGTCACCCCCTTTGACCCGCCTCTGTCCCGTGCGGCGGCGGGTGCGACGGCCTGCGTCGCCTCTGTCGCCACCGCCGGATATCGGTGCGTTGCTCACTCCCCCACTGTGACACCCGCCACTGACATCGCAATGCCGGTGGGCCAAGTGCCGGAACGCCTGCGCCGCACCCTAGTTGGGGCTCCGGCCCACGTCAGCCGGATGGGGCACCGCTCACTCGATGGAATGGCTTTGGGGAAAGGTGGATGACGCGGCGCGGGCATCGGTCCCGCGCTCCCCCATGGCGCGGGCCCCGGATCCTGAGACGGATCCGGGGCCCGCGGGGTGGTGCTGTGCTCGACCGGGTGGCCCGTCGTGGGGTGCGGCCCCTGGGCTCGGCCTCAGGTACGGCCCTCGGGCTCGGCCCGTGCGCTCAGGAGCCGCTGCCGGCCGCGTCGCGTGCCGCCCGCTCCGCGATGTCCGTACGGTGCTGGGAGCCCTCGAGTCCGATGCGGTCCACCGCCGCGTACGCCCGCCGGCGCGCCTGCGCGAGGTCGGCGCCGGTCGCGGTGACGGACAGCACGCGCCCGCCCGCGCTCACCACGCTCTCCCCCTCGCTGCGGGTGCCGGCGTGCAGGACGTAGGCGTGCGGGGCGTCCTGCTCCGCCACGGCGTCCAGCCCGGTGATGGGGTCGCCGGTGCGCGGGGTGCCGGGGTAGTTGTGCGAGGCCACGACCACGGTGACGGCGGCGTCCTCGCTCCAGCGCAGGGGCTCCAGATCGCCCAGGGTGCCCGTCGCCGCGGCCAGCAGCACCCCGGCGAGCGGGGTCCTGAGCCGGGCGAGGACGACCTGGGTCTCCGGGTCGCCGAACCGGGCGTTGAACTCGATGACCCGTACCCCGCGCGAGGTGATCGCGAGGCCCGCGTACAGCAGCCCGGAGAACGGGGTGCCCCGGCGGCGCATCTCGTCGACCGTCGGCTGCAGAACGGTCCGCCGCACCTCCTCGACCAGCTTCGGGTCGGCCCAGGGAAGGGGTGAGTAGGCGCCCATGCCGCCGGTGTTGGGGCCCTCGTCGCCGTCCAGGGCGCGCTTGAAGTCCTGGGCGGGCTGGAGCGGGACCACCGTCTCCCCGTCGGTGACGGCGAACAGGGAGACCTCGGGGCCGTCGAGGAACTCCTCGATGACCACGCGCTCGCAGTGCGCCGCGTGCTCCGTGGCCGCCGCCAGGTCCTCGGTGACCACGACGCCCTTCCCGGCGGCGAGGCCGTCGTCCTTCACCACGTACGGGGCGCCGAAGGCGTCGAGCGCCTCCGCCACCTCGTCGGCGTTCGTGCAGACGTACGAACGCGCGGTGGGGACGCCCGCGGCGGCCATCACGTCCTTCGCGAAGGCCTTGGAGCCCTCGATGCGCGCGGCCTCGGCGGAGGGCCCGAAGACGGGGATGCCCGCCTCGCGCACCGCGTCGGCGACGCCCGCGACGAGCGGCGCCTCCGGGCCCACGATCACCAGCCCGGCGCCCAGTTCGGTGGCCAGCGCGGCCACGGCCGCTCCGTCGAGGGCGGCGACCTGGTGCAGCTGGGCCACCTCGGCGATGCCCGCGTTGCCGGGGGCGCAGTGCAGCTCGGTGACGTCGGGGTCGAGGGAGAGGGAGTGGCACAGGGCGTGTTCGCGGGCGCCGTTTCCGATGACGAGGACCTTCACGGGGGTCAGCCTAACCGGGCGGGGGAGTCCGGCCTTGTGGGGGCCACCGAAGAGGCGGGGCGTGAGGGTTTGTACGTTCCTCCCATCGACCCCACCACCGGGCACCGCCCGCGTCGGCCGCGTCGGCTGGGTCCGCCGCTCGGTGGTCGCGTGCCGGCCCCGGGGTGGTCACTCGTTGGGGATCTCGTCCACCACCGTCGCCCCCAGCTCCCTGATGATCAGTTCGTGGCCCGAGAGGGCCGACTCGTCGAGATCGGGGTCGTCGTCCTCCGGCATGTCGTCCTCGGGGGCGACCATGTGCCGCTCCGGCGCGGGAGGCGTGGAGCCGGCGCCGCGGTCGGGTGCCGAGGGCGCCGGGGCGGGGGCGGGCGTCGCGGCCGGTCGCGGCGCGGGGGCCTGCGGCTGGGCCGCGGGGCGGGAGGCGGCCGGGGCGCCGCCGTACCCACCGCTCGCGGCGGGCGAGGGGCCGCCGCCGAACCCGGAGCCCGGGGTGGCGGGTGGTGCCGAGCCGCCGCCCGACGGGTCGACGATCGCCTCGATCTTCCACTGCACGCTGAACTGCTCCGCCAGCGCCTGGCGCAGCACGTCCTCACTGCCGCTGCTCAGGAAGTTGTCCCGGGCCCCCGCGTTCACGAAGCCGAGCTGCAGGGTGGTGCCGTCGAAGCCGGCCACCTGGGCGTTCTGGCTCAGCAGGATCCAGGTGAAGCGGCGGCGGTTCTTCACCACCTCCAGGATGTTCGGCCAGAGCATGCGCGGGTCGAGGCCACCGGTCGGGGCGGCCCCGGCCGGAGCGGACTCGGCGGGCGAGGCCGGCGGGGCGGCGGGGGTCGCGGCGGCGGGAGTAGCGGGCCGGGTGGGCGGGGTCGCGGACGCCGCGGCGGGCGGCTGACCCGCGGAGGCCGCCGTGGGCCAGCCGCCAGGCCTGCGACCACTGCCCGCGGAGGCCGCGGTGGGCCAGGCGCCGGCGGGCGGGGCGGCGGGAGCCTGCGGTGGCTGCTCCGCGGGCGGGGTCTCGCGCGGCGCGGGGGCGGGCGCTGGGGCGGGGGCCGGGGGTGCGGTGTCGCGCGGGGCGGGAGCGGGCGTCGCCCCGGTGTCCGGGGCAGCCGGGCGGGGCGCACCGCCGGACGCGGCGGCTGGCGCGCCCGCGGCTCGTGCCGCGGCGCGGGCCGCGGCCACGCCACCGCCGGGCGGAACGGGGGCCGCGCCCTGCGCGGCGGCCTCGTCGGCCGCTCCCGCTCCACCGGTCCCGCCGTGCGCCTCGGGCCCGGGCACGTACCCCATGGCGGGCCCCGCTCCCATGGCGGGCCCAGCCGCGGGCAGCGCTCCGCCGCCGGTGGCGGCTCCTCGCTCCAACCGGTCGAGCCGCGCCATGACCGACCGCTGGTCCCCGTACGCGGCGGGCAGCAGCACCCGGGCGCAGATCAGCTCGAGCTGGAGCCGGGGCGAGTTGGCCCCGCGCATCTCGGTGAGGCCCTCGTTGACCAGGTCGGCGGCCCGGCTGAGCTCGGCCGGGCCGAACACTCCCGCCTGCGCCTGCATCCGCTCCAGCACATCGGCCGGGGCGTCGATGAGCCCCTTGTCCAGGGCGTCGGGGACGGCGGCGAGGATCACCAGATCCCGCAGCCGCTCCAGCAGGTCGGCGACGAAGCGGCGGGGATCGTTGCCCCCCTCGATGATCCGGTCCACGACCTCGAAGGCGGCGGCCCCGTCACCGGAGGCGAACGCCTCCACGACGGAGTCGAGCAGCGACCCGTCCGTGTAACCGAGCAGCGAGGTGGCCATGGCGTACGTCACACCGTCGGTACTCGCGCCCGCGAGCAGCTGGTCCATGACGGACATGGAGTCACGCACCGACCCGGCGCCCGCGCGCACGACGAGCGGCAGAACGCCGTCGTCGACGGGGATCTCCTCCTTCTGGCACACCTCGAAGAGGTAGTCCCGAAGGGTTCCGGGCGGCACCAGCCGGAAGGGGTAGTGATGCGTACGCGACCGGATGGTCCCGATGACCTTCTCGGGCTCGGTGGTCGCGAAGATGAACTTGAGGTGCTCCGGCGGCTCCTCCACGACCTTGAGCAGCGCGTTGAAGCCGGCCGACGTGACCATGTGGGCCTCGTCGATGATGTAGATCTTGTACCGGCTGCTCGCGGGGCCGAAGAACGCCTTCTCGCGCAGGTCACGGGCGTCGTCCACACCACCGTGCGACGCGGCGTCGATCTCGATGACGTCGATGGATCCCGGCCCGTTCCTGGCCAGGTCCTGGCACGACTGGCACTCGCCGCACGGCGTCGGCGTGGGTCCCTGCTCGCAGTTCAGGCACCGGGCCAGGATCCGCGCGCTGGTCGTCTTCCCGCAGCCCCGGGGCCCGCTGAACAGGTACGCGTGATTGACCCGGTTGTTCCGCAGCGCCTGCTGCAGCGGGTCGGTTACATGTTCCTGCCCGATGACCTCGGCGAACGACTCCGGGCGGTAGCGGCGGTACAGAGCGAGAGACGACACACATACGAGGTTATAGGCGCCCGCTGACAACGCGCCCCGCTCCCTGGCCGGGCCCCTGAGCGGCGCTGGACCCCGCTGCCGCCGCGCACCAACGCGAAGACCCCCCACGCACCCGCCAGAGCCAACCTACCCTTGCTGCCTTCCGGCCCTGGGGGAGTTCAGTCAGATAGCGCCGCGTGAGGGGCTGCCCCCCAGCCTACCCGATCCCGAGGGGGCCGAACGAGTTCGCAAGCACTCCCCGGCGTCATGTAATGTCTCCAGCGGAGGATTCGCCTAGAGGCCTAGGGCGCACGCTTGGAAAGCGTGTTGGGGGCAACCCCTCACGAGTTCGAATCTCGTATCCTCCGCCAGTGCCTCACCGGGCACGAAGTCGAAGGGCCCCACTGTTCGCAGTGGGGCCCTTCGACGTTGTCCGTCTCGATCTCCGTCTCAGTGTCGCCGGGCTGAGAGGGACGTGTCGGATGACCCATGCGCCTGTCCGGGCGTCTTCCGGGTGTGCCGCGAACGGGAGGCGCGCGCTGAAGGGTATGTCGTTCCGAGCAAGGTGGTCTTGGGATACGCGAGGAGATCAGCCGTGTACGCAGTGGTTCGGCGGTACGAAGGGGTGACGGATCCTGTCGAGGCCGGACGCCGGGTGAACGAGGGATTCGTCCCCCTCCTCCGTCAAGTCCCCGGCTTCGTGGCCTACTACTGGATCGACGCCGGGGAGGGAGTGATGGTCTCCACCAGCGTCTACGAAGACCGGGCCGGGGCCGACGAGTCGGTCAGGAGGGCGGCGGACTTCGTACGGGACAGCCTCGCGTCGCTGCTTCCCCACCCTCCTCAGGTCACGGCCGGCCAGGTCGTGGCTGCCGGATGACGAACCACGAGGTGACCGTGCTGGTCGCAGACAAGCGACGAGTGGCTGTGACCAGCACGGTCACGACAGGCTTCGAGAGGGTTCAGTCGACCATCTGACCGTCGTACGTACCGCCCCTGCAGAGGTTGGTCGACCAGTCGACCGTTCCGCCGCCCTGCTGGCACTCGCCCGGGGTGGGGCTGGCGGCGGTGGCGGTGACAGCACCTGCAAGGCCGAGTCCTGCGAAGGCTGCCGTGGCGATGACGGCGGCGAGGATTCGTCGAATGCGCATGTGGTTCCCCTTTCACGCATTGCCTCGGTTGGGACACCCCTCAGCTTGGTGTTCATCCATGTGGGCGACACGTCCTACTAGGCCGTTCGGGTGACGCCGCTGTCGGGTGCGACCACCTTCTCGCAGGTCAGAACACCCGTCGCCGACCCGGCGCCCACCACCGGGTCGGCCGCCCTGCTCGCCGTCGGTGACCGCGCTCCCGAAAAAGTCTTCGAAGCCGTGCAACCCGCTCCCCCGCCCGTGCGTATACGTGGCGACACCGCACCTCATTGGGGGGACCACATGACCATGGACCGTTCGGCCGGTCGGACCGCCGGCCGTCTCGGCGCCGCCGTCGCCGCCTGCATCGCCCTGCTCTCGGCCGTCGGCTGCTCGGCGGACGCGGGCACCGGCGTCCGCGACTCCGCCGACGCGGCGGGTGCCCCGGCGTCCGCCGCGGCGCCCGCGCAGGCCACGGGCGGGAGCGAGGGCGGCCGGGGCAAGGCGACCGACGTGTCGGCTCCGTCCATGCCGGAGCCCGCCGTGCTCGCGCAGGCGAAGGTGAACATAGGCGACGGGCAGACGGTCGGGGTGGGCATGCCGATATCCGTCACCTTCCCCCAGCCGATCCCCGCCGACCAGCACAAGGCCGTGGAGAGCTGGCTGCGCGTGCAGACCTCGACCGGTACGACCGGCGCGTGGAGCTGGGTGAAGGACAAGTGGGCCAAGAGCGGGGAGCGGCTCGACTTCCGTCCCCGCACCACCTACTGGCAGCCCGGCACCGAGATCACCCTCCGCCGCGGCTCGCACGGCGTGAGCCGCTTCACCATCGGCCGGTCGCTGGTCGCCACCGTCGACACGAAGACGGACATGATGACCGTCGACACCGACGGGAGGACGACCCGCATCCCGATCACCGCGGGCAGGCCGGGGCTGGACACCTGGAACGGGACGATGGTCGTCATGGACAAGCAGAGCAAGGTGTTCATGGACTCCAGGACCGTGGGTATGGGCCCGAACGACACGTACCACGACTACTACTACTGGGCCCTGCACCTGACGTCGTCCGGGACCTATGTGCACCAGAACCCGCACGCGGACACGGCCGCCGGGCACAAGAACGTCACCCACGGGTGCGTCGGCCTCGCCACCACCACCGCCAGGGGCTTCTACGACCAGGTAAGGATCGGCGACGTCATCAAGGTCACCGGTGCGAACAAGCCCGGCGTCGAGACCGGCAACGGCTACGGCGACTGGAACCTCTCCTGGGAGCAGTGGCTCGAGCACAGCGCCGCCGGGGAGACCCGGACCGCGTGACCCGCCGGTGAGCGAGGAACCCACCCCAGGGAGAGAGCCTGTGTCCGACCAGCCGCCATCGCGTCCGCCGAGCGCGGCGGAACTGTCCGCCCGGCTGCACGGTCTGGCCGCGCGGAGTGCGACGCCGACCCCCGGCACGGGGGCTCAGGTGAGGTGCCGAGCGGTGCGCCGCCGCCGCGCCCGACATGCCCTGTTCTCCACGGGCGCGGCGGCGGCGGTGGCCGCCGTCGTCGTCACCTCGGGCGTCCTCGACTCCCCCACCGGGGCGGGGGGGGGGGCGGGGGGCCCCCCCCCCCCCCCCGCGGGGAAGGGGGGACAGGGTCCCCCCCCCCCCGGCCGGGCCGCCCGCGGGGTAAAACACCGCGCCCGCCCGGCCCAAGAG
>NZ_JBEZHK010000037.1:61927-74712 GCF_040650555.1 Streptomyces sp. NPDC048664 | reverse complement strand
CGCCCGCGGACGTCGAGCTCGCCGCATGACCCCAGCAAGACCGAATCACCCCAAACCCGACAGGGGTGCCTTGACGAAGGACATAGAGGCACCCCCCCGTCGAGTGGCAACCCGGGCAGCACCCGGGCTGCTTCAACGTCCGCGATGTCCGGCGAAGGCACCCCCCTGGTGCGCACAGGGCTCAGGCGCGGAGCTGCATGTATTCGAAGACGGAACCGTCCGGGTGGCGGGCGACGATCCTGGTGCGTGTGGACGCAGTCGGCGGCCCCGGACGGCGTCGGTGCGTCGCCCGCCCCCCGGCGGCGGTCAGATCTGATTGAGTCCACCGTCGACGAACAGCTCTGAGCCGGTGACAAAGCTACTTTCGCTGCCGGCAAGGAACAGAGCGGCGGCAGCGGCCTCCTCGGGGCGCCCCATACGACCCAGTGGCACCTGGCCGGCGAAGGCGTCCCGCATTTTTTCGGCCTCGGCGGCGTCGGCAGCCAGGCCGGTGATACCTGGCGTGACGATCGGGCCAGGCACCAGCGTGTTCACCCGGATGGCCCGACCCCTGAGTTCGTTGGCCCAGGTGCGGGAGAGGGAGCGAACCGCGGCCTTGGACGCGGCGTACACGCCGAAGGCGGCCGCGCCCGACGTCGCCGCGGTCGATCCGGTCAGGATCACCGAGGCGCCGTCACTGAGGAACGGAACGGCCTTCTGGACGGTGAAGAGCATCCCCCTGACATTGACGCCGAACGTCGAGTCGAAGTGCTCCTCGGTGACCTCTTCGAGAGTGGCGAACTCGCCGCCACCCGCATTGGCGAACAGCACGTCGATGGACCGCCCCCGCTCGGCGACAGCCGCGTAGAGGCGGTCGATGTCCCCGAGGTCGGCGACATCGCCCCTCACCGCGGTGGCCCCATGGCCGATCTCGGCCAGGGCGGCGTCGAGGGCCTCCTGCCGGCGACCGGTGATGAACACGTGGGCGCCTTCGTGCGCGAACCGCTTGGCAGCGGCCAGGCCGATTCCACTGTTGCCCCCGGTGACGACGGCCGTCTTCCCGTCAAGCTGTCCCATGATGACTCCTCCTGTCCTGTCCGGCGCGGACGTCGTCCGCACCGAGCGTCACTGACCCGTCGCAGCCCGCACGAGAGGCGGGCTCAGTTATGGACTGTACGGTAAAAAACCTCGTTATGGACCGCACGGACAAAAACGCCGGTGCGAGGTGTGTCACCCGCGGAGCACAGGGCGGCCTTGGCGCCTATCGATCTGGACCGAAAGGTCAAGAAGGACGTAGGCTCTCCGCATGGGACGCCCTCGGAATTTCGACGAGAACCAGGTCCTGGAGTCCGTACGCGAGCAGTTCTGGGGTCAGGGCTACGGGGCTACGTCGCTGCAGGATCTGACGGACGCCACCGGACTGGGCAAGGGAAGCCTCTACGGCGCCTTCGGCGACAAGCGGCAGCTGTTCCTGCACGTGCTCGACAGCTACCGCGTCGAGCAGCTGAACGGCGTCCGGGCGATACTCACCGGCCCCGGTGCCGCCATCGAGCGCCTGACCCTCCTCGTGGAGGGTGTGGCCAAGGGATTCGCGGAAGACCCGCTGCGACGCGGATGCCTGCTGGTCAACAGCACGTCCGAGCTGCACAGCAACGAACCTGACGTCGTCTCACGGGCCAGAACCACGTACCAGGCGGTCGAGGACCTTCTCATCGCATGCGTGAAGGAGGCCCAGCAGGACGGATCCATCAGAGCGAGCACCGACCCCCAGGAGATCGGGCGCCTGATCCTCGCCGTGATGCAGGGCATCGAGTTCCTCGCCAAAACGGACATGGACGAAGCGGCTCTGCTGCAGATCGCCCACGCCGCGCTCAAGACCCTCGGCTGACTCCGACGGGTCGCCCGAACGTCGCCCCGACGCAACCCGCTCTGCGTGGGCGCACTGGTGCGTCGCACCGCCGGCAGGCCCGGGAAAGCAGCTCACCTCGTCATCCGAGGAGAAGATGCCGAGGGGCCGGCGGTTCGTGGCCGCCGGCACCCGTGCGGCAGGGGGTCAGAGGACCGGCAGGCTCTTGCGCAGTTCGAAGGCCGTGACCTCGCTGCGGTACTCCTCCCACTCCTGCTTCTTGTTGCGCAGGAAAGTGACACGCACGGAGTCCTGCCCGTTGGTCAGCGGTAAAGCACAACAAGAGAACCAATGAGAAGTGCGGCTGCGGCGGAGAGTCCGAGGATCCTGTAGCGGCTCCACACGGCCAACGCGAGGGAGGACGCCCACGCACCGCCGGTGAGGGTGGCAGCCCACCAGCCGGCGCTCGTCTGCGCGGCGGCGAGAGGAATCGGAGCCAGCAAAAGTGTCGGCGGGATTACCGCGAGCCGTGGCCTGATACCGAGCTGCTTGTAGACGACGATCAGGGTGATCAGTGCGGTCACGAACGTGAGCGGGATGGCGGCGACATCCCACCACGTGTAACAGAGGCCGTCTGTCGTCTCGCATGCCTGGTCACGGTGATTTTTGACCCAGGAGAAGAAAAGGCAGACACCGTAGGCCAGCACCGCGCCGGTGGCCGCCGCTCCGTATACGCGCGGCAAGATGGGCCGGAGTTCTGCGTTGGGCGTGTTCATGCCTACAGACTTTCGTAAATGGTGGCTGGGGGCCTGAGTAGGAATACTCAGGCCCCCAGGTCAGTCGCCGGTCACTTTCCCTGAAGCGTCTGCTCCAGGGCGTCCGCGTAGAGGCGAGCTCCTGTGGGCTTTGGGTGGAAGGACTGCATGGACGGCGCTGGAGCGTCGCTGTCCGCCTGCTCGCGCCCGGTCTCCACGATGCCGTGGATGCTCTCGGGATTTCCGCAGCTGCCCTTGCCGTCGAACTCGTCCCGGGGATCGGAGAAGACCGCCCACGATCCGGCGTCCTGTGTGGCCGCCTTCATCTCTGTAGCGAGGGTGTCGGCCACGGTGTGTATCCAGTCGTTTTCGACGTCCTCGTAAGCGCCGGGGAGGCAGCTGTGGCCCTTCTCCACCAAACGCGGGTAGCCCATGAGGACGACCTTCGCATGCGGTGCCTCGGCATGGATGGCGTTGAGGGTTGTCACGATCTGGGGTCGGACTGCGTCGTGCAGCAGGGCGAGATCTTCGGTCTTCCAGTCGAGGAGATCAGATTCCGTACCGGGTGGCTGCACGTCGGATACCAGGTGAGGGTGTCAGGCGGGAAGCTCGTATTCGCCCGGCCCAAGCGTGACAAGGAACGTGACGTGCCACTCGCCGATTCCGTGGCGAAGGCGCTCAAGGACCACATGAAGGCTCACCCGCCTGTTGCAGTCACGCTGCCGTGGCTTCGGCCCGATGGCGAGCTGCTGACCAAGCGGCTCCTGTTCGTCCGCCTTGACGGCCACGGAGCGGTAAGGCGTACGGATTTCAACACGCGCTTCTGGAAGTCTGCTCTCGTCACGGCTGACGTCATCCCGGAACCCAAGCCGGGTGAGCGCCACCGCGCCGCTCGCGAGCACGGCATGCATGCTCTCAGGCACTTCTACGCGTCCGTACTTCTGGACGCCGGCGAGAACATCAAGGCCCTGAGCACGTACCTGGGACACACCGACCCGGGCTTCACGCTCCGCGTGTACACGCACCTGCTCCCGAGCAGCGAGGGCCGTAGCCGGAAGGCTGTGGACTCCGTGTTTCAGCGCACCGATCCGACGCCGGACGGCCCACAGACGGCCCAGGCGTAGCGCGACGCCTGGAGGGGCCCACGGTCCGCGACCGTGGGCCCCTCCAGGAAAGCGAGCGATAGCCCCGCTGACCTGGGCTTACAGCACCGGCAGGCTCTTGCGCAGTTCGAAGGCCGTGACCTCGCTGCGGTACTCCTCCCACTCCTGCTTCTTGTTGCGCAGGAAGAAGTCGAAGACGTGCTCGCCGAGGGTCTCGGCGACGAGGTCGCTGCGCCGCATCAGGTCGAGGGCCTCGCCGAGGTTCTGCGGGAGGGGCTCGATACCCATCGCGCGGCGCTCGGCGTCCGTCAGGGCCCACACGTCGTCCTCGGCGCCCGGCGGCAGCTCGTAGCCCTCCTCGATGCCCTTCAGGCCGGCCGCCAGCAGGACCGCGTAGGCCAGATACGGGTTGGTGCCGGTGTCCAGCGAGCGGACCTCGACGCGGGCCGAGCCGGTCTTGCCGGGCTTGTACATCGGGACGCGGACCAGCGCCGAACGGTTGTTGTGGCCCCAGCAGATGTAGGACGGCGCCTCGCCGCCCGCTCCCGCCGTGCGCTCGGAGCCGCCCCAGATGCGCTTGTAGGAGTTCACCCACTGGTTGGTGACCGCCGAGGTCTCCGCCGCGTGCCGCAGCAGGCCCGCGATGAAGGAGCGGCCGACCTTGGAGAGCTGGTACTCGGAGCCCGACTCGTAGAACGCGTTGCGGTCGCCCTCGAACAGGGAGAGGTGCGTGTGCATGCCGGAGCCCGGGTGCTCGGAGAAGGGCTTGGGCATGAAGGTCGCGTGCACGCCCTGCTCCAGCGCCACCTGCTTCATGACCAGGCGGAAGGTCATGATGTTGTCGGCGGTGGACAGCGCGTCGGCGTACCGCAGGTCGATCTCCTGCTGGCCCGGGGCGCCCTCGTGGTGGGAGAACTCCACCGAGATGCCCATGGACTCCAGCATCGTGATCGCCTGGCGGCGGAAGTCCATGCCCACGTTCTGCGGGGTGTGGTCGAAGTAGCCGGAGTTGTCGGCCGGGGTGGGGCGGCTGCCGTCCAGGGGGCGGTCCTTCAGCAGGAAGAACTCGATCTCCGGGTGGGTGTAGAAGGTGAAGCCCAGGTCGGAGGCCCGGTTCAGGGCGCGCTTGAGGACGTAGCGCGGGTCCGCGAAGGACGGGGAGCCGTCGGGCATCAGGATGTCGCAGAACATGCGGGCGGTGCCCGGGGCCTCGGCGCGCCACGGCAGCACCTGGAAGGTCGAGGGGTCCGGCTTGGCGATCATGTCGGACTCGTAGACCCGGGCGAAGCCCTCGATGGCGGAGCCGTCGAAGCCGATGCCCTCGTCGAAGGCCTGTTCCAGTTCGGCGGGGGCCACGGCCACGGACTTCAGGAAGCCCAGCACGTCCGTGAACCACAGGCGTACGAACCGGATGTCGCGCTCCTCCAACGTACGGAGCACGAACTCCTGCTGCTTGTCCATCTTCCGCTACCCCATCCTTGCTGGTCAGGCCGCCTGGTTCCGCAACGCGGGAGGCGGTCGCGCACCTGAGCATCCCACCACAGCAGCGTTTCACGCGCGTTGCGGACCTTGATCGCCCGGCCGGGACCCGCGTGCGCGGCAGGTGTCCTGCCCTGCCGCCCATCTTGCCTGTCCGGGCGCCCGTATCGACCCGTTTTTAATTTGCATCTCAGATGCAAGTTTTATTACCGTGAGGTGCGGCCGGAGCAGGCGCTCCCGCCTCCCGCCCCGCGAAGGAGTCCCGATGCTGTCCGACCGGTCCGCCGCCACCGTGCGCGCCACGCTCCCCGTCGTCGGCGCCTGCCTGGAGCAGATCACCGAACGCTTCTACGCGGGCCTGTTCGCCGCGCACCCCGAACTGCTGCGCGACCTGTTCAACCGCGCGAACCAGGCGACCGGCACCCAGCGGCAGGCCCTGGCGGGCTCCATCGCCGCCTTCGCCTCCTTCCTCGTGGACCGTCCGGAGGAACGGCCGGACGTGCTGCTCGGCCGCATCGCCCACAAGCACGCCTCCCTGGGCGTCGCGCCCGAGCAGTACGAGGTCGTCCACGAGCATCTCTTCGCGGCGATCGCGGAGGTGCTCGGCGACGCGGTCACCCCCGAGGTCGCGGCGGCCTGGGACGAGGTCTACTGGCTGATGGCGAACGCGCTGATCGCCCTGGAGAAGCGGCTCCGCGCCGCGAGCGGGCAGACCGGCTGGCGGACCTGGGAGGTCGCCGGGCGCGTCGCGGAGACCGCGGAGGTCGCCACCTTCCAGCTCCGCCCCGCCGACGGCGGCCCCGTCCCCGACTTCCGTCCCGGCCAGTACGTCTCCGTCCGGGTCCAGCTGGCCGACGGCGCCCGGCAGATCCGCCAGTACAGCCTCTCCGCCGCCCCGGGCTCACCGCTGCGGCAGATCACCGTCAAACGCGCCCTGGGCGACGGCGCCCCCGACGGGGAGGTCTCCGGCCACCTGCACGCGCAGGTGCGCGAGGGCGACACCCTGGAGCTGTCCGCCCCGTACGGCGACCTGGTCCTGGACGCGACCGCCGGACCGCTGCTGCTCGCCTCCGCCGGGATCGGCGTCACCCCGATGATCGCCCTGCTCGAGCAGCTCGCGCGGAGCGGACACGGCGCCCCCGTCACCGTGGTGCACGCGGACCGCACCCCCGCCACGCACGCCCTGCGCGCCGACCACGAGGGCCTGGCCGCCAAGCTGCCGGACGCGACCGTGCACTTCTGGTACGAGAGCCAGGCGCCCGAGTCCTCGCACACCGGCAGGGTGGACCTGGCGCGGGTGGCCCTCGCCCCGGGCACACGCGCCTACCTGTGCGGTCCGCTGCCGTTCATGCGGGCGGTGCGCGCCCAGCTCATCGACAGGGGCGTGACACCGGCGGACATCCACTACGAGGTGTTCGGGCCGGACCTCTGGTCGGCCCGGGACTGACGCCGTGGGGCCCGGCGGCGTCAGGCGGCGGGCTTCGGGGAGAGCCCGAGCAGCAGCGGTCCGGTCGGCGCCGCCACCATGTCCCGCACCGTCACCGGGTCCAGCGCGGCGAAGAACGCCTCCTGGGCCCGGCGCAGCGCACCGCGCAGCCGGCAGCCGGTGTGCAGGGGGCAGGGGCTCGCCCCCTCGCAGTCGACCACGTCGCCCTCCCCCTCGAAGGCGCGCACGATCGCGCCGACCGACGCGCCCCGCCCTGCCTCGGTGAGCGCGAGCCCGCCGCCGCGGCCCCGCCGGGCCGTCAGCAGGCCCATGTGCTGGAGTTCGGCGACGACCTTCGCGGCGTGCGTGTACGGCACGTCCATGGCCTCGGCGACCTCGCGGGTCGTGGGGTTCTCGCGGGCGGTCGTGGGGTTCTCGCGGGCCGCGCCGCCGGTGCCGTCGGCGACGGCGAGCCGCATCAGGACCCGCAGGGCCAGGTCGGTGGAGCGCAACAGCCGCATACCGCAAGGGTAAATAATGCGCATCCCGGGTTCAAATTATTGGCGGAAAACGCCCCCTCCCGGCCAATCGCGTGACGCACGCCCCCGGCGGCACCGCGGCCCCACTACCATCAGCGGATCCGCCCTTCCCTTCACCCTCCCCCAAAGGACTCGCCATGGGCTCCGCCAACACGACCGGTTCTTCCGAGCGCAAGGCGCGCATAGAGCAGATGCGCCGCGCCGACCGCGCCCGCCAGCGCCGCAACCGGATCCTGGCCGTCACCGCGAGCGTGGTCGCGGTCGCCGCGCTCGCCGTCGGCGGCGTCGTCCTCATCCAGTCGCAGTCCGCCGACAAGGCCTCCGCGGCGGACGCGAAGGGCGCGCAGGACGGGAAGGCGGCGAACGGCGCGGGCCACTTCACCACGGGCGCGGACGGCGTGCGGACGTGGCAGGGCAAGCTGGGCCGCACCCACACCACCAAGGCCGTGACGTACCCGATGGAGCCCCCGGTCGGCGGCGACCACAACCCGGTCTGGCAGAACTGCCAGGGCGACGTCTACACCAAGCCGGTCAAGAACGTGAACGCCGTGCACTCCCTGGAGCACGGCGCGGTCTGGGTGACGTACAACAGCAAGGCGTCCAAGGCGGACGTCGACGCGCTCGCGGCCAAGGTCCGGCAGAAGACGTACATCCTGATGAGCCCGGTCGAGGACCAGAAGGACCCGATCATGCTCAGCGCCTGGGCCCACCAGCGCACGGTGACGGGCGCGAGCGACCCGAACGTCGACAAGTTCATCGAGGAGTTCAGCCAGGGACCCCAGACGCCCGAGCCGGGCGCCGCGTGCACGGGCGGTATCGGCCAGTGAGGCACATCGCCTGGATCGCGGGCGCCGCGGCGGCGGCGCTGGTCGCCGCCGGGGCCATCACCTACGCGTCCGCCGAGAACGACGGCTCCGCGACCAGGGTGCCGGCGGCCGACTCCGCGGACGCGGGCTTCGCCCAGGACATGGCGGTCCACCACGCGCAGGCGGTCGAGATGTCGTTCATCGTGCGCGACCTCACGAGCGACAAGGACGTGCGGCTGCTCGCGTACGACATCACGCAGACGCAGGCCGCCCAGCGGGGCATGCTGCTGGGCTGGCTCGATCTGTGGGGGCTGCCGAAGACGTCCAGCCTGCCGCCGATGACCTGGATGGGCATGGGCGACATGCCTCCCGGCAAGGACGGCGCGCTGATGCCCGGCATGGCGACCAACACCGAGCTGAGGAAGCTGGGTTCGCTCAAGGGGAAGCAGGCCGAGATCCTCTACCTCCAGTTGATGACCGCCCATCACAAGGGCGGCGTCCACATGGCGGAGGGCTGTGTCGCCACGTGCACGGTGGGCCCGGAGAAGAGGCTCGCCCAGAGCATGGTCGACTCGCAGCGGTCGGAGATCCAGCTCATGGCCGGCATGCTCAAGGAGCGCGGGGCGCGACCGCGTTGAGGCCGGCGCGCGGAGGTGCGAGCGGACGTAGGAGCGGACGTACGAGCGGCGGGCGGCCCGGAACGCGGCCTGCCGCTTGATCCGGCACCCGGGCCGCAAACGATCTCTCCGAACTGCAATGATTCCGTAACACGCGGTTGCCCCCCAAACCGCCTCAAATGCCCCGCCTCAGCCGCCACTTGGCTTCTTCTTGACCTCGCCATTCCCCTGACATGAACCGTTCATCGCAAGAGTGACCCCCACGTGTGATCCACGCGTGTGATCCCTCCGCCGCGCTCTGCTCGCGGCGCGCTCCACGCGGATCACCTGGACCGACCACGAGATGCGACGCATCGCATTGCAGGGGGTTATATGAGATCCAACCGCGCCAAGACGCGCGCCGGCGTGAGCATGGCGGCGACTCTGCCGCTGCTGGCCGGCGCACTGGCGCTCGGCATACCCGCGGCCCACGCCGCGGACCACCCGAGCCGTGACGCCATCGCCGGTACGAAGCCCCAGTGGGCGACGGCCAAGGCGGACAAGGGCGCCACCTCCGACAGCACCAAGGTCAACGCCCGGGTCTACCTCGCGGGCCGTGACGCCAAGGGCCTCGCCGCCTACGCGCGGGCCGTGTCGGACCCGCGCTCGCCGCTGTACCGCAAGTACATGTCCGCCAAGCAGACGCAGACGCGCTTCGGCGCCACCAAGGCCCAGGTGGCCGCGGTGAAGTCCTGGCTGAAGTCGGCGGGCCTGACGGTCACCGGCAGCACGCAGCACTACGTCTCCGTCTCGGGTGACGTGGCCGCCGCCGAGAAGGCGTTCGGCACCCAGCTGCACAACTACACCAAGGGCTCCCGGACCTTCCACGCGCCGTCCTCGACGGCCACCGTGCCCGAGGCCCTGCAGGGCGCCGTCCTGACCGTCACCGGCCTGGACAACGCCCCGCACAAGGCGAACCACGCCGACACGCTGCCCCCGCCGGACGCGGTGTTCAAGAACTCCGGGCCGTTCTCCACGTACTTCGGCTCGAACACGGCGACCACCCTGCCGGACGCGTACGGCACCAAGATCCCGTACGCGGTCAAGGGCTACACCGGCAAGCAGCTGCGCGCGGCCTACGGCGCGGGCAAGTACACCGGCAAGGGCGTCCGCATCGCCATCACCGATGCCTACGCCTCCCCGACCATCGCCTTCGACGCGGCCTCGTACGCGAAGAAGAACGGTGACGCCGGCTGGAAGACCAGCCAGCTGCACCAGGCGCTGCCGGGCACGTTCACCAGGACCACGGAGTGCAAGGCCTCCGGCTGGTACGGCGAGGAGACCCTCGACGTCGAGGCCGTGCACGCCGTCGCGCCCGCCGCCGACGTCACGTACGTCGGTGCCGCGTCCTGCTACGACGACGACCTGCTCGACTCGCTGAGCAAGGTGGTCGACAACCACCTGGCCGACATCGTCTCCAACTCCTGGGGCGACGTCGAGGCCAACCAGACGCCGGACCTCGCGGCGGCGTACGACCAGGTCTTCCAGTTCGGCGCGGTCGAGGGCATCGGCTTCTACTTCTCCTCCGGTGACAACGGCGACGAGGTCGCCAACACCGGTACGAAGCAGGTCGACACCCCGGCCAACTCGGCCTGGGTGACCGCGGTCGGCGGCACCTCGCTGGCCGTCGGCAAGGGCGACTCGTACCAGTGGGAGACCGGCTGGGGCACCGAGAAGGCCACGCTGTCCACGGACGGCAAGAGCTGGACCGGCTTCCCGGGCGCCTACACCTCGGGCGCGGGCGGCGGCACCAGCAAGAACGTGGCGCAGCCCTACTACCAGAAGGGCATCGTCCCGAACGGGCTCGCCACGGCCAACAGCGCCACGGGCAACCGCGTCGTTCCGGACATCGCGGCGATCGCCGACCCCAACACCGGTTTCCTGGTCGGCCAGACGCAGACCTTCCCGGACGGGTCGCAGCAGTACAGCGAGTACCGCATCGGCGGCACCTCGCTGGCGGCTCCCGTGATCGCGGCCGTGCAGTCCCTGGCCCAGGAGGCGGGCGGTGGTACGGCGCTCGGGTTCGCGAACCCGGCGATCTACTCCCGCTTCAGCAAGAACCTGTTCCACGACGTGGTGGACAAGCCGACGGGCAAGGACCTCGCCGTCGCGCGCGTCGACTTCGTCAACGGCCTCGACGCCAAGGGCGGCGTGGCCGTCTCCGTGCGCAGCCTCGGCAAGGACAGCTCGCTGCAGGCGACGAAGGGCTACGACGACGTCACCGGTGTGGGCTCGCCCGCGCCCGGCTACGTCGACTCGTACCGCCGTCACTGACGCACACCGCTCCACCCGCTCCACGCGTGCGCCCGCTCCTTTCCGAAGGAGCGGGCGCACCCGCGTCCGGGCCTCCTCCGGGGATGCTTAACGTCGCCCTGACGATTATCGGGCCCTAGACTGGTCACGTGCCTCAACTACGCCTCGCAATGAACCAGATCGACTCCACCGTCGGCGACCTCGCCGCCAACACGGAGGCGATCGTCCGCCGGACCCGGCAGGCCGCCGAGCGGGGAGCGCACCTGGTGGCGTTCCCGGAGATGGCGCTGACCGGCTACCCCGTCGAGGACCTGGCCCTGCGCTCCTCCTTCGTGGGCGCCTCACGCGCCGCCCTGCGGGCGCTGGCCGCGCGCCTGGCCGAGGAGGGCCTCGGGGAGCTGCCGGTGGTCGTCGGCTACCTCGACCGGTCCGAGACGGCCCAGCCCCGGTACGGCCAGCCCGCCGGCACCCCGCAGAACGCGGCGGCCGTGCTGCACCGGGGCGCGGTCGCGCTCGCCTTCGCCAAGCACCATCTGCCCAACTACGGCGTCTTCGACGAGTTCCGCTACTTCGTGCCCGGCGACACCATGCCCGTCCTGCGGCTGCACGGCATCGACATCGCGCTCGCCATCTGCGAGGACCTGTGGCAGGAGGGCGGGCGGGTGCCGGCGGCGCGGACGGCCGGGGCCGGGCTGCTGCTCTCGATCAACGCCTCGCCGTACGAGCGCGACAAGGACGACACCCGGCTGGAGCTGGTGCGCAGGCGGGCGCGGGAGGCCGGCTGCACCACCGCGTACCTGGCCATGACGGGCGGCCAGGACGAGCTGGTGTTCGACGGGGACTCGATCGTGGTCGCCGGGGACGGCGAGGTGCTGGCGCGGGCGCCGCAGTTCGCGCAGGAGTGCCTGGTCCTGGACCTGGAGCTGCCGGCGGCCCGGGCGGACGCGCCGAGCGGCGTCGTGGACGACGGGCTACGCGTCGACCGGCTGGTGCTGTCCGAGGAACCGCTCGCGCCCTACGCGCCCGACCCCGCGCCGGCGGGCGGGTACGCGCCCCGCCTCACCGACGACGACGAGGTGTACGCGGCGCTGGTGACGGGCCTGCGGGCGTACGTCACCAAGAACGGCTTCCGGTCGGTCCTGCTCGGCCTGTCCGGCGGCATCGACTCCGCGCTGGTCGCGGCGATCGCGTGCGACGCGGTGGGCGCGGAGAACGTGTACGGCGTGTCGATGCCGTCGAAGTACTCCTCCGGGCACTCCAGGGACGACGCGGCCGACCTGGCGCGCCGGACCGGGCTGAACTTCCGTACCGTCCCCATCGAGCCGATGTTCGCCGCGTACATGGAGTCGCTGGGGCTGACCGGACTGGCGGAGGAGAACCTCCAGGCCCGGCTGCGCGGCACGCTGCTGATGGCCCTGTCCAACCAGGAGGGCCACCTCGTGCTCGCGCCGGGCAACAAGTCGGAGCTGGCGGTCGGTTACTCGACGCTGTACGGGGACGCGGTGGGGGCGTACGGGCCGATCAAGGACGTGTACAAGACGTCGGTGTTCCGGCTGGCGCGCCGGCGCAACCGCACGGCTGAGGAGCGGGGCGAGACCCCGCCCATCCCGGCGAACTCGATCGCCAAGCCGCCGAGCGCGGAGCTGCGCCCGGGGCAGATCGACACCGACTCGCTGCCGGACTACGCGGTGCTGGACGCGATCCTGGACCTGTACGTGGACCGCGACCAGGGGGCCGACGCGATCGTGGCGGCGGGGTTCGACCGTGAGCTGGTGGTGAGGACGCTGCGCATGGTGGACACGGCGGAGTACAAGCGGCGGCAGTACCCGCCGGGCACGAAGATCTCGGCCAAGGGCTTCGGCAAGGACCGGAGGTTGCCGATCACCAATCGGTGGCGAGAACACGCGTAGCACTTGGGCGCGGGCAGCGGGGGACAAACCTTC